>NZ_JBHTIU010000012.1:0-189360 GCF_042677205.1 Paenibacillus residui
AGAGAGGAATTGTATACATGGTTATTTTTTTATGGTGCGGACTCCGGAATTAGGGGGCCTAGCCGATTCCTCCGCTTGCAACGATGCCTGCAGACGGTAAAATAGACGAATTTTCAAGGTAGTTAATTCATTTTCTACTATTCGCTTGAATTTACCTACATACAATACAGTTAAATCACCCACCCCCACTGCTTTTTCTCCCCAATCGCCCGGCAACCTGTTCTGCAACCATATCTATCGCCGCCTTCGCACGGACGCAAACAACCACGTCCAATTTGACGTGGTTGTTATTGTTTGTATGCGTTCAGTCTTCAGCTTTCAATATGCCCCGGAACTGACGCAAAACGGAGTGACCTTATGTCTGAGTCCATGACCGCTTGCTGTATCACCTTGACAGAGCGATGGACACGGCAGCGGCAGCTTTGGCAAGTACTCGGGGCCTTCCTGCCTTCAAGTCTTAATGCGACTCCTCCACGGGGAGATCCAGCGACAAGAACCGATGGCTGATGGTCAGCTTTTTGCCCATCACCTGAACCACTGCCTCCTCCTTGGCATCGATCAACTGCTGTATCGTTCCGGTACACTTCAGCGGCAGAATCCATATGCTGTCCCCCACTTGCAGCGGACGGTTCGCCGCCGGCTGCTGCCGATCGGCTCCAGGCTCCTGACGAAGGCTTCCCGTCCCGGCAGCTTGTTGGGACAATTCTTCGCCTTGTGAAGCGTCCATACTCCCCCTCGAAATCTCCTCTTCATCGTCATCCGGCAGCGGAATGAATTCCACTACGCTGCCCGCTTCCGGCCTCTCGCCGCTCCCGTCTGCACGGCCTGCAGCCGCGCGTTCCTCCGCCCTGACGACCACATGCTCCGGCAGCCCGAAGCGGCGGGCGATCGCGAAGGCGAAGCTGTCGCCGGCCTCGCCGATTTCCAGACGATACAAGGAGCGCAGCGTCTCCGGATCGAATACCATGCGCGCATTCGTGCATCCCGGAGTTTGTGCGGCAAAGCGTTTGATCTCGTTGAAGTGGGTCGTCGCCGCTACGAGAGAACCGCGCCGCAGAAATTCTTCCAGCAGCGCGATCGATAACGCGATGCCTTCACCGGGATCGGTCCCGGCCGCCAACTCATCCAGCAGCAGCAGCGAGCGGCCTCCTGCCACCTCCAGCATCTCCTTGAGGTTGGCCATATGAGCGGAGAAGGTGCTGAGCGAGTGCTCTATGCTCTGTCCGTCACCGACATCGGCCATCACATGCTCGAATATCCCGAAGACCGTTCCTTCCCCGGCGGGGATCAGCAGGCCAGATTGCACCATAAGCGTCAGCAGGCCGATCGTTTTCAGCGTGACCGTCTTCCCTCCTGAATTCGGCCCAGTGATGATGAGCTGCCTCCACTGCCGTCCGATCGATACGTTCAACGGCTTGCATTCCTTGCCGAGCAGCGGATGCTTCGCATCGACAAGCTTGATGACCGGATGAGCGGATAGCCGAACGCGGATGCCGTCCCAGGTGCGGGACAGCTTGGCACGTGCGAATATGAAGTCTAGGGAGGCCATGACCTCCAAATTCGCTTTCAGCTTGCTGCCTTGGCTTTCCACCATTTCCGACAGCTCGGAAAGCACCATCATCCGCTCGCGCTCCTCCTCCGCTTTCCACATCTGCCATTCGGTATGCAGCTCGGCTACATCGGCAGGCTCAATAAACAAGGTCTGTCCGCTCGCCGATTCATCCCATACCGTACCCGGCACCTGCTTGCGGAAATCCCGCCTTACCGGAAGCACATAGTGCCCGTGACGTTGGCTGACCAGGTGCTCCTGCAACGCATGTTTGTATTTGCCCAATGTCTGGCTCACCTTGCGCTCGATCTTGGACTCCAACAGCACAATGTGACGTCTGGCATCGGCCAGGGCCGCGCTGGCCTGATCGGTCAGAGCACCATTGCGGATACAGCGTTCCAGATGCTCGCGGAGCGCCGGGCATTCATGCAACGAATCGCAGTAGCGGCTGATGGTCGGGGCAATCTGCCGCTTAGCGTCCATATAACGTTTCATCTGTCCTACCGTGCTTAACCAGCCATTCAATTGGCCGAGTTCCTTCTCATTGTAGATTCTTCCTCTGCCCAGCGCAGCCAGGAACGGTTCGATCCCTTCCATCGCCGACAAAGGAACGCTCGAGCCCGCTGCAAGCAGGGCGGCCGCCTCCGATGTCTCCTCCAGCCATTCTCTGACGACGGCCTCGTCCGGGCTTGGCTGATGCTGCTCGGCCAGGCTTCTGCCTCCAGATGAGATGGTGAAAGTGATCAGTTGATTTTTAATTTTGTCATATTCCAGTCGCTTCAAATTCATTTCGTTCATTGGTTCATATCCTCCAATAATAGTAATAAGCCTAAGTCGGCAGAATGCATTCAACGGTGAAAACCACTGCTATACCAAGGATAAACGGCTGCCACCGTCCTTTGGACAGGCGCGTTTACCGATGAAATACAAGAACAGGTATACGGTGAAACCAACTTATACTTCCATATATTTGCAAAAAAACAGGGATGGGTAAGAGCATACGCTCCCCATCCCTGTCATAGCGGTACGGCAAATACGATGCGGATCAAGTCCGGCACCTTCCGGGATCTGTGTCTCGGACGAATGTCCCCGACCCTGGCTGTGCCCAAACATGCATCGTTGGCCGAATAAAAAAAGCGTGCTCGAAGAGCACGCAATTTTATGCCGTCTGCAGGCGGAAATTGTCATGTTCTTAACTCAAGAGATCAGCACGATGAGCATCACGAAAGAAACCTGCTGAAATAGCAGTCAGCAAGCAAAACGACTCTGTTCATCATGACTGAATTTATCCAATTACGAGTTAAGAACGATCACCGACATCAAAATTTCCCCTTACACATTGAATTTACGTAAATCATACGTTAATCTTTCGATTTCGTCAAGTCTTCCTTCGGAATCAGCTCCGGCCTGCGGTACTCGGCCAACTGCCGATATTCAGCCTTCAGCGCAAATGGAGTCGAGATGCTGGGACAGAACGGCCTTGATCCGCTCTTTATTCACCCGATGCGGCTCCAACAAGGCATGGATGGCTATCCCATCGATCAGGGCGTACAGCTTTTCCGTTTCGATTTCTTTGTCCAGGTTGTTCCGCAGCATGTGATGGTGGTCCATGTAATCGATCAGCTTCTTCATTCCGGCATAAATTCCATCATGCTGTGCATCAAGCACATCGTTCTTGTGCCTTGTATAGAAGGTGAACGCAAACCATACCTCCATTTCCGCCATCTTATTCTCATCCAAGGGCACAAGCTCCAGCATAATGTTCAAAATCTTGTCTTTCGGAGGCAGGTCGGACATAGCGATTTGTTGAATGCGCTCCGTCGCCCGATCCTTGACGAGTTTCATTGCAAAGACGAGCAGCTCATCCTGGGTTGAGAAATAATGGCGCAGCGCGCCCAAGGATAAACCCGCTTCTCTGGCAATATTTCTTACCGTCGCCCCCTTCATCCCCTGATTTAAGATGACCCGCCAGGTTGCTTCCGCGATATGATTTCTTCTTTCTTCATGATCCACTAGTTTTGGCATGCTTTTATTATACCGGACCCTAAAGTTTTACACAATTTATTTAATACAATTGTATTATTTAAAGCCTCCTGTTATAATGTTTCTTGTTAACAAGGAATACACCGATGAAGAAGGAGCGTTCGCATGAATTTAGTAGCCTGGATGATTGTAGCCTGTGAAATTGCATTCTGGGTCGTCATTATTTTAGGATTATTTGCTAGATACGTCTTGAAACAACAGAAGCTGGGAGTGTTCCTGCTTGCATTGACCCCGGTTGTGGACTTGATTTTATTAATTACGACCGGCGTCGATTTGTACCGTGGAGCAACCGCCACTACCGCACACGCAATTGCCGCCGTCTATATAGGGGTATCGATTGCCTTCGGCAAAAGCATGATCCAATGGGCAGACGAACGGTTTCGCTATTACGTCGCCAAGCAAGGCCCCAAACCGGTCAAGCTGTACGGAATGGAGTATGCGATCAATTATTTCAAAAGCTGGTTGAAACACGTGCTGGCTTATCTGATCGGCGCCGGATGCCTTGCCGCCCTCATTTACTTCATTGACGATCCCGACCGGACGGAAGCCCTGTCTAAAATATTAAAAGTATGGACATTGGCGCTCGGAATTGATTTGCTCATAACCATTTCCAATTTTGTCTGGCCGAGGAAAGCCAACGGGTAACAAACCCCGCTTTTTTTGCAGAGGACTCTGTCTTACTGCCTTGACACTCGGCTATTTAAGCATTTAAAGTAGAAGTCAATAACCGATTTTCTTATCCGAAAGAAGTGGGTGGCTGGCCCTTGGAAGCCTCTGCACCAGTCATCCGGTGAAGGGTGCTAATTCCGGAAGCGTAGAGCTTGAAGATAAGAAGAATCATCCTGTTGCCGCAGCCTCTTCTGTTTCTGGAATGAGGCTTTATTTTTTGCTTAAGCAAGCTGTAGAAAATATGATGAGGTGATCCGATGGCGAATGAATTGATCAAAGCCCTTGCCTTGCTGAAGGAAAAAGAATGGGTGGACCTGACGCACACGTTTGGTCCGGAATCCCCGCATTTTTCCGCCTTTCCCGCCGCCGAATTTTCAGCCATGTTTACCCATGACGACGGTTTCCTGGCCCAAAGCTTTAAATTTGTCGGACAATATGGAACGCATCTGGATGCTCCTATTCATTTCGTTCGGAATACGAGATATTTGGACGAACTGGATTTGAAGGAATTGGTGCTGCCGCTTGTGGTCATCGATAAGTCTAAAGAAGCGGCGGAGAATAACGATTACGCCTTAAGCGTTGAAGATCTGCTGCGCTTCGAAGAGGAACACGGCCATATCGAACCCGGTACGTTCGTCGCGCTGCGTACGGACTGGAGCAAGCGCTGGCCGGATGTGGAAGCCTTCAACAACAAGGATGACGATGGCCATAGCCACGTGCCCGGCTGGTCTCTGGAGGCGCTGAAGGTTTTGTTCGAGGAGAGAAAAATTAAGGCGATCGGTCACGAAACGTTCGATACGGATTCCAGTCTCGATTATCGGAGAAACGGGTCGCTTATAAGCGAATACTATGTGCTGGAGCAGGACACTTATCAAGTAGAGCTATTAACGAATCTGGACAAGGTTCCGGCAACCGGCGCCGTCATTTTCAATCTTGTCCCCAAACCGGAGAAAGCTTCCGGCTTCCCGGTCCGGTCATTCGCCATTTTGCCCTGAGTTTTGAGCTTTAGCTGACAGAGAGAGTCATCTACAAACCATGATTTTATGACGTGGTCTGCGGCGGCAGCTGGGTGAAGAAACCGGAGGCTGCGGGGCGACCTGGCGCCGCCGCAGTCACCCTGCGTTTCGAATAGATGACCCTGGCTTTCGTCTTGCCAGGTCTCTATAGTTTTATTATATTTCCTCGTATCCCGTCACTTCTCGAACGAACTTTTCCAGTGCGGTGACATCGGTAATATTCTTATTGCAAACTTCGCTGTCCACGCATACATAGTTCCCGATAGCCTTGTAGTAGTCAGGTGAAGCTTTGGCCGGTCTGTGTTTCGTAATCGCAGAGAATAAAGCAACGTCTTCGTGGCGATTGCACAAAAAGCACACGCCCTTGTTCGTCGGAGTAAATCTACCCTCGATGCCGACGAATTTCCCGTTCAGAGGATAGACAAGAAACAATTTATTTGTCGCTATATCTACCCAGCCCAGATAAGTGAGATGGCGGTAATCGAGAGCGGTCAAATCAGGCTGCTTCATTTTTTTGATTTTAGGGAACAGCTTGTTAAGCTGCTTTCCCGTGATTTGCGGAAACTCCGCCAAATAAGGCTCCAACGACTCCAGATAGTGCTGGAATTGTTCGGCCGTATGAAGCGTTGCAATCTTCTCCAGCAATTGTTGTTGAAGCTCTGTGGCATCCGGGAACGCTTCGATCATTTTCGATTGAGCGCTGTATCTGACCGATTCCACCACTTTCGGGTCGGAAACGTTGCTGCAGGCATTCTTAAGCAGGCCTGTCTGCTTTTTGATTAAGTTATATTGATGGTTTCTAATGAATGGTTGGTTCATGCTCTCAGCCCCTTATTTTTTATAAAAGCGAAAACAAGGTGCAAAGCCCATTATTAGAAACGATATAAGCTCTCTCGGGCGACATGCTCTAATAACTGTCCGCCCATGCAAAGTATCGCCCTAATGCCAGGCTTTGCATGAGCAGCTTCTTCTTCCGGCAATTGAAATTGCCATCCTTAACACCCCCAGTCATCAATCAGTATATACATACTTCTGCCCCCGCATCAATCCCAAAAACAATTATAAAGAGTATATACGGGTTGAAACACCGCAAGTTTATAACATTTTACTAAGGCCGAATTTAAGTTAAAAGCTGTTCAGGACGGAGTCATCTTACCTTGCTTAAACAAAACAAGAAGCTGCGCCTCTGCTATACCAAAGGGCAGCTTCTTATCATTCTTTACGTCTAAGACAATCTGACCAGGCTGTAGTTTTTCTTGCCCTTGCGGATAATGATGAAGCGTCCGCCGATCGCTTGATCGGCAGTCACGACCAGTTCCAGATCGTTGATGCGCTCGCCGTTGATCGAGATTGCGCCCTTCGTAATGTCCTCGCGGGCCTGCCGCTTGGACGGCTCAATGCCTAGCTCGACCAGCCATTCAACGATATTTTTGGAATCCCGTGTGGCTTCGTACGTCGGCATTTCCTTGAAGCCCTGCTCGATCTCGTCCGCGGTCAACGATTTAATATCCCCGCTGAACAAAGCGGCTGTGATCCGCTTCGCCTGCTCCAGCAGCTCCTCGCCATGGACAAACCTTGTCATTTCTTCGGCGAGTGTTTTTTGCGCTTCGCGCTTATGCGGCTCGGTCCGTACCTTCTCCTCCAGCTCGTCAATCTGCTCCTTGGACAGGAAAGTGAAGTACTTCAAGTATTTCACGACATCGCGGTCATCGGTATTGGCCCAGAACTGGTAGAACTCGTAAGGAGTCGTTTTGTTGGGATCTAACCAGATCGCCCCTCCCGCCGTCTTGCCGAATTTCGTGCCGTCAGCCTTCAGCATTAGCGGAATGGTCAGACCGAATGCTTTGGCCTCAGGTCCTTTCTTCTTACGAATTAGATCCAGACCGCTTGTAATGTTGCCCCATTGATCGGAGCCTCCGATTTGCAGCTGTACGTCTTCATTCTCATACAGATGCAGGTAGTCAATCGACTGCAGAATCTGGTAGGAGAATTCGGTAAACGAAATTCCGCTTTCCAGCCGGCTGGCCACAACATCTTTGGCAAGCATCGAGTTGATGCTGAAGTTTTTACCGTAATCGCGCAGAAATTCGATAATATTGATTTTGTGCGTCCAGTCGTAGTTGTTGACCAGGCGAATTTGGTTGTCTCCTTCGGTGATAAACAGCTTTTTCAACTGGGCCGTCAGCGCCTCGACATTGGCCTGGACTTGTTCCAGCGTTTGCAGAGAGCGCTCCGTTTGGCGGCCGCTCGGATCGCCGATCGTCCCCGTTGCGCCGCCGATCAGAATGACCGGACGATGGCCGGCAAGCTGAAAGCGTTTCAGTACCATGAATGGAATCAAGTGGCCGATATGCATGCTGTCGCCGGTCGGGTCCACACCACAGTATAATGAAATGGATTTCTCATTAGTCAATTCGCGAAGCCCTTCGGCGTCGGTCTGCTGATTGATGGCGTCGCGCCACTCGAGTTCGTCAATAATATTCATTGCCTTGCCACTCCTTCAATTAATATCTGCCATAGCAAGATGATTTTACGTTGAAAATAAAAAAACGCCCCTTGTCTATTGTAGACATAGGGACGATTGTATAACCGCGTTACCACCCAGATTGCACCAATGGGAGCCGGCGCTTGCGCGCTCCATTCGTGCCGCTCTCGGCGAAATATCGTTCGCCGCTTCCGCTCGGCATTACCCGAGATACTCCAGAGTGTAATTCGCCGGCTTAATGTGTATCGGGTTCCATCACCCCCGACTTTCTGGAACAGGGATTAAGCGACTACTGGGCTCTTTCAACGTATATCACATATAAGATTACAGAACAGTATAGTGAAATAATTTATCCATGTCAACCGGATGGAGCTTATTTATATGATTATTCTATAAAGCGTCCTATTCCGAATACAAGGCAGCCGATCAACGATGAAGCTTAAGTCTACTCTACCTTAACTATAAATGCATATAATCCGCTTTTATTCTTCCCCCACTCGGCACGAATGGAGTAGATATACTCCCCTTTTTCCTCCGGAAGAGTAAATTTGTTAGACTCAAGTTCAACCTCTTCTCTGCTTTCCTGCCCTTCCCATCTGGACAGGATCATGCGGTCCGGCTTGCCCGAAAATTTAATGGTGACTTCTGTACCCGGTGAAACGGCGACCGGCTCCGTGTCTTTGACCAAATAATCCGGTCCAGGCGCATCTGCAACGACATTTTTCCAGGAGTACGTGCCCAGAACGACCGGAATTTTGATATTATCGGCGGTTAGGCTTGGCATTGGCGGACGGCTGCTGCACCCGACCAGAAGGATGGCCAAAACCGTGAACAAAACAAACCATTTTCTCATCCCTTCTCCCCCTATACTTATATATTTTCCAAGCTAAGCTTCTGTTTCCTTGGCTAATCAAGGTCTCCGCATGTGCCATAGATTCAGCTTGCCTGCGTTATGGACGAAGGCTGCTCTAAGCATACCATCCGGGCTTGACTTCTTCAAAACCATGGTGATCTTCTATCACTCTATGGAGCTTTTCCAACATCTGATCCAGTTCCTCCGGCTTCACCCGCAGAATCCATACGATGGATGAAAAAATACTCATCGCCAGATACAAGGAATATAACTTCCAGAAAAGCTCATCCGGATGGCTCCCCTTGTGATACCCTACGATTTGACCGATCGCAAAAGGAACACTCACTTCGCTGCTGAATAATCCCGTTTTCAAAAATTCATGGATCGGGTCGCCCCAGTCATAGCGGTTAAAATCAATAATCCCCGCCAACTTCTCATCCTTAATGATCAAGTTCCCGACATGAAAGTCATCATGCTGAAATAAGTTGGGACGCTGCTTCATCAGATGAATATAGTCATCGATAAAAGACCCGATCCGGGGAGCCTCCCTCAGCTTATAACCGCAAGCTTGATACTGCTCTATGTACTGTCTGTGCTTCTTATATTTGCGTTCGAACCATCCAGGGACTTCAGCAGAAGCGGTATATTGATGCATCCTGAGCAGCTCTTCCCCCGCCTCCTTCCCAATGGCATACTGGGCTTGTTCGGATAAAGCGCCGATATGCTCCTCGGCATCTTCACCTTCAATATAGGATAGGAGCATGTATCCTTTATCCAACGGCTCCACGGCTCCGAAATCAACCGGTCTCGAGCATTTTACGTTGTATTTCTCCATTTTTTGCAGGACATTGAACTCGCTTTTTTTGGAGTTCCAGTGCTTCAAATCAAACATTCGCAAAAGATACCGCCTACCATCCGGATGTGAGACACGGTATTTCTCGTCATTCGAATAGCCTTTATGAATGCGGACAAGCTTGTGATCTCCCGTCAAATACGGGATGTACCGGCCTAGCCTGGAAAGAGCCTGATCGTCCATGAATCCTCCTTTCACTTTCTTGAATGAAGTCCGACATCATGATGGTTTATCCGTATTATAGCGGAGATGCCGATGTTTAGCTCGTTATTTTTTCGAGCAGTCCGAATGAATCCGTCATTGACATCCTGATGTTCAAATTAATATAATCTGGCGTCCCAATCGTCATTTTCCTGGTTATATCCCTTCTCAATCTCGATGGTTCTCGGGCTGAACCTTGCCCTTCCTCCGATTCATATTGATTCGCGGAACAACCTTCCACAAATGTCATAAGTAAATGCTCATGTCCATTTTCCACTTGATAGCCAACAACTCCAGGGACTGGAAGCTTGTCCTCTAATCATCGCAGCCTTCAGCCTCATCACACAAACTTTCCGGATACTCTATACACTATATTTTTAAAATAAGCTCCTGACGGAGACCTGAGGGAAAGCCAACGTCGCATCCGGGTCGGTGAAGACATCGAAAAGACGAGCAAAAATACATTAAAATCGTGCCCTTTTCCAAAAAGAAGGCGAAAGACGCTCAAATGTGCACGTCTTTTTCACAAAATGGGGCCATTTCGCAAAAATCGCTCCAAAGACGTGCATTATCGCTTTAGAATAGGGCATTGCGTGGCTTTTTCTAAAAAAGACGTGCATTATCGCTTTAGAATAGGGCACTCCGCGGTTTTTTCCAAAAAAGATCTGCAGTTTTGCTTGTCTTTTACTCCATCCGGTAGACGATCCGGGGTTGTCCAAAAAAGTTCACTACTAAAACGAAAATCAAGGCTTATCTGCCGAATTTAAGCTGCGAAAGTTGAATTATTAAGCTCTAATATATTCAAAGATTGATAGGAATTATCTTTATTATCTCTTCCGGGTTTATTATTTTGCTTGGTAAGCTCAATGGTTCAATGTTCGTTCATAGATATACCTCTGACATTAAGCTTTCTTCCTCTCTGTTCCAAAATTGACCATCAATATAATCGAAATTCTTCAATAAACTGTAGAAGCCTTTGTTCGGAATAATCCAAGTCTACTCGCCTACTGTATCCATTGACTCCTGCGAATTTTGTAATGATTATATGGCTCGTTGTCGATCTCAATCCTGTTCACAAGGTCAAACCCGCATTTTTGAATCACTTTATTGGAGGGAAGGTTATGGGTCAGAGCTACCGCGTTCAATTCCTCCACCTTCGTGTGCTCAAATAAATACTTGATTGTCGCCTGTACGGCCTGGGTAGTGTACCCCATACTTCTATGATCTCTGGAGATGGCAAACACAATCTCTCTATTTGGCGGCGGTAATTCCTCCTTTATCCCCGTACAGCACCAGCCTATAAACTCGCCGGTTGCCTTCAAAATAATTCCTAGACGAAGACGAAGCTGATCAATATGCCCTCCTTCTGTGATCGCTTGGAGGAATTTTTTATTCTCGACCATTTCATAATGGATTAACCAGTGAAGCCTTTGCTCCTTAGGAACGTTCCAATCCGGCAAAAACTCTGTAATCTCGGGCTGTTGCGTCAGAGCATATAAGTCATCCAAATCTTCAGCTCTATATTCTTGTAAAATAATGTCGCTGCATTCAATGGTGAACTCATCGTCCGTGCGCTTAAGCTTCTTATCCGCATCCATATAAACCCTCCTATCCCAAACTTTCTGCATTAGTGCTTGATCTCCTGAAAACGACGAAGTTTATCCGGGTTCATGACCATATAAATGTTCAAAATTGGTCTTGAGCGCGGTTCCCAGTGAAAACAAATCGCCAGAACGGCTCGCCATTGGCGGGTTAACAGCACCCCGACCTCCCCGTTCAAATGAACGGCTGCCATCTCCCCGTCGAAGGTGCCTTTGGTCTTCACGCCACGCAGGAAAGCAAGTACGCGGTCCATGCCAAAGATCGGCCTGTAGGCTGCTTTTGTTTTGCCGCCGCCATCCGTAATGAGCGTCACTTCTTCCCGCAAATGCTTGACGAGGCCTTGGACGTCCCCGGTTTGAACGGCATGAATGAACTGTTTGACAAAAAAGGCCGCCACTTCACCTGACTCTTCCTCCAAGCCCTCTGCCGGCTCCGGTGCTGCCTGATTCATCTTCTGCTTGGCCCGGCTGAATATTTTCCGGCAGTTGCTCTCGGTCCGCTCCAGCATCCCAGCTATTTCCGGGTAGCTATATCCCAAAATATCCTTCAGGATAAAGAGCGCCCGTTCCTGCGGAGACAAAGTTTGCAGCATGACCAGCAGCGCGTATCTCACTCGCTCGTCCCTTTCCGCCTTCTCTTCCGGCTGTCCATCGATGCTGTCCAGGATCGGCTCCGGCAGCCACGGGCCCACATACTGCTCCTTCTGGCGGGCACCGGACTGCAGTAAATTAAGACAGCGGTTAATTGTCGTTTTCACTAAATAGGATTTTGGGCTTACCACCTGGTTCCAATCCTGCCTGGATAAACCTACAAATACATCGTGCACGATATCTTCCGCATCCGCTACCGATCCCAGCATGCGGTAAGCGATCCGGAACAGTTGGCCTTTGTAATCGGAGTAAAACTCTTCGAGCAACAACTCCATCTCCTTCCCGTTTAATCAACCGGCACCCTCCAGACTTGATGCGCCTCTGCTCTTTCTGACATATTATACTTCTCTCTAAGCTGAATGTCACAAATCGGGGGGCTTGATTGTCTTAACTAATGCAAGCAAACATTTAATCAGGAGGAATTGGAAATGAGTCTAAGAATCAATCACTATCAAGCAAATTCTGGGGCCTACGAGGCCATGATGGCACTGGAAGCCTTCGTCAAAAAAAGCGGCTTGGATCCGGTCTTATACGAGCTGATTAAAGTGAGGGTTTCGCAAATCAACGGCTGCTCATTCTGTATCGATAAGCACGGTAAAGATATGCTGAAGAATGGCGAGAGCATCGACCGCCTCCTGCTTCTGACCGCATGGCGTGAAGTCTCCCTTTATTCGGACAAGGAAAAGGCCGCTCTGGAGCTGGCCGAGCATGTTACCAACATTGGGGAAGCCGGAGTGCCGGACCATGTGTACGATCAGGTTCGTGCCCATTTCGACGAGAAGGAATATAT
Organism: Paenibacillus residui; assembly: GCF_042677205.1. Classification (NCBI taxonomy): domain Bacteria; kingdom Bacillati; phylum Bacillota; class Bacilli; order Caryophanales; family Paenibacillaceae; genus Paenibacillus; species Paenibacillus residui. Next base: position 12,712 of record NZ_JBHTIU010000012.1, read on the forward strand.
TGACCTGATCATGGCGATCAATACCATCAACGGCTGGAACCGGCTCGGAATAGCTACCGGAATGTCGCCGGGCTGTTTCGTCCGCTAATTTTCCGGCTTCGAGCGGATCCGTTATTATCATAGCAATACGACAAAGGCAGGCCTACCCTCGTTATCCGAAGGATGGTCTGCCTGTTTTTCGTTCCTATCCTATTGTCCCAGTAGATAATTTGAAGTTTCCGCCCCGTGCAGCTTCTAACGTTTACTTCCCCTCCGGTTGGTGCTCCTGCTGCTCCATCACGACAGAACCGTCATCCAGTCGAAGCCAGGTGTCGAACCGTCGTTCACCGGCGTGAAGGCGAATCATTCTTGCGCCGCGCGGGAACCCTTCGCGTCCGTACGTATTGAACCCGGTCGCCCGTCCGTAACAGAGCCTGATTCCGTGAAGCCAGCCGGTATAATCGTTGATATGGTCATGCCCGACGAAGGTTCCCATGACGTCGCCCCTTTCAACCATGGCCGAGAATAATCCGCTGTTCACCTGCGGACAGCATACTTCCTCATACTTATGCCCGTAACACACCTCTCGCTCCCATACTTCGCGGTACTCAGGCAGCGGAATATGGAGAAAAGCAAGTCCCGGCAGCGGGCTGCCCCCATTCTGTGCCGTCAAGCGGACGGATTCGCGCTCATACCAGGCGACCTGGTCTCGCCGAATCCAGTCATACCCTTTGACATGCGGAATACAGGACATATTTCCGGAATCGAAGAAATAAAGCACCGCTCCGGTTTTCCCATCCGCATTTTGTATTTGTATTATATAATTTCCGACTCCGCTGATTTCGTCCGGGCCGGGTTCGGCAACCGCATAGCGGTATTCCGTCACCGCCTCCATCAGTTCCTGTCTCGTAATCTGGGCTTCCGTATCATGATTGCCGAATACTACCGCCCATGGCACCTGATGATCCTCGACAACGGAAACGGCGGCGCGAAACGATTTAACAGGGTCATGACATCTTCCTGCGGTAATCACATCACCGGTAAAAACGACAAGATCGGGCTGCTCCTCCCGAATTACCATCTGCATCAGTTCGCGGGAGCGGGTATTTTCCCGTTCGCTATCCAGTCCGGGCTCTCCCCAATCATTCCAATGGACATCCGTAAACTGCGCAATCGTAAAGGTGTTATTTTCGCGAAAAGTGAACACAGACTTCATAGGAATCTGTTCCTCCCATCTTAATCTTGCAAGGATGCGGTAAGCTTGCTTGCCTTCCATTCCTGAAAAACTAACGACTGCCGTATAGCTGAAGCCAATAACCGCTCGGCTGCTTCATCGGGCAACATACCGCAATATCAATTTAATTGAATGCGCTTTCGAAGTTTAGCCGTACGCAGCAGCCACCCTGTCAAATGGAGCCCTTCCTCCGGATGAAGATCAGATCAACCTTCACCGATTCTACTCCGCCAACCTGATTTCTACATTTTTCTCCTGCAGGTGCCTGATCCATTCCGCAGGGCAATTCCGATCGGTCACAATCATCGATACTTCCTGAAGATCTGCAATTTTGGCAAATGTAGTCACCCCCAGCTTGGAATGATCGGCCAAGACGATTGCTTCTTCCGCGCGCTCGATCATTTTGCGGGAGATGCTAGCCTCGTTGACATCGTAGTCCGTAATTCCATCCACCAGCGAGACACCTCCGACGGAAATAAACGCTTTATGAACCTTAAACTGCTCAAGCATCCGTTCTGTCAGTGATCCGCCAGCCGACTGCAGCTTGACGTCCACCTCGCCACCGGCAAAAAAGATCCGTCCCGGAAACATCTCCGCCGCCAGCAGCATGGCCGAGATCGAATGTGTAACAATCGTTACATCTGACCGATCGTGCAAATAACGGATCACTTCAACTGTAGTCGTCCCGTTGTCAATCATGATCGTTTCCCCGTCATTGACGAGCCGGGCAGCGCATCTGCCGAGCGCCTCCTTCTCCTCCCGGTGCATTTGCGCTCTTTGCAAAAACGGTGGCTCGATCATGTTCAGTCGCGTTTTGACGGCCCCGCCGTACACTTTTTTGAGCAGGCCTTCTTTTTCCAACCGATCCAGATCACGGCGTATCGTTTCCATCGAAACGTTCAACTGCTCCGATAACTGAGGTACCCGGACCTTTTCCTCTTTCATCAGTTGCTCCAGAATCGTCCTTTTCCGCTCTTCAAAGGTTAATGACATCCCTTCACCTCCTGAAATCACCAAATCGGGCGGAACTCCTCTGCAAAACCACATTCTTAATGACTGTTCTGTTGGTTTTTATCTATAATACAAACCATTCTTGACTGTTGTCAATGGATTTTTGTTGTATGATGTGGTTTTCGTATTGGTCAGCCACAAAAAAAAGAGAGAGAACCTTAACGTTCTCCCTCTTCCTTCACATTCACTCTCAAGCTAGCCGTTCCCGTTCCCAAACCTTCTGGCAGCTCTGGCACGAGCCCGTTCGATCTCGATCTCCCGATTGCGAGGCCCGGCCTCGGTCACGAGTGAATCCAGCAAACGGCGGGCCGCCAAAGCCACTTCATCGACAGCGCGATCGAACGCCTCCTCGTTCGCCTTCGAAGGCTTGTTATAGCCCGATAGCTTCCTTACGAACTGGAGGGCGGCCGCCTGTACCTCCTCATCGGTGGCCGGAGGATCGAAATTGAACAAGGTTCTGATGTTTCGGCACATAGCTTTCTCCTTTGGATAATCGTTATCTATTATCCATCTTACTACTTATTGATCACACTTGCATCCATATACATTACTTCCCACAGATGGCCGTCGAGATCCTCGAAACTCCGCTGGTACATGAATCCATGGTCCATCGGCTCGTTCGTCTGCTTTCCTCCGGCGGCCAGAGCCCGGTTAACCATTTCATCCACCTGTTCCCGGCTCTCTGCCGACAAGGCGATGATCGCTTCCGTACTCTGCGTGGCATCGGCAATTTCCTTCTTGGTGAAATCTTTAAAGCGGCTTTCCACCAGAAGCATGGCAAAGATATTGTCGTGTATTACCATGCAGGTCGCCTTGTCATCCGTAAATTGGGCATTGAATTCAAACCCTAATGCCGTGAAAAAATCAATCGACTTCTGCAAATCTTTAACTGGTAAATTAATAAAGATGTTTTTCGTAATCATTTTCATTGATATCACCTCTAGGTTTATGAATTACTTTGATTGTAGCACATGACCCGACAGCAAATTTCTTATGGATTGCTATGATGACGACAATGATAATGACAACGAAAAAGTCAAGGGAACGATATTTAAACCAACCCGATCTTTATTTATGGATGTCTGCCTGGATTTCATAAGCTGATTTGCCTCTAATTGCACTTGAAATCGCAGCTTTTTCAGAAACCGCTTTATTGATCAACCTAGCTGCGATTTTCAACTTACTTTTCGTCCATTGCCCTATTGTTCATTGAATTTACCTGAGCTAAAGCGTTTACCATCGAAGCGATGGTTTTCTTCACTCAGCGAAAGCAGACCCCGGCTCATAATGAATGGGTATGCTGAAGAACGCGATTAAGAAACTGGTTCATCAATAAAGGCAGCGAAATGAGAATGGGCGGATCGTCCAGGCGAGGTGTACGCAGCATGACCTGCTGATAAGGAACTGCGGAATAAGGCTCCACAATAATGGGCTGCCTGGACCGGGTACGCAAGGTGGTATGCGGCAGCAGAATATCCTTCGCCTGCATCCCCCAGGAAACCGATGTGGCCATTAAATAGTATGTGCCCGGCTTAACCCCCTCGAAGCAAAACTCCCCGACGGAGGACAGAAGAGTTCCGTATAACGGAATCCCTTCGGGAATAGGCTTGGCAAACAAGCCGATCAGAATGACCCCTTCGAACGGAATCTCTGACTGGATATTCCCTTCTACACGTGAATACGCGCTTGCCGATGCATGAGAGACAGACCAGCGCTCCAGCCTCTGCAAGGAACGGAAATGGTTATCCGCCTGCAGCACCTGATTCCGAAAGTCTGCCGGAGTCACGCCTACCCGTTCGGTAAAGCGGGTCGTGAAGGTTCCGAGACTCTGCTGGCCGATCTCCAGACCGATATCGCGAATGCTTAAATTCGTGTTCAATAATAAATCCTTGGCCTTCTGAAGCCGCAGGGAGGAAATATAATAGAGCGGGGGAAGCCCCATCCGCTCCTTGAAAATCCGGGCGAAATGATAGGGGCTGTAAGCCGCATAACGAGCCAGACGGTCAAGCGATAACGGTTCATAGATATGCTGGTGAATATAGGCAATGACCCCGTCTATTTCCGGATATCGGTCGGTCACAGTCCCACACCTCTCTTCTGCCGGGATCGGAATAACAGAACGTTAGTTCGTGTAATATTATATATTAATGAGCTCACCTAATCAACTGTTCAGATGAAAAAAATGTTGAGATGAAAAAAAACGGGTCCACTGCGCGAACCGTTTTACAGAAGCCTGGGACACCCCAAGATGATAGAGAAAAGGACCAGACAGGATCGGCAAAATGCACCCCTAAAGAACGAAGACCAGCAAATGTGCAGGTCTTTGCAGGCATTATGGCCGAAATCCGCAAAGGACCAGCAATAGTGCAGGTAAATTTGGCGATTTTGCCGATTTTCCGCTTTTGGCGGGAAAAGACCTGCATTTTTGCTCGTCTTTCCCAAGATTTGCCGAATCTGCGCAAAAAGACATGCACTTTTGCTCTTCTTTGGGGACAGGATCGGCAAAGTGCACGCGTCTTGGCCGGGTTTGGACGGATTCTTGCCAAAAGACATGCATTATTGCTTGTCTTGGATGTACGCTTCTTTACTTTCGTTCCCCGGCACTCCGCGACCTATGGACTTTTCGCTATATGGGATAATAACGCATTACTATACATACCAACTTACAGATCATATCGATATTTACAGCCATAAAGTTCATCTATCCCCTGAGCTTGGCAGCCAACAACAGGTCACCAGCCGATAACAGGATGGTCTTGTTCTATTCTAATGCGATACAAATTCATAAGCCGTACTTGCTCCTCGCTTAGCTTCCGCTGGTCCCAGTACATATGCATCCCGGGAAGCATCGTTTCCACCTCATGCCCGTTTACGGAAGCTATGGCAGGCGAAACCCCGACTCCCTGTTCGTACAGAAAATTAGTCCACTGGACTTCTTCCAATTGCTCTTCATAGGTTCTGTATTGGCCGATCCGTGCATAATATATCCCTTGATTTCCGTAACAGCGGTACATTCCGTCGCTCACGGCTTCAATTTTTTGCAGAACGACAGGATACCTTTCATTAAGAAAATTCAAGATATCTTCACTCACAAGTTCGCACCTCCTCACCATCCTTCTTGGTTCCATGCAGGTTAACCCGGTTCGATCAACAAACTTCCTTACCCGTCCGTTGAGCCGGTCACAGTGCTCTACTGCTGTTCCTTAGTCCAATAATTCCTTCATATAAGCTTTGCGGTTCTCTAAAAATCTCCTCGTGATTTGATAATGAGAGGTTTCCTCGTACGGGATCGGACGAATTGGCGGTTCGTCAAAATGATAAATCTCCGCATCGGGATAGCCAAGCAAAATGGGAGAATGAGTGGCGATAATGAGCTGCGAATCTTTCTGCAGCTCGTGGATGATGCTCAGAAAAGCAAGCTGCCTTGCCGGGGAAAGGGCGGCTTCCGGCTCATCCAGCAGATAGATTCCTTTCCGCCCGAACCGGTTTTGGAACAGCGCCAGGAAGGACTCTCCATGCGAATGCTCATGCAACGATTTCCCCCCGTACGCCCGGTAGATTCGCGGGTCTTCCTTGGCTATCTCGTCTATGTGGTTGGCGAAGGAGTAGAAGGATTCCGCCCGCAGGAAGAAGCCCTGGTTGATCTTGGGCAGCCACGAAAGCCGTATATAGTCCCCGAGCCTCGCCTCGGAGGCTGCAAGTTCAAACAGATTGTTCCGGCTCCCTCCCGCGGTATTAAAACCGCATTGGTAGGCGATTGCCTCCAACAGGGTAGATTTCCCCGAGCCATTCTCTCCGACGAAGAAGGTTACATTTTTCCTTAGCTTCAAGGTCCCCAAGGTTCGAATCGAAGGAATGCTGAACGGATATTCCTTGGGGTTGCGGATCTTGTCCTTCAGCAGAGTAATTTCATGAAGATACATGATCGGATGATTCACCTTTCGTTACTGCTATATTGCTTAGAAAACATAGCTTTTGCTCTATCATAACAGAAACGTTACGTCTATTACCTCCTATATTCTCCTGCGAAATCATAGATATTATCTTACAAAGTTCATAGCAGAACTATTTCGGTTGCCAAACTCTCATTTTTGCTTGGTTGCAAAATATGAACTTGCACACAACCTCAATCCTTAAACCGCGATTACTGTCATTTCTTACAATGTAAAAAATATGCTTTTTTTGTAACAACATCACTTTACGAAGCGTCATTAGTTTGAAGTAAGTTATTTATTAAGCTAAAGACAAAATATACATAAGTTTTAGTATATTCTATTGGCTAAAGAAGGCGAAAATATGAAAATCAAAAAACAATTACTTTGGACGTCTGTAGTTACCATACTTCTAGTAATCCCCAATACTTCTCATGGGGCATCTTCTAATTTAGACAGTGACGACGACCGAGAAATTCGAATTCATGCCTCCGAATCAAAGAATTCCAATGAAGATGTAGAAGAATTAAAAAAGAAAGAGGAGATGGCAAATGACTTACAGCAGTTAATTACCAATGTTAAAAATGCAGGCTTTGAACCGGATGGCTTCTATTATGATGATGATGGAAATTTAGTTCTGCAATACCAAAATTTATCGCAAGAGATTAAAGATACCGTATTGAGTAAAACAAGTTATACGGAATATTTAAAATTTGAAAAAGTGAAATTCTCAAAACAAGAATTAAAGGAAGCGAAAGACACGATCGATAACTACATCCGTTCTTATGGAATTAATGGTGTATCAGTCGTATATAAAGATCTGGAAAACAAAGTTATTGTAATTACGGATGTTAATCAAACCAATCCGGAAGAAATTAAAGAATGTTTAGCAGATGTTATCGACGAAAATATGGTAGGTTATATGAATTTGAAGTTTAAAGATCAATGAACAATAAATCATACCGTAATAAAATGATTTATGTTTTTCCCAGGGGATCCTCCCTTTATATCAACCTTCAGATATAAACCCCTACCTTCTCACGGTGCCGAAGGAGATTTTCATGGCGGGAGCATAAGCTAAATAGGAATCCATGTTAAAAAGCCCGGAAAGCAGGACCTCAGCTTCATATTGTCTGCGTGCTTCCTCCGGGGTCAATCCCCGCTTCTCTAAAGAACGGACAAACTGCTCTTGGTTTCCCGGTTTGGCCGCGAATCCGTCCGCCTGGATAGAGCGAAACAGATCTTCCTTATCCGGCTGCTCCATCGTTTGATCCAGGAAATTCACCTTATCGCTTACTCTGCACTGCACATTCCGCAAGCCCAATTGGCTCATGTATATAGGCAGCTTAATGCCGATGTTTCCGTCTTTGCCCGTTCGGGCCCCGTCCTTCTCATACAGCTTCTGCAGGATGTCCAGCGGAATGATCCGGGAGGAGTCGGCCCCTTCGAGATGGTAGCCGGCCATGCCGGTGATCCAATGAGGCTCGAAGCAGATCACCCTTCCTTCGTCAACGACACTGTCGATCATCTTGCGGAGCATCTTTTTTGGCTCTGTCATATGTAACAGGAAGGCATGGCAAACCGCAATGTCGTACTTTCGCTCCACTTGGAGTTCTTCCAAATCTCCCGCGATAAATCTGGCCGAATAAGGCAGCGTTCGAAAAACCTCCCGAGCCGTCCGAATCAATTCCTCACCTCGATCCAACCCGGTGTAAGAGGAGCCTTCCGGCAATAGCGGCAGCAATTTCAGGCCCAGATAGCCGTAACCGTAGCCGAAATCGATCACGTTCACGGGAGCGTTGATTTTCCAAACGGTTCCCACCAGAAATTCCAAATAATCGTCATTGTAATACAGCCCTCGGGTGTTGCTTAAATAGTCCACCTTGTTATCCCAATAGTACTCGGACATCGAATCAAGCTCCTTTTTGAAAATGGACTGGTCCTACCTTGGCCGGTTGAAAAGAGAAAGCAATTTTCAAGAAGTATAAGCATCGTGAGTATACCTTCAAAGTGGTCTGGCTGAATACATGGCCGAATTCCAGATGCAGACGATGAAGCTCCGATGTCCACCTTTTCCAGCAACCTGTGCTGAGCATCGGCCGCGAGCGGGAAGGATATTGGGTCAAATAAATGAGAGCCAGGGGGGTAGAAGCAAACGGAATTGTCCGGATCGCGGACAGCGGTGAAGGTCAACCAACTGGAACCTTTTTGAGATGAAGTTTGAAGAAGGTCGATGGGGAACATGGCTTTTTCCAATCATACCGGGCATCATTTCTACCATGAAATTTATGGAGATCCAGAAAGCGCCAAAAAAAGGCGGGGGCTTTATCTTCAGTCCCGCCATTCCGTTCCTCGAACCGGTTATTCAAATAGTAACAGCTACTACTTAATACTTCAAGACAAGGATAAACGGCTATCGCCGTCCTTTGGACAGGCGCGTTTACCGATGAAATATGAGAAAAACTCCTATCGGAGTATTTCATGGATGAGCGACCGCGTTTAAAGGATGTTTTTATCGCCAAATAGAATTTGAAGTTATTCAGGACGCAATAACTTATAAATTCTGATTGTGGTAAAAAAAGCTTCTAACGGAGCCATCTCGAAGATGAATAACCCGGTATTAGAAGAAGCTTTTTATGCCAATTAGAAAGTTTGTTCCATTTTAATGCTTTAATGAACTTAAACTTTCTAATGTGGTAAGAACAGGTAACCGTGCTTAAGCAATGGGAGTCCCGTCTTTAACGGCCTCATCCGGACGCAGCAGAACGACATCCCCATCCTCCGGGACCCCTCCCAGCACCAGAACTTCGGAGACATAGCCCGCTATTCGCCTCGGAGGGAAATTGACCACCGCCACTACCTGGCGGCCTGTCAACTGCTCGGGCGAGTACCTTCTCGTAATCTGCGCACTGGAGCGCTTGAGCCCGAGAGGGCCGAAGTCTATCTCCAGCTTGATCGCCGGCTTCCGCGCTTCCGGGAACGGCTCGGCCTTCTTGATCGTCCCTATACGCAGATCCAGCTTCATAAAATCGTCTATCGTCGCCATTTCCATTCCTCCTCTAAAGGTCTGCCGGGAATCCTTATGTCCCGACTTTCACCAATCGAACCGTGAAGCCCGCTAGGCCATTAAGTGATTCATCGCCGGAGCAGACCCTGGAATTTTCCTTTGGGGATCTTCTTTCCCAATCTATCATTTCGTTGATCCAACCGGCAGTTTCTGCGCCTCCCCGGCTGAATGTGCTAACTTCATCCATAGCAAATGAACCGTCCATCTGGATGGACCTCCGGCAGGCATACAGCCATCCTGAAAATTATCTTAGTCGGATGCTGCCGTGCCAGCGGAATACGGGTCTAAATGGATTTCATCCAGGTAAATGGGCTCTTTCCGATGAAATATCGAAAACTTACTGGAAAACCTACAGTTATTTTGTGCCAAAAGGGCGATATCTGCAAAAAAGCACGAATCTAAATGTAGTTTCCAGCTACTTCAATCATCCTCCGCCATTCACATCAATCTACCTGCATAAAATACAGTTAGATTGCCTCTCTCACGCCAAAAAAAACTTTACCCATGGGCATCATAGAGGAATTTCTTGCCGCAAAGCAATAAAGCTAAATCAATGCGGACAAGTAACGGATCAGCATCACCGCAATAATCCCGGTCACCACCGTACCAAGCAGGCTCCGGGTAAAATACGCCACGGCAAAAGCCGGCAGAGCGGCCAGCAGCCCGATCCACGACGGCGCCAAGGAGCCGCCGGACACCAGCAGCTCCTGAGCCAGCAAGGCGGACATGACCGCGATCGGAATATGCTGGAGCCAGCGCAGGCCCCATTCCGGCAGTTGTATGCGGCTCAGTACAACAAGCGGCAGCACCCTTGGCAGTAAGGTGACTGCCGATGCCCCGAGCAGCATCCATAGAAAACTCCATCTCACTTCCATTTCTCCACCCACACTCCTATACTTGCGGCAATCACAATAGCAATCAATACACCGGCACTCTCGGACAGAAAGACCGATCCGGCCACCGCCACCACGACGGCGCTGATTGCAACGATGAGATCCAGCCCATATTTTTTGCGCTCGGTCAGTTGAAGCATGAACAGGCCGATGAACATGGCCGCCAAGGCGAAATCAAGCCCGTAGGCCTCCGGCGAAGCTATCCACTGCCCGAAGATTCCTCCCGCCAAATTGGCCAGCAGCCAGTTGAGATAGGCGGTCAGATTGAGTCCGAACATCCAGCGGTAGCTTCCCCTGGACTTCCCGGCCAGCTTGGTCACGGCGACGCCGAACGTTTCGTCCGTTAGCTGGGAGCCGATCACAACATTCTTCCATACGGGCAGATGGCGAAAATAGGGGGCCACCGCCGCACTCATGAGAAGATGGCGCAAATTGACAAAAAAGACAGTAAAAATAATGGCTGTGGCCGGGCTGCTCAAGGCAAGCATCCCGGCGGCGATGAACTGCGCCGATCCGGCATAAAGCAGCAGCGACATGAGGGCGATTTCCGCCAAGGATAAACCGGCCGTCTTCTCCAGCACACCGGCGGCAAATCCGATACTTAAATAACCCAGCACCGTGGGTAGGCAATCCTTTACCCCTTGCATGAAGCTCTCCTCTTGACCGGCTGGATACCGCAAAAGAACTTCCTTTTTACTCATGGTTCCTCCATAGCTCTATTTTTCTATTTATTGATTAGCTCGTTTAAAATAATGCAACTGCTGCTCTGCAGGGGGAAAGCGGATAAAGCTGCTTTCTCACCCAATACAGGGCCTGCCCATAAATGATAGGGGATTAACCCGATCCAGCATAATGTTAGCCGCACTTTACTCCAAATCATTTAGCACGTCGGGCCTCCGCCCCGTCATCACGTGCACAAGATCGGGGTTATTGCGCCAGAGAGCATCCAGCCGCTCGGGACCGAACTGTGCCGTTACTTTTTCGATCATGATGTCATGTCGGATATATTCCGTCGCCACGAGGACGAGTACGGGATCATGGGTTTTGACCGCCCAGGAGGTGGATTGATCCGTAAAATTGGCGATGATGACCTCTTCCCCGTCCCGGGCTGCAATGGTGAGGTGCCCGCCCGTCCTGTCGCGGACCACCTCGGGCGTCATGTAATCATGATGGAAAGTCGCTCCAATCGTCTTGTCCGGGGACCCGAACAGAACAGAGAAAACATGAACTCCTTCCCGCAGATGACGTTCCACTGCCGCCTGAATCATCGGAACCTGCGGCTCCCAAACCGAGAGCCATAGTTCTTTCTCAGTGCGTGCGATCATCTCTGTGATTTCATTCATGACCATCTCGTCGCTGCGGATGTGCCAGATCACGTCTATGTCCCGCTCCTGCTGCAGCATCGTCAACTCTTTCTCCAAATAGGAAAGCGATTCTTCGAACTGCTTTCTTAGCCGGTCTATTAACTCCTCCGCAGGCACCGGCGAATATTTAACCGGTTCGGAGGGCACCAGATGAACGGCCCCTTTGTCCATCAGCTTCCCCAGTACCTCGTAGATCATCGACCGGGGAACGCCGGAGCGCTTGCTGATTTCATATCCCGTAACCGGATGTGTCTTCAGCAATCCGACATAGGCCTTACACTCGTACGGCGAAAAGCCGAGCTTCTGCAGTTCTTTAAAAACAGCATCCATATTTCTCGCATCCCACCCTTTATTATTGCTCCTGCTTCCTCCGACCCGAACCTTCATTCCTTTAACCGGGTTATAGAAGTTATATTTATAGCTACTATAGTTTCGGCTGAAGAAAAACGGTTCATCTCCATGTGAACCGTTAATCATTTGTGAAGGTAGATTCGCGAGAATGTAACGCGCATGATTCCGGGCCGAAAACAACAGTTGTTATGTTACTAACAACTATAATTTGAAGACATTATGCCTGTCAAGATATACCGGTCATAATTCTGTTTGGTTTCGGAACAGAATGGTTTTCCTCCTATTCTTCCCCATGAAAAAGAACTCCTCCGGCCGATAAAGAAATGCCATTCATCCCATATCTCCTCCTTATTAACCGCTTAATAACAGGAGTGTACAGGAAATTTCCTTATAACAGAAATATATAAAACCAATATATTCAATAGGAAATATCTATAAAATTTAAACGAGATGCAGGGCGCTGGGCAAAATACTCCTTCCGGAGGCTCAGCGCCCGCTTCTCTGTCCACCCAGCGGGTGAAACGCTCGATATGCGGACTTCGCACCGTTTGCGGGTTGTCGGAGCTGTGGGCGTTTACTCTCTTATATCATATATAAATCCCGCATCATCCTTCCATCCGCATGGACCCAAACCATTTCCTGCAGATTGGCCGCAACATCTCCCGTTTCAAAATGAACGGCGACCTGCTTCTCACCCACGTTAAGATGAACCCGTTCCACTTTCGGCTCGGTTGGATACACATGAAGCACGCCGTCCTTTTCTTCGGCGCGGCAGTTCCACGTCCGCAAGCTTCCATGCTCGTCGTATGCCGCATATGCTTTGCCCAGCGCCACCTCGGCCAGGCATTTAAAATGCTCATGCACGTCGTTATCCTGCAGATTGGTCTCATGCCAATCCGAGATCATCCCGATGTACTGCTCGCCGATGACGAATTCCTGCGAAGGATATTTCAGCGTATGATGATGCCCTTCCTGCGCACGTCTCCGATCGCTTACCATCATCTGCTTGCTGATCTGCCTTGCCCGAACGTACGGGTCGGGAACAAACGCCCATCTTAACGCTCCCAAATTCATGTCGACCATCTGCACGCAGCTGCCCAGCGCGTTCATCGTCTGCTCCAAATAGTACAGCTTGCCGGTCAGCAGATAAGCATACCAGGTGCTGTAGGTGCGCCAGGAAGTCCAGGCATGCGGCGAATTCAGCATATTCGGCTGGATGGCCACGTCATATTGCGATTCCCAGAACCGTCTGGTCGCCCCTCTTTGGCGTCCGTCCGGGATCAGAAGATTGGCCAGGCACTCATGTCCGTCCACCAGCTTCAGCGCCGCTTCCCGGTATACGGCACGCTCATTCTCCGGCTGCATCAGCGCAAATAACCCGAGCTGCAGCGCACTGCAGCTAATCATGCCGTCCTCATAAGTCAGCTCGCCTTCCGTATCGATGTCGCCGTCCGCCGCCGCCAGCTCATCCATCGCTCTGCGCACGGAAGCGGTATGCCGGACAAGCCGTTCACGCCATAGCGGATCATCGGCGGCCAAAGCTTGTTCCGCCAGGATCAGCTCCATCAGGCTCTTCGCCGGATAGATCACCGACGTATAATGTGTTTTCCCGGCGCGGTAGGAGCCGTCCGGGTGCTGTGCATGCCGTATGAGCCAATCCGCCAGATCAGAGGCTCTTTGCAGTACGGCTTCATCCCCTGTCGCTTCGTAGCGGTCGACCAGAATCCCCACCATGGAGCTTACGTTCTGGATTCTGTGCTTCACCAGCAGCGGTTCATGGCTTTCCATATCAAACATCAATGGGTAAATGGATTCCATAATTTGCTCCGTCCGTTCCAGCAGCTCCCGATCCGGAAAATACTGCTGTGACAAGTAGAGCGTATACAGCCCGTACCAGCTTTCGCAGTGCGACGTCGCTCTCGGCGGATAGACAAGCGCCGCCGCCCTCGCCTTGTCCATAAACCACAGCCAGTCGGGTCTGACGGAAACAATCGCTTCGCTCTGCTTGCCCGAGCTATTCTCCACATCGATCCGGATATGCCCCCGGGCCTCCCCTGCCTGGATCAACAGCTCATATTTATTCCCGCCGGCTGCTTCCGGCCGCACTGTCATCCGCTGCCCATCCGGCATCTGAATCCGCGCCGTGACGCTCTCGTCGGAATGAATAATCATGCGGGTGCTTTCACCTTTCGCCAGCGTCGTCCGTGCGATTTCCAGCATGGGAGCGGCACAGACCGGCGCAAGCGCCGGCAGCAGCCCATCCAGACGCTGAAGCGGAATCAGCCGGAGCGTCCATTCCTTCGTCTTGCCCGGAAGCAGTTGGAACTGCGTCTGCGGGTGGCGCTCAGGCAGGGGGCCTGCATGAAGGAAATCAATCGTAAACGTTTCGACGCGGTGGCCGCCCCATTCCAGTTCCCCTTCCATGTAGCCGACGTTGTACTGCAGGCTCCAGGACGCTACCGGCTGCGGGCATGCAAGGGCGATAAGCGCCCCTTCCGGTCTCATGCAGTAGCCCCAGAAATGCGTTCGCTCGCACCGCAGCAGCGTCGGGAAAAATTTATCATTCCAATCCGGGAACTTCTCCATATAGGAATCGATTCCGGTCATCAGCCCCAGCGATTGCGGCTGCAGCGGAAGCCTTCCCGTATTGGTGACGGCCGCGCTAACCGCCAACTGCCCGCCTATACTGTGATAGCGCAGCGAACATTCCAAAGCGCCCGAGCCTCCCGCAAAAACCGCCTCATCCGTCTTCTGCGCATCAAGCGTTACGCCGATCACATGTTTTTCGCCGTTCCATTCCCCTACCCACGTGAAGCCGGCAAACGGCCCTTTTCTGAAATCAACATCGATCCAGCCTTCATCCGACAACAGCCGCATGCGATCCACCTGACCGTTCCGGTGCAGCGCAGCTTCCCAGCGGGGACCTCCGATCCGGATCAAAGCATCCTGTGCGGGTAATGACATGATTGACTTCCTCCTCTATCGGTTCTGGAATTGCGGTATCGCACTCCTATTCTTTTACCGAGCCCAGCATAATGCCATGAATGAAAAAACGCTGTAAAAACGGATACACCACCAGAATCGGCAGCATCGAAATTACGATTTTCGCCGCATTTAATGTTTTATTGGACAACTGTGCCATCTGGCGCAGCTCTTCCGTCGTCATGTTATCCGTGTTGATCTGCACCACCAACTGCTGAATGTAGGTTTGCAGCGGATAATTCTCCTGCTTGTTCATCAGGATAAGCCCGTCAAAAAACGAGTTCCAGTGACCCACGATACTAAACAGTGTGATGGTCGCAAGCACGGGCACCGACAGCGGCAAATAGATTTTGATCAACATATACCAGGGTCCGGCCCCGTCCATCATCCCGGCCTCATCCATATCCTTCGGGATGCTCCGGAAGTAGTTGACAAGCAAAATGACGTTGAACACCGGAACGGCCGTCGGCAGCACCAATGCCCAAATCGTATCCAGCAAGCCGTACGACTTGATCGTAACAAACCAGGGAATCAGCCCGCCGCTAAACAGCATCGTAAATACGATAAACCACATATACACATTGCGGAAGCGGAACTGCTCCGGTGTGCGGGACAGCGGATACGCCATCATGGCGCAGACGACAAAGTTGATGATCCCTCCCAGGAAAACCCGTTTGAGCGAAACGCCGAATGCCGTGAAGAAGGCCTGTTCCTGCAGGATTTTTTTGTAAGAGGAAAGCGTAAAGTCCACCGGCCAGAAGGTAACCATGCCTGCAGCCACTGCGGCCTTGTCGCTAAAGGACACCGCAATCGTGTACCAGATCGGAAAGATACACAACAGTGACGAAATGACCAATATAGCGATAATTATGGTATCCGCCGTACGCGACATCAACGTGACATTTCTAACCATAACGATCCGCCCCCTTAGAAAATGCGGTAGTTGGCGAATTTCGACGCCAGCACGTAGGAAAGGATGATAAGCACAAAGCTGATGACCGATTTCAGCAGGCCGACAGCCGTTGCCAGACCGTATTGAACCTGCAGCAGACCGGCGCGGTAAACGTAGGTGTCGATAATGTCGCCGGAATCGTATACGAGAGGATTGTACAAGTTGAAAATCTGGTCAAAACCGGCATTCAGCACATTGCCCAGGCTCAGCGTAGCCAGCAGGATGATCGTCGGCTTCAGGCTTGGCAGCGTAATATATCGCAGTTGTTGAAGCCGGCTGGCGCCGTCGATTGCGGCCGCTTCGTAAAGCGCCGGACTGATCCCTGTGAGCGCGGCCAAATAAACGATCGTCCCGAACCCGAACTCCTTCCATACATCACTGGCCACGACAATCCCCGGGAACCAGTTATTGCTGGCCATAAACATGATCGGTTCCATGCCGAAAACGGCCAAAAGCTGGTTGATCAATCCGTCCATGGACAGAAGGTCGGTAATAATGCCCGCCAAGATAACCCATGACAGAAAATGGGGCAGGTACACGATCGTCTGGACGCTGCGCTTAAACAGAACCGTTCTGACTTCATTCAGCAACAGCGCAAATAAGACAGGCACCGCCAAATTGGCCACAATTTTGAGCACGGCGATATAGATCGTGTTAAAAAAGATTTTGCGGCTGTCAGGCAGCTCGAACAAATAACGGAAGTTGTCCAGCCCGACCCATTCCGAACGCCAGAAGCCCAAATTCGGCTTGAAGTTCTGAAACGCGATCGTAACACCGAACATCGGTACGACGCTGAACAAGATCAGCAGCACGATCCCCGGCAGCAGCATCAGGTGATAATGAAGCGCAAACGGCTGTTTTTTCACTGGTCTCTCTCACCTCTCATCGATGATCGGAAAGGGCGGGGAAAGGCAGGCGGTCCTTTTGCTTTCCCGCGCCCGTATTGAACTACTCCCCAAGCGCATCCCGGACTTCTTTTGTAATTTGTTCGCCGCCCAGCTTCTTCCACTGTTCAACGAAGTTGTCAAACGCATCCAGCGGCTCTTTGCCCATAATGATCTTCAGGAATGTTTCTTTCTCCATCTTGTTGAGGGTGGCGTTCTTCAGCTCCATCGTTTTGGTTATGGAAGTAAACAGATTCTCCTCGGGCTTGAGCGGACCATGCAAAGGGTCGCTTCCAACCGTGTAGGCGTAAAACGGCTGCCATGCCCCCAAATCCTTGGCCGGATCAAAATCCGCGGCCTTGGCTTTCGCATAGATTTCCTGCATTTCAGGAATCATATCCTCCGGCTTGGCTTTGCCTTCCAGCACATCTCTGAGCATATCGTGCTTACGCGTAACCGTGTCTGCATTTTCAATAACAAGCCGCATTGGCCAATATCCCGGATTCACCCGGTTATCCAGTTTTTTCGCATCCGGATCCATTCCCCTCTCGGCGGCCACCGTCGTATTCACGGCGATCATCACCGCTTCCGGATGCTTGATCCCTTTTTTGACCACCACGAAGGAATTGCTGACCGGAACGGTATGCGTTCTGAAATTTCCCTCGGCATCCAGCGGTGCGGCCAGCGCGATCCAATTGGAATTCGGATCGTTTTTCACTGCGTCGCCAAGCGGCCCCCAAGGCATCCACCACAGGCCAAAAAACATGCCGGCCTTGCCGCCTGCAGTCAGCTCGAAAGCTTCCTTCCGAAGCGCAAATTCCTGGTCGATCAGCCCTGCGGCATACCAATCTCTCAGCTTGGCCAGGGCATCTTTCACCTCGGGTTGGATCGAGCCGTAGGTGATCTGACCTTCTTTATCTTTTATCCAGTAGGTCGGATAAGCCCCGAAATAGCTGAAGATCGAAGCAAACCCGTTATTCCCGAAAATAAGATCCGTAGGCGAACCTGGCAGTCCGACCGTATCGGCCTTGCCGTTGCCGTCAGGGTCCTTTTCGATAAAGGCGTTGGCAACAGCCTCAATGTCCTCCATCGTTTTCGGCTCCTGCAGCCCCAGCTTATCCAGCCAGTCTTTGCGCACCCACAGGAAATACGGAGCGTCGCCCTGCGGCACGATATTCGGAATCGCCATCAGCTTGCCGTCGAACGTTGCTTTCTCCAGAGCCTTGCCTTCCGTTGTAGCATAAAAGTCCTTAACCTGAGGCGATGCATATTTGTCATAGACTGCGGTCATATCCTCCAATTGATCCGCTTCCACCATTTGCCGCAGCTCTTTCTCGCCGACGACCATTACATCCGGAATATCGTTGCTGGCAATGGCCACTTGAACCTTCTGGGTGAACGGGTCGCCGCTTTTGGCGGTGAGCGTGTAATCAAATTTAATGTTGGTCTTGTCGAAAATATAGCGGGTGAACTGGTTGTTATCTACGGTGTCCTCTGCCGGAAGGGTCTTGTCCTCCGGATTCAGCGGCTTGGCAATCGTGAGCGTTACAGGCTCGGGGAATTTATAGAATGGGTCCGCCGGCGTCTTTGCTTCTTCTGTTGTGGAAGCCCCCTGATCTTTTGCCCCGCATCCGCTTGCGAGCAGCACGGTACTTGCCAGAATTACAGTCATCCATTTTTTCACGAAAACTCCCCCTGTCTCATAATTGTTTGCGCTTACAACTCCCTTGGCGCAAAGCCGGCGGAAGTCGTAAGCCTTACCATTATTGTAGCTTCCGCCGGAGTTGCGGGAGTTTCATTTCGTCGTCAGATCAGTCCTCATTTCTTATGCTAAAATCTTTAATTCTGGCTTTCCCCTGAATTTTTCAAATCATTTGTGCACCTGCTTGCGGATCATTTGCAGACCCCAATCGGCAAATCATCGGTTATGGGGAGCCGCCGGCTGCCATCAGGCCGCCCTACTTGCTTGACCGATAGGCGCTGGGAAGCATCCCGGTTTTGTCCTTGAAGACTCGGCTGAAATATTTTTCATTCGGATATCCGGTCTGTGTCGCGATCCAATAAATCGGCTTGTCGGTGTCTCGCAGCAGCTTCTTGGCCCAATCGATCCGGGCCCGGCGGACATATTCATTGAAGGATACGCCAACAATATCCCGGAAGCACTGGCTCAAATAGCTTTGGCTCAAATTGACTTCCCCGGCCACCTCCCGCAGCGTGATCTCCCTGCTCAAGTCCTGATGGATGATCTGGGCCGCTTTCCAGACACAAGAGATGACTTCCTGGGAGTAGGAGAGTTTAAATAAATAGGATGCAAGCTCCTGCCGCAAGCCTTCCAGCCACCTCTTCCAGGTCTGCCAGGACAGTTCTTGGCGCGGGGCCGTCCAGGTTTCTGCCGGAACGACACGTTCCCAGCGGGTAGAGGCCATTATAAATAAAATCCCCAACTGCCGCGGGGGCAGCTTCATCGCTTCGAGCGTAGCCAAGTTTTCTTCATACTGCCGATCATGAATCACCCACTGCAAGCTGGACCAGACTTCCTGAAGCGCCTGTTCTTCTTCGAGGGAGACCGGCCTTCGGCCCGTCGTCTCCTGCAGCTGCTGAAAGCTCCTTCTCCATACCTGCGGAGCATCAGGGTCCCATTCATAAAACATAAAGCGCTCCCTGTACTCCTGAAGCGTACGGATCACCTGGCTGCCGCCCCCGGAGCCGATGCCGTCAAGAAGCATGGCGACCCCGCCGCAAAGAAAAGGATCTTTGAGCAAGAGAGCCTTACATTCCTCCGTCCATTCTCCTTCCTCACAGGGCAGAAACCAAATCCCCGGAGCGCTTTCCTCCACAGGCTTGCCGCGGTAAACCGGACTGCACATCTGTCTGTCCCCATCGATACAAGCCGCCAGCCATACGATCGCCCGATCCGGGGCCGCTTTTTCATTTTCCGCCCAGGCCCGCGCCTGCTGCTTCATTTCATATTTGATGCGCTGCTCGATTCTGCTCAGCACCTCTTCCATTTTGTCCTGCTGCAGCTCCGTTTTGGCAATATAATCGATGGCCCCAAGCCGAAGCGCTTCCTGTATATATTCAAAATCCTGATGAAACGTCAAAATAACCGTCCAAACGCGCGGATAAAGCTGCCTTACCGTTCGGATCAACTCGATCCCGCTCATCCTTGGCATGGAAAGATCGGTAATCAAGAGATCCACTTCCCGGTTGCTTAAAAACGCAAGGGCATCCTCCCCATTTCCCGCTTCCCCGATCACCTGCATTCCGAACTGCTCCCAAGGCATCAATGATATAAAACCTTTCCGCACAAGCCTGTCATCCTCAACAATCAATACGCGCATAAGCTACTCCCCTTTCCCGGTTGTTGACGACGGAATCGTAATGATAATGCTTGTCCCTTCCCCGCTGCGGCTTTGAATATCAATTCCGGCGGATTTGCCGTATTGGTATTTCAGCGTCCGGATGACGTAGGGCATACCGATTCCCATCCCGCGCCGTTTATGGGCCGAATCGTCCCCCTGCAAAAGCCGCTCTGCCTCTTCCGGAGACATGCCCGCCCCGTTATCGCTCACTTCAATCCGGATATGCCGCCCCTCCCGGCTAATATCGACCCGAATCAAGCCGTCATCGGCGATACCGTGATACAAGGCATTTTCCACCAGCGGCTGCAGCATAAACCGCGGAATGCGAATCTCAAGCTGTTCTTCCGGAACCGAAATGCGAATATCAAAATGGAACTGATATCGGATCTCCTGAAGCGCGATATAATCCTTCAGCGCCTCCAATTCCTCGCGGATCGTGGCCGTCTCGCCTTTGCCCAGGTTGTAATGGAGCACGCGGTTCAGGGTGGATATCAAGTGGTCGATGTCCTCCTGCCCGTTTAACCTTGCCTGCCAACGGATCGTGTCAAGCGTATTGTGGACGAAATGCGGGTTGATCTGGGAAATCATCTTTTCCACTTCAAGCCGCGATTCATTCCTTTCATTTTCCTTGATATCCTCGATCAATTGAATGACGGTCCCCTTCATTTCATGAAAACACCGGAGCGAATAGTCAAACTCATCCGTTCCCGTTAATTGGAGTTTCCCTTGCGACTGGTTCTGCATCATCAAGCGGATTTCACGGTTAAGCCGGGTAAGCGGCCGCATGACGATTCTCCAAATCAACCAGGCGAAGCCTAAACTGACGAATAAAGATACTACAGCTACCAGTCCAAACTGCATAAACCAATTCAAAATTTCATGCTTATAAGATTTCATCGGGATGACGGCTACAACCCGCCAGCCCTGATTGCTTGCTTCTTCAAACACATATTGGTTTCCATAAACGGAACGGCCGCTTCCTTCCTCTTTCGGATCCAGCTTCATTCCCACCGGAAAAGCCGACGGTTTCTCGCTGTACGCAATCCGGTTGTCCGTATCCACAATGAGGTGGTATACCTCCATGCCGTACTGCATTTTATTAAACACGGTGTCGACCAGGCGGTTATCGGTCTCCATATAGATGTACAATTCCTCAAGATCCGGATAATCGATTTTACGCGTGATGGACATGACCTTCCGGTCAAATTGCGCATTCAGCGTCTGGTGCGGCCCGTAATAAGTCATGTCCTGCAGCTTCGTAAATACCGGCAGCGCGTCGGGGTCGATTCCTTCTCTCACCTGCAAATTGGGAAATAAAATCCGGTTTGTCCCCTGCACGTAATAGAACATCAGCCCTATATTGGGGTTGGTCGATGTCAGCAGATTCATTTCGGTTTCGATTTTTCCTGCCAGACTCTTGCGGTCATACGGATGATCATTAGACATATAGGCGTAAATGTCCTTTCCCACGCGCCCATCAAAAGCAAGATTCTGGGAAGCGTAGTTGAGATTGCCGAGTACATTTTCCAGAGACACCCGGACCTGCTGCAAATTGCTGTGGATTCCGTTCGTAATTTTATTCTCCAAAATGGTGTGCATGGACGTATAAGAAATGATACCGATTAAAAGCAAAGGAATAAACGTGCTGAGCAGAAGTACGTTAACAAGCTTCCGTTTCAGGGAAGTAGGGATAATCATCCGGCGCAAGCGCCGCTGGAGTGAAGACAGCCTGTCCATCTCGCAACAGCCCTTCCAATAGGTTTGTAAAGGTTTTCAAAAACAGCCAAACTGATTTCCTAAATTATAAAGTTATTTCCTGCCTCAGCCTAGCCTTGATGTCACACAAATTTTGAAACCGGCATAACCTTATCTGGATAAAAGCAATCCCCCGAATTCGTTCCGAGGAATGTTACGAAGCGCTGAAGCATGCTAAACAGCACCTTCAGCGGGATATCTTTCCCCGCCAAGAAGGTGCTGTTTGCCACCGAATGATGTTCGCCTGAATGATGTTCGCCTGATCGATTATACGGAACGAAAAATAAGCGATCTGGAAGCCGAAAACGGCTGCTGCCTGAGGCAGTCCGATGTTGGTACTGAGCGTATATTACATTATAACCTCACCTAAGAAGTGAACCGTTAGCCTAACCCTTACCCTTGCTTGCGCCCCGATCTGAACATGAGGAAGAACAGATACGGCGCCCCAAGCAATGCGGTGACAATTCCGGACGGAATGTCCCTCGGAATGAGAATGACCCGGCCGATCCAATCCGCAGCGGCCAGCAGGACGGCACCCAGCAGCGCCGAGAGGACCATCGAGCGGCGGTGGTTGGAGCCGGCCAGCATGCGGGCCGCATGAGGAGCGAGCAGGCCGATAAAGCTGACCGTGCCGACAGCCGAGGCGGCAATGGACGCGAGCAGAACGGCGATCACGGAAGCGAGCAGCCGGGTATGGCGAACCTTCAGGCCGAGCCCGATCGAGCTCTCGTCGCGGAAGGCGAGCAGATCCACTTTGCGGCCGAGCCACCAGCCGAGCGGCAGCAGAACGGCGAGCGTCGGAGCCAGGCGGCCGATCTCGGCCCAGCCCCGGCCATAGGTGCTGCCGGCCATCCAGGCGAGCGCCGGTGCGGCGGTCATCTTGGCCTGAATGATCAGAATCTGGATCATGGACGAGCCCGCCGCGGCTACCGCTATGCCGACAAGCGTCAGGATCACCGGGTTAAGCCCCCGCCTCCAGGAGACCGCATAGACGATGGCCGAGGCGGCGATGCCGCCAACCACGGCTCCGACCGGCATCCAGCCGTGGAGCTGCGGCGCGGCGATCAGCACCAGGATCGCCCCGACCCCGGCGCCGCTCGTGACGCCGACGATTTGCGGGTCGGCAAGCGGATTGCGGACCGCGCTCTGCATCAGGCTGCCGCTAACCGCCAGGGCGACTCCGGCCAGACCGGCGGTCAGCAATCGGGGCAGGCGCAGCTCCAACAGAATTTGCCGGGTGAAGTCTTCTCCGCGCCCCGTCAGCACTGCGAACACATCGGATACGGGAATATGCAGCGTCCCGCTCGTCAAGCTGCCGATCCAGACAACGGCCAGCAGCCCGCTGAGCAGCACAATCCACACGGGATAATATATCCCCGGCTGCCATGCGCCCATCCGGATGGATTGGCCGGCACCGGAGCCGGAGCCTCCCCCGGCTCCCCGCGATACCCGCAGCGCCAGCCAGATGAGCCACGGGGCGCCAACCGCGGCGGTGACCGCCCCTGCGGGCAGCTCTCCGTAGGCGTTCACGAAGGTGCGGGCTATCGTATCCGAGCCGACCAGAATGGCCGCGCCCCAGACGGCGCTGACCGGGATCAGCCAGGCATGCCGCACCATACCGGAGAGGCGGACCAAATGCGGGGCCAGCAATCCGACGAAGCCGATGGGGCCCACGACGCTGACGCTGACGCAGGCCGCCAATATCGCCATGGCCATGGCCAGAAGCCTCGTCTTTCCAACCTTCTGCCCCAATGATTTTGCCGTTTCTTCATGGAAGGACAGCAAATCCAACTGCCGCGCCGCCAAACTGACGGCAACGATTCCCCCGATGATCCAGGGCCAGCTGAAGAGAACCCCGCTCCAGTCGTTCTGCTTCAACGAGCCTGAACCCCATAGAAACAGGCCCTGCGCCGTTTCTTGATTAAACAGGAGAAGGGCGCTGGTGAGCGAAGAGAACACCAGGGTGACGATCATTCCGGACAACGCAATGCGGATTGGAGTTCCCTGACGCCCACCGGCCATTATATAAACGACCAGCGCCGCGCAAGCACCTCCCAATACAGCGAAGGGAAGCGGGTACGTATGCAGCAGTGCCGGCCAGAATATCGTGCCAAGCACTACAACGAAGTAAGCCCCCGCGTTGACCCCCAGCGTCGTTTCGGAGGCGAGCGGATTCCGCGTTACCGTCTGCATGAGTGCGCCGGAGACGGCAAGCGCCGCCCCCGCCAATATTCCCATCACCGTTCGCGGAAGCCTGACCCCGCGAATCAGGTGGTGATCCGATATATCCTGCGGGAACAACAGCGCTTGGATAACGGAACTCAGCGAGATCTCGGCAAGCCCTTGCGTCAGACTGACGAACGCGATCAACCCTAGAACCACCAAGCCTCCGGCCAGCATCCAGAGCCCTTTCCATGCCCCGGCCTTCCCCTCTCTTAGTGCGAAAGCGGGCTTCGGGCCGGCGTCCCGGGCCATATCTCTTCCGGCCGACATCATTTCGTTAACAATTCGGCGGTTTTTTCAGCCATAATTTGTGCGGACAACGGTCCGCCATACGGCCACATGTCGCCGCCGAGAGCGTAGATTCGGTTTTCCTTGACGAAGTCAAGGCCATTCCATACCGGATTATTCTTCAACTGATTGTCAATGACATTGTCGGTTTCTTGGATGATATGCAGGAAGTTGGCTTCCTGCAGAGCCGGCAGCGCCTCGACATCCGTGAGCGTAAACCCGTACGCCTCGAATTTCGCGGGCTTATACGCATTGGTCAACCCGATATGCTCCAATATTTTTACAGCGGTGGAGTTATCCGTAGATAAACGAAAATCGACCGAGTTCTGGTTGCTGTATGCCATGGCGAGCACAAAAGGCCGCTGATCCATTCCTCTTGCCACGATTTTGGATTTGGCCTCTTCATAGGTCCGGTTCAGATCATTCAGAACCTTGTCCGCCTCCTCCTTTTTCCCCAGCACATCCGCAATTTCCTTGAATGTATCGATCATCACCGAATACTGATCCCCCTGGCCTTCCGCCGGATACGGCTCATAGACAAGAGTGGGAGCAATGCTGCTTAATTCCGCATAGTTTGTTTCCACATTTCTCTTCAATCCGAGAATAAGATCCGGCTTTAATGCCATAATCGCTTCCAGATTGGGAGCCAGACGATCTCCTACATCCACAACTTCCGGAGCAATCTCTACTGGAAGACGTACCCATTTCTTCATATTCTGAATATCCGCAATACCGGCCGGCTGGATGCCCAGCGCCAGCACATCTTCCGCGACGCTCCACTCCAGCGCAACCACTCGCTTGGGTGTACCTGTGACGGGTGTTTCACCCAATGCATGTTTAATGATTCGGACCCCGCCATCGGCTGAACCGGCTTCCGGAGAGGCTGCCGGACTCTGATTCGGAGAAGTTGCCGGTGCCTGTCCCGACGGCTGGCTGCAGGCGGCCGCTAACAGCAGCAGGCTGAGAATAATGACGGTTTTTGGCCATTTAAGAAAACGCATAATTTTATCCCCCAGTATAAGTGTTGTGATATCGCTGCGGTCCGGCTGAGAGCATGGCTGGCCACCGCAGTCCGGATAAAGTTTTTTGCTAGTTGGTAAACAAGTGCTTGATCAGCTCTCGGTTTCGCTGTTTGAACAGCTCGTTATGCGAAGAAACCATCCCGTACGCCTTCGCCTCCGGGGAGATATACTGCTTCGCTTTGTTAACCGCGTTCGCGGCATCCTGGAAGGCACCTGCTATCAAATGCAGCTTCCCTGCATGATGCAGAATATCGCCGGCGGCATAGATGCCTTCCACCGAAGTTTCGCTCATCGGGCTCCCGGCTATGTAGTATTCATTTTCCATCGCCAGCTTCACTTCGCTGTTCTTAAGCAACCCGTTGTCGCGTTCATATCCGTGATTAATAATGACTTCATCTACCGCCAGCTCGAGCTTCGTCCCATCTTCAACGTGGTTCAGCACAACGGTACCGATCGTTTCGTGATCCGGTGCGGCCACCAGCCTGTCAATCGTCGTATTCAGCAGACAATGGACGGAGCTGTTCAGGAGCCGGGATACTTCGGCTTCATGGCCTTTCAGCATATCTTGCCGATAGGTTAAATAGACTTTCTTAGCGATGGGCTCCAATTCGTTGGCCCAATCCACAGCCGCATTGCCCCCGCCCGAAATTAGAACGGTCTTCCCCCGAAAACGGGCCAGAGATTTCACCGTATAATGCAAATTCGTGACCTCGAATCGTTCCGCCCCTTCAATATTTAACTTTGTCGGTTGTAAAATGCCTCCCCCAATGGCGAGAATAACCGTGCGCGAAGCATGCTTTCCCCCGGATGCCGTGTGCAGGATGAAGTGCCCGCTTTCGTCTTTGGAGATGGATATGACTTTCTCGCCAAGCACCACCTCCGGGCCGAAGGTCAGACCTTGCGCCACCATCTGCTCGATGAGCTGCGCGCCGGTCACCGGGGTCAGACCGCCGACATCCCAGATCATTTTCTCCGGATAAACATGCACCTTCCCACCAAGAAAAGGCTGAAATTCAATGATTTTCGTGCTCATCTCCCGCAATCCGCTGTAAAAAGCCGAGAACAGCCCCGCAGGCCCGCCCCCGATAATCGTTACGTCAAACACAGGGTATGTCTCCATCTTTCCGTCTCCTCTTGTTCCAATTTGTTAGCCTTCAATGCTGCCAAGTGATGCAAAGCTGCCCGCCTTATTTTTTTTGCAAATGATACTCATTCTCAATAGATTTCGGAATTATCGCCGTCCTCATAATACGGACAGCGTATTTAGCGTCTTGTTGGAATCAAATATGTAGGCTGGATTAGCTTCTTCTCGCGATTAAGGATTTTTATGCAAATTATGGTCCGGGTTGGCCCGAGCCGCTCCTTAAGCGGACGCTTCTTTGCGTTCCGCCTGCACATACGGCTGCTCATGATGGCCGCCGCCCTCTATCGATGCCAGCTCAAAAGGCAGGCAAAGCGGTACTCCCGTCCTCGGATCCGGAATGATGTCCGCTTCGATGCCGAACACTTCCCTTAGCACTTCCTGCGTCATCACTTCTTCCGGAGCTCCTTCGCTCACAATGCTTCCCTGCTTGATGGCAACCATATGGTGGGCGAATCGGGTGGCATGATTGAGATCGTGAACCACCATGACGATCGTTCGGTCCTGCTCTTCATTGAGACGCTGCAGGAGTTTAAGCACTTCCAATTGATGTGCCATATCGAGGAACGTCGTCGGTTCGTCCAGGAACAGCATATCCGTTCCCTGCGCAAGCGCCATGGCTATCCAGGCCCGCTGTCGCTGGCCCCCGGACAACTGATCCACAGGCCGATCACTGAAGGCGTTCATTCCGGTCACTTGAACCGCCCAGCGAATGATTTCCTTATCTTCTTTCGTAAGCGAGCCGAATCCCTTTTGGTGTGGAAACCGGCCGTAGGATATCAACTCGGATACCGTTAAGCCATCCGGTGCCACCGGATTTTGGGGCAGAATCGCAAGCTGTTTGGCGACGTCTTTGGTAGGCTGGCTGTGAATCGACTTGCCATCCAGATATACAGTTCCCCCATTTGGCTTCATGATTCGCACCATTGTTTTCAGAATCGTCGATTTTCCCGATCCATTCGCTCCGACCAGCGCGGTTATTTTCCCCTCGGGAATGGACAGGTTCAAGTTCTCCACAATCACCCGGTCGGAATAACCGATCGTCAGCTGTTCGGTGTATAAACGTTTCATGGCCACACTCTCCTTGTCAAGCTTCGCAATACAGGCGGACCAGCTTATCTAATTGATAATGATTATCATTATTGATTATTACCATATGCTGCTATCCTTGTCAACAGATCCAGACAATAATTAGCATAAATTTTTTACAGAATATAAGCCGCAAGCAAACAAAAAAACCTGACCTTGTCGTCAGGTTTGTCTTAAATCGTTTGTTCACTAAACAATTTTCTCCGATTCTGTGGAGATTACAGGTTTCTTATTCCGTTGATTGACGAAATCCGTCTTCATGTTCGGTCACCGTTTCCTGGCCCAGGCTGTTTAAAGCCTTCCAGCAGGAGAGAAATAACCGTCATCGTCTCTTCCAACGGCTGCCCTTCTTCCGGCATTTGCGCCATCCAGAGGGCGGCTTCGTTCATGGCCCCCGAGAGCGCATGGGTTAAAGCCTCGATAGATACAGGCTTCAGGTAGCCCAGCTGCTGCATCCATTGAAGCTGGTCGCGGAGCAGCCGCATAGAGTTCTGCTCATCCATCCTGCGCCAAGCATCCCAGCCAAGGACAGCGGGCCCGTCTATAAGCATTATTCGTTTGTTATGGGGTTCGACAGCAGCCGCAACAAAAGCGCGGCAGCCAAAAATCAACTGCTCCCACACATCCTCGCTCCTGGCTGCCTCTGATTCCACGCGCTCCGCGACTTCGCTTTGCACCGCTTCCAGCACTGCCAGAAATAATCCTTTCTTATTGCCGAAATGATGATAAAGCGCCCCGCGTGTCAGCTTCGCTTCCCGGACAATGTCCTCCAGAGCCGAATCCGTATATCCATATATTGTAAAGTGCTTCCTGGCCGTTTCAATCAGCTTGTGAATCGTTGCATTGGTTTCTTCCTTGTTTCTTCTCACTGTTCCATCTTTCTCCTGTTTATTTGTTTATTTCTTCCACCATCTCTTCGTCCTTGGGATATAGATTTCAGCTTTATGCATTTCTTCGTTAAAGCTTGCGACCACAGCTTGCAGCCGAATGTTCCCCCTCATCCTCCCTACATTAGCCTGTCATCTTCATGGGTCGATACCTTGCCGGCTACCGCTTAAGCCTGTCCATCAGTGTCAAGGCATCCCGATCTCCGGATTTCACCAATGACCTCAACCCGTGACGAACTATCCAGACGTAGTGCTCACCGCCGTCTTTCCCATTCTCACGCACCCATTCCAAGGTAACCTCCTTATAGTCCTTCGTCAAATCATTCAGATGGTTGGCTACCGATTTTCGGACATAGAAGGATGGATCATGGAGCAACGGCTTCAGCAAAGCCAGATTATGGGCGGGGTCGCCATGAATGACGCCAATTCTTCTTGCCCAGGGGAGCCGCGGTCGCGTTCCTTCACTGACCAGTCGGCGGACATGGAGGTTGACATCCTTCGTCCACCGGCCCAAAGTCCGGAAGCATTCATCCGGATAAGCGGCCAGAAATGGGCGTATGGCATATTCGGACGTATGCCGCTTGGTAATTTCGTACAGGGCATTCATGGAAAGTTTATAATGTCCAAGCCCGTACTTTTCCACAAAAAAAGCGACCGGCATCAGAAAGTAGCCATTCTTAAACATCCCCTCCTCCGTTTCATTCTCCGGTCCCAGGATACTTAAGAGGATGCGTAATGACTCCGGGTATTCCCGGGGCAAAGCCTTATGTAATTCATCGGTGATGAGAGCCACCCTTCCCTTAAGCTCGAGCGGTCCGACCTGACGGGCCACGGATTGAACGAAGGTTTCTGTTGGAAAATCCGGATAGTGCGGCCGGATTAGGCTGGCAAGATGATAAGCCAGTTCCTCGCCAAAATAATACTTCAATGCCACCGTATCGCCCATCACTTGACGCCCTCTTCAGCAGATGACCATATCTTCTCCACATATTGGACACTTTCTTGCTCCGACGGCGGAATGATCTTGATCACATCGATTAGAACGCCATTAGGATCACATGTTATAAAATGCCTCTGACCAAATTCTTCGTCCCGAATATCCAGCTCCAGTGGCAGCTTCTCATCCAAAATCAGCCTCTGATATTCCGCGTCCACATCATCCACCTCGAAATTAAGGATTAACCCCTGCGAAACCTTGCGGTATGCTGCCGGTATGGTTGGGTGATAAGCATCCAACAGAGCCAGCTCGAAAGGAACGCTGCCCCGAGTCATTCTTAGACTAACATACCATTCGGCCTCATAGACCTTTTCAAATCCAAAGTAACGGGTATAAAACATCGCACTTGGTGCTACCTTCTCCGTTAGAACGACCGGATAGAAGCTGTTAATTTTCATAATAACGTCCTCCTCGTATTGGAATTAACGAATTCACCTTAACATACATACAGTATGTATGTAAATAATTATTTTTAATTGTTATCAAAAAATTGTTCTCCCTCCTCATTAAATGGCCAGCAAAAATGGAGAGAATCGCTTCTCTCCATTCATTCCTTCACAGCGTCTGCTATCAGGGATACGAAACCCAGATTTCCTTCCTTGTTCCGATGATCATACCTGTAAGACCTATAAATAAAGCCTCCCTGCGGATCCCACTCACGGTAGTGAAACCGGCCCCCTTCATCGCAGTATTCCAGCAGCCGTACTTTAAACCCGGCTTCCTCGAACATTCGGGTCAAGCTTATATAGGTATGCACAATCTTGTGGCTGGCTGCGGGATGATCCTTGGGGCCCGGCCCTCCAATCTGAACCATATTTTGGTACCATTCATTTTGGAAAAAGCCGTCCGGAACGGCGCATCGAATGTATCCTCCATCGTTCAGGAAGTCATAACAAATCCTCGCAGCCTCTACTCCCTCTTCATACGTAAGATGCTCCCACACATGCTCGGCCAGAATCACATCCGCTTTTCTCGCATCCCCGAAGCTCTGCTCCCAATCGCGCCGTTGAAGTAAATTTAATTCGTCCTCCTGGGTTTGAATCCATCCCGGGTAATTTTGCGACGAAGCCCCGATAATGATCTTTATGGCTTCCGTTGGGGCTACATGAGTGAGATCGATCATAGGCAATCCTCCTTCCTTCCTCAGAAAATGTTGGATATCATCGTTGTTGCCAGTCTGCACTCTTGCCGGCTTTAGAACTTTATTCAAATCAGCCGGAGAAGTCCTGCCGATTTTACAAAGGCGTGAAGCCATGGATTCAATTGGTTTCAATCCGCATTCCCAATTCCTTCAATTCACTCAGCGCTTCCTCCGTATCCCTTTCGGGATTCAACAAGTGGACCATCTCTTCCGTAATGGGTGAATCCTCATAAAATCTTGTAACGATATCAATCGGAATCGGCATATCGAAGTAAGCTTCTGCCCAATCTGCGTAATCCTCCGCTGTTTCAAAAATCGTCCCCAGCAAAAATCCGGAGCCATCGTCTTCCCCAGGAGGAATATCCACCTCTCCGGTCCTCCAGACAGTGTCTTGGTTCTCACGCCATATGCAGAAGGTGACTTCTTCTTTCTCCAGTTCTTCCGCTTCCAATAAGGACAGCAGTGAAGCGGGGACCTCTTCGTAAATTCCCGGCCAAACCTCATATTCATCGCCGGCATGCGGACTTAATGCAGATTCGTGATCGAATCCTTTGATAATCGTGCCATCCTCCGTAAATAACGCAAACAAATGATCACCTGCACCGTTATCGATTTTCGCAAGCGTAACGCCCGGTGCCCATTGCGGGATATAGTGGTGGTATCGAAGCCATTCCTCCGGACACAGGATCAAGTCCAGAGCCGCCGCAACAAGCAGCCGTTTCCTCAGTACTTCGGGTGTAGCGAGCGATTTCAAATCTATCATATGATTGATTATCCTCCTTCTTCTTCAGCTGACCGGATGGTCCATCTCCCGATGGCTCCAGAGGCGCTGATCTTCCCAATCTTTATCATGCGCACCCACGAAGCTCCTAAGTTCCAGCAAGGGACCTTCAGCCTCCTTCATGCAGCCCCGCCTTTGCGACAGCGGGGGAGTTTTCCATAAGAGTATACCTTTGCCTCTATTGTTTTGCCGAGAAATACTCTTTTTCCAGAATAGAGAAATAAAATTGATCCGTCCAACGGTTATTCCAAAAAAGCTCTTCCTTAAAAACGGCTTCTTTAGTCATGCCGACATGTTCCATAAGTGCCGCTGAACGAGTATTGTTGGAATTGCACATACCAACGACTTTATGGGCTTGCAACTGTTCGAAGGCAAAGGTCAGTAAAAGCCCGGCCGCTTCCCTTCCATAACCATGCCCCCAATATTCGGGAAGCAGGGCAAACCCTATTTCCCAGCTCTTTCTATATTCGCTGTAGCTCCAAATTTGTGCCAATCCGATAGGCGTATTCCCCGTATCCTTGACTAGCCTTATAATAAAATCGTAGCTTGTCGCTTCATCGGCATCATTGATTTTTTGCAAATATTGTTCCTTAACCGCCTCTTCATCCGACTCTACTTCTTCTTCATAATGCCATAACTCTTCATCGCATTCTATCCTGCATATAAAATTCAAATCATGAACGGTCACTTTATCAAGGACCACTTGCTTTCCGATGATCTCCATGAAACATATCTCCTTTTTACTATAGGCCCCCTGCCGATAAATGATCATATCCGAATTTATTCCATATAGGTGGGCCAAGTCCTATGCAAGTATATTAAACTATTCTATCTTTCATTAGTAGTCCAAAAATGATCATATTCCGGCTTCCGCACGAAATTCTTTCCCTAGCCCAATCGGGCTTATTATGGTTTCTCGCTGCCTCCTGATTTAAGGGGATACCGGTTAGAAGGACTAGAGCGACGATCTTACTGAAGCTAAATGAAATTCCTTCCGCAAATGTTGGAAGTACAAAAAAACCCGCAAATCATGCGGGTTTAACTCTTGCTGTATGCCCTTATCTTCTATTCCCCCGGCAATTTGGAAGGCTCGCTGCCGAACCATTTCTTATACAAGGCTGCGTAAGTTCCGTCTTTGACGACGGCTTCAATCCCGAGATTAACCCTCCCGATGTATTGGTTTCGCTTCTTGGATACGACGCCATAGCTTTCTTTGTTCAGCATTTCCCCTACTATTTTCACTTTTCCGTCCCCGGATTTTTGTATAAAATCATGGGCATTGCGCTCGTCGAAAACTACAGCGTCTACCTTTTTATCCTTCAATTGATCGTAGGCTTCAGTTATAGAAGGGAAGCCTCTGATTTCCTTGATTCCCTTAATATCGCCGGTATAGGTATACGCCGTCGAACCGAGCCTGGTCGCTACCACCTTTCCTGCCAGATCATCCTCGGTTTTGATCATTTCGTTGTCCGAAGCAGTGAGAATGACCAGCCCGGTCTGAAAATAAGGGTCGGAAAAGGCAAATTTCTCCTTACGTGCGTTGTTGATCGTCATCCCGGCGATAGCAAGATCGACTTTGCCGGATTTAACCGCTTCATTTAATTCCCGGTATTCCATCGGAATCAGCTCGTACTTCAGGTTCGCTTTCTCGGCGATAGCTTGCCATAGCTCTACCTCGAACCCTTTGCCTTCCCCTGCTTCCGTATAAGTGAACGGACGGAAGTTGCTCTCTATCCCGACTTTGACCGAATTGTTGGTCGTACATCCTGCCGACAGGATCATCAGCAGTAGAAAAAAGCCGTAAAGCCCCCGCTTGCCAAGCATTCCAACACTCATCGCCTTTTACCCTCCTTGCTTAGTAAACATAGGTATTATTTGTTAATCGCTGGAAGGTTATGCACTATTCCTCTGACCAAACTCCATTTCGGGGGAATATGACTTGAGCAAAAAAAACAGCCCGGATACTGTAGAAACAGCATCGGGCGGTAAGCATATGTTTTATTCATTCTCTCAGCAAAGTTGGAATTAGCCTGTCGTTGTCCCCGTATATCTGGCCGTTAATTGTTCAATTTTTTCATTCAGCTCTGCCAGAGAAGCGTGATGTTCCGATGTAACCGGCAGCAGCGGCAGCCGGGGTTGACCGGTCTCGATGCCCCGCAGGCTCAAAATATACTTACAAGCTCCATATAAGGACGGGTAGCTCAGCAACTTCTTGATGATCTCGTTGATTTGATTCTGAAGCACCCGGGCCGCTTCAATTTGATTTGCCTCATAGTAACGGTTAAGCGTGCAGAAGAGCTCCGGCATGACGCCGTAAGTGCCCCCGATCCCTCCATCCGCTCCCATAATCCTCCCGGCCAGAAACTGCTCATCCGGCCCGTTAAATACAAGGAAGTGTTCTCCACCGGCCGCTTTGAATTGCTGTAACTCGAACGTGCTTTCTCCGGACATTTTCACGCCGATGACCTTATCCTGTTCAGCCATCCTTCTAAGCAAATTCATCGTCAGTTTGAACCCTGTCGTTTGGGGAATATTGTAAATAATGAACGGCAGGGAGGTGCTGTCGATCATCTGCTGCCAATGTGCTTCCACGGCCTTCTCCGATAGCCGGTAGTAAATTGCGGGGATGGCGGACACGGCATCCGCACCGCATTGCTCGGCATGCTTGCACAGCTCGACACTGTCCCGCGTGGAATTGGCACCGACATGGACGATTACGGTTAATTCTCCTTTAACCTCTTCCATGACCGCCTCCACCACCTGCCTTCTTTCGGCTACGCTTTGCAAAATTCCTTCCCCGGAGCTGCCTCCAACGTACAAGCCCCGGATGCCGGTCGTTACATAATACCGCGCAAGCTTCTTCACTCTGGCCAAATCAACATTTCCGGCTTCGTCATACGCGGAATACATGGCCACGTAGATGCCTGCAAACTTCGATGCCCAATCCATCTCCATCATCCTCTCATTCCTTTTCTTGGACAGAATAGGCACGCCGTGCCGTCTTCGACCGCGTCCGCTGTTAACCAAACCGGGCTCTTTTACAGCTACACGGCAATTTTGTAAACAATCTTACTCACCGGCTGCCCGCTTGCTTCCTTATCTGATTCATGGGCTCCGACCAAATGAGCATCCTCGGGAAAGCACAAGAGAAAGTGCCCCTTCTCTAAATAACCGCTGAATTTACAGGTCGCCGTCACTTCGCCGAAATAGATATCCGCTTCGGTGTCATAAGCCGTTGAATTGCTCAAGCAGTCAACAGGGGCGATCTCCACATATTCTTTACCTTCCAGAACAACGTGTATATCGATAAACCGTTTATGGGCCTCGTATCTTTTTTCTTCCTTGGGAACCGTGGTAAAAACGATCGTATTTTTCCGGAAGCCTGCCCCTTCTGCGAATTCCCCGTGCAGGTTGCACAGCATGTCCCGGATGGCTCCCATTAAACCCGGATGATCGAATCGATATAATCCGGCATTCGCGATTTTGTCATAAATCATTGAGCGGCAGCCTCTCGTCCGGTAATTTCTATGACGCTTACCTTCCTGTCTTCGGCAAGCGACAGAGTCAGGGCATCTGCCGTCGCAATGGAAGCTCTGGCGGCGGTTCCGTCCAGCAGCGGCTTGAATTCTTCCTCGACTTCCGCACCTTGCATAATGCTGTGGAAATAGGCCATTTCCTTCTTCATTATGCTGTTAAGCCACATCGGAGGCGTTAGACTAGGTTTGCCATAGGCGATCGCCCCGTCCGTTTCCAGCCCTATATAAATCCGGGTGCGGTCTTCGTCCTCCTCCTTCGATTCATGTAACAGGAACCTCTCTTCTCCCTCCGGTGTCTTCAGAACAACCTTGACATCCTGCAAATCGATCAAGATAGCTCCCAAGTTACCCTGGATTTTGACATAATGATCGCTCCATCTGAAGGCGGAGCCGTATTGCAGCGTCGCAAAGCGCTTGTTAGGGAACTCCAGCGAAATGAACAGCATATCCTCCTCATCGCCAAACTGCTCTCCCTGATGAGCAACATTTCCGCCTGTCATGCAAACTCTCTCCGCAGGTCCCATCAGAAACTGAATAAAATCCAGCTCATGGATATGGTGGTACAGATGGCCCCCCGAGATTTTCCGGATTTTCTTCCAGCTAATCTCCGGCTGCGCCTCCTCCCAACCATTCCGTTCGGCGTGGCAGAACAGAATTTCTCCGATTTTGCCTTCGTTAATCAATCTTTTGGCAGTCCGTACCCCATTCATAAAGTTCATGACATGACCGGCCATGAAGATAAGCCCCTTCTCCTTTGTTCTGCGGATCATTTCGCTGCAATCTTGATAGGACAGAGCAATGGGCTTCTCACAGAACACATGCTTGCCATGATCGGCTGCACACAAAACGGGCTCCTTATGGTAACCGTTTGGCGATGCGACGATGACCGCATGCACATCCGGCCTGCTGCACAGAGATTCTATGCTGGGCTCAATATCGCAATTCAATTCCTCGGCTAACGGTTCGGCATTAGCGGGATCATAAACCGCTACGACCCTTGCGCTTTCCAATTGATGAAGGATTCTTGCCAGACCCGCACCGAAATAACCTGTACCTACGACAGCATAATTAACTGTATTCATTTATAATGACTCCTTCCAGAATGACAAATTTACTTTACAGATCCTTCCGCCAAACCGCCGGCGATCTTCTTCTGTATCAGCATGAAGAACACAACCGAAGGCAGGATGACAATGACGGATGCCGCCATCATTTCTCCCCAATCGAGAATTTCCGAACCTGTCAAGGAATATAAAGCTACGGAAATCGGCATTTTTTCCGAGCTGTTAATAAGCAATAGAGCAAACAAAAATTCGTTCCAGGTGTTTATAAAAGTATAAATGGCAGTGGCAACTACGCCCGGTGCGACAACCGGCAGGACCACCTGGAGAAAAACCCGCAGCTTCCCTGCTCCATCAACCCTCGCCGCTTCCTCGATCTCGAGCGGAACCGTTTGGAAAAATCCGATAAGCATCCATATAGCGTACGGAATCGAAAAGGAAAGATACGTAATAACCAGACCGGTCCATGTGTTCACCAATCCTATCTTGATGATGATAATGGAATAGGGAACAGCAAGCAGAATCGGCGGAAACATGTACGTCGTAATTAACAGCTTGGTCATTTTCTTGCCAGTCCTTGGAAAGAACCGTACGATTCCGTAAGCCCCCAAGGAGGAAACGACAATCGTAATTAACGTCGCACATAATGAAACTATTAGACTGTTTTTGATATTCGTTGTGAAATTCAAATTGTTCAGCACTCTGCTGTAGTACTCAAACGTCAGTTCTTGCGGGAAGAACGACAGAGGGTGGCTGGCCATTTCCCCGGACGATTTGAACGAGGACAGAATGATCCAGATCAGGGGAAAGACGGCTGCGACAGCCAAAATTGAAAGAAAAAGATACAGCAACACTAGAGTAAATTTATTTTTATTTACACCGGCCATCATCGATCCTCCCTTTCCCATTTATTGAGCAGTCTGAAGTACAGCAAGCAGACAGCCAACAAGAACAGCAGCAGGATAACGGTTATCGCCGACGCCACTCCAAGCTGTTTCAGCCCCCACCCCGCCTTGTAAGCGAAGATAGGCAGCGTAGTCGTCAAGTCGGAGGGGCCTCCGCCGGTCAGCAGGTACAGGAGATCAAAGTTGTTGAATACCCAGATCGTCCTTAGCACCAGAAGCAATCCGATCACTCCCCGGATGTGGCGGATCGTAATCGCCCAGAACGACTGCCAGGCGGTCGCTCCGTCCATCAGAGCCGCTTCATACTGCTCCATCGGAATCGTCTTGAGCGCTGACAGAATGTTCACCATGAACAGCGGTGCTCCGAACCATATATTTATGAAGACGACGGCGCCGAATACGAACGCCGGATCAGCCAACAAATTCATATTCTGGTCCGTTATCCCGACTAACGTCAATAAATTCGGAACAAATCCATACACATCGTTAAAAATCCACTTCCATGAAAAAGCGATGACGATCGCCGGGAAAGCCCATGGAATAATAAGCAGCGTGCGGAAAAACCCCGGAAATTTGGGGATCTTGTTAAGCGCCAATGCCGCGGCAAAGCCTACTAATAATTGACCCGCTATGGACAGGACCGTCCATTTGATTGAATTAAGAAAGGCTCTATAGAAGTCCGCATTGGTAAGAACAAATTTAAAATTGTCGAGCCATACCCAGGAATAATTCAGTTTGATCAAGTTTTTAGACGTGAAGCTGAAATAAATACTTGAAAATATAGGATAAATTAACAATAGAATGACGATTAATATGGCAGGGAGGACAAAAAGCAGCCCTGTCACGTTCCATCTTTTCGCTTTTCCACCACTGGAAATCATCGATGTCACTCCTTCTTTGAAGGCTATTTCAAACAATCTCTCCTTCCTAAGCAAAGCTTAGTTAACCGTTGAACAAGTCTGTCTGCTCGATAGACTTCTGGATCTCCTCAAAAAATAGGGGGGACTTCCCCCTATTTTCAGTTGGCTAATTGAAATAAGTCATTAAGCTCTTTTTCCGCTTTCTGTGCCGCTTCTTCCACTGGCACGTTCTTCAGCACAACGTCCTGGAACATCTTCTCGATAATACCTTGGCTGGTAATAATTCCAGATTGCAGCGTCGGTTTGTACTCCATGCCAATCGCTGTCCCCTGATCGACAGCATCGCTGATTACTTTCACCGCGTGGCTGAATTTCTGGATCGTCGGTTCATTCAGGAATTCGGGAGCTTCCGCAATATCCTTCATGGCCGGCAGCATTCCTGCAGGAACCGAATGCAGAAACTTGATATACCTTTCCTTCTCGTACAAGCTTTCCACGAACGCCTTGGCAATTTCGGGATGCTTGCTGTTTTTCCATACAACCATCGGAATGTTGGATGTTTCTATGCCTTGGGCCGGGTCTTCCGCATTTACTTTCGGTATCGGAGCCGCATCGATTTTGTCCAACAGTTGCGGAGAGTTCGTTTCTACGCCGCCGATCTGGAAACCGCTGTTAAAGTCGAAGGCTGTTTTACCCTGGTAGTACAGAGTGGCCTGATCCAGCACCTTGAAATTGACGGAGCCGTTCGGAGAAGCTGCTTTATACATTTTGACCCAGTAATTAATACCGTCGATCGCCGCCTTGCTCGTCAGATTCGCCTTGCCGTCCTCCGTAATCAGAGTATCTCCGGCCGAGCGGACATACAGGTTCAGGAAGCGTGTCGCCATCATATCTCCCAGCCCCATCGGAACGGATAACCCGTAAACGTCCGGCGGATTGTTAATTTTGGTTGCAGCTTCATACAGCTCGTCCCATGTTTGCGGAACCTGCAAATTCGCCTGCTCCAATAAATCCTTGCGGTACCACATCACCTGGGCATGCGAGTATAGCGGGATGGAATAATTCTGCCCATCCAGATCCCCTTCTTTCAGAGGAGCTTCATAGAAGCGGTCCCGACCGATATGATCGATCACGTCATTAAGCGGAAGGATAGCGTCGGCATCCATCATCTCTACGACATGATTCGGCAATGCCGTGCTGACATCCGGAACTTGTCCCGACAGCAGGCCTGTCGTCCACTTCGTGTAAAACTCAGGCCATGCGAAGGTTTCGATCGTAATTTTAACCCCCGGATGCTCATCCATAAACGATTGCGCGGCTTCCCGCATGAAATCGTTTCTTGCCCCCTGGGTAAAAGAATGCCATAGCACGATTTCGCCTTTTAAAGCTCCATCGTCACCGGCTGCCGGCTGCTCCGCATTTTTGCCGCAGGCCGTCGTCAAGAGAACCATGGCGGCTGTCAATATAAGCGGCAGTTTTCTTTTCATGTGCAGTGACCCCTCTCTGTAATCAAATAATGCTACTGCTTCACACACGGATTACCCTTGAAGAATGCGGTGCAAACGGCCTGTCCCTCCCTCAATCAGTATCCGCTTACACCATATTCAATATACGGTATTGAAGTGTGCTTGCTTGACCTTCCATGTCTTTAACAATATCAAACTGCAGAGAGGGCTTGAATATAGCAAATCAATCAATCCTAGCACTAATCGATCATACGATCCTGTTTTACCCAACTAATCTCTCGCAAGCTGTCTGTATGAATGAGGGGATACGCCGAAATGCTTCTTGAATAATCTGGAGAAATAGTTCGGGTCCTCAATCCCGACCATGTAAGCAATATCCGAAATTCGCTCGTCGGTTTCCAGTATTTTTTTGGCTGCTACAACCATCTTCAGCTCAATCAAAAATTCACTCGGTGATTTGCCGGTATGCCGTTTAAATAATCGGCGGAGCGAAGAGGAGCTGATGTGTACCATCTTGCTCATCTCTTCAATACTGATATTCGAATGGTAATGGTTGATCATATAATCGAGGACGATTTCCACCCGATTATCATTCTTGCTGTCCGTCTTTAATTTCTTAGGCTTGCGGGTTCTATTCGGAGACGCCTCCGATTGGTTGACCATATAACCGACAATAAGCTCCAGATACCCTCTCAGAAGAAAGTTTTTTCCCCGGCTGGGGGCATTCTTTTCCTTAACCATCCACTCAAAATAACGGCCGATCTGGGGATCGTCGCACTTCACTTTCGTGTCGAAGCCAAGTATTTCCGACCATATCGTGCTGTCCTGCAGCGGAAAAGCAGCCGTAAAGCGGACACTCG
The DNA here is from genome assembly GCF_042677205.1 of Paenibacillus residui. Classification (NCBI taxonomy): domain Bacteria; kingdom Bacillati; phylum Bacillota; class Bacilli; order Caryophanales; family Paenibacillaceae; genus Paenibacillus; species Paenibacillus residui. Next base: position 52,735 of record NZ_JBHTIU010000012.1, read on the forward strand.
TAAAAGTAAATTCATCCGACAGCGCCTCGCAAAACAAGGTGCTTCCCTGCGGAATATAGACCAGCTCATCCTGCTCCACCTCATATGTCATCTCATCAATAATGAATTTGGCCTTCCCTTTGTGAATAAACCGGATCATCGAATAAGGAAGCATTGTTTCGTAATAAGTCCATTTTTTCGGAAAAGAGTACTTTTCGGCATACAGGTAATTTAATCTGAGCGCCATCAGCAAGCTGTTATCCGTCATGAAATCCACCCCTGTTTTTTGCGATTGCAGGTTTTTCTAACCACTCATTATTGCGATATAATTAGGGTTAGCATAAAAAACCTCCTTATCCACATAGTGGACAGGAGGCGCTATTGAATCGGGAAGCACTCCCTTCCCATTCAAAAATTGATAATCCAAAATTTCAGCATAATATTGTGAGCCATTCGAAGATGATCTAGCTTCTAGATCTCGAGGCTTTCGCCGATACCTAACGCTTTCCCTTCGATTCCGACCTCTTTCAGCATGTCAACGAAGCGGTCGGGATCCTGAGCGATAACCGGGAACGTGTTGTAATGCAGCGGGATGACCTTCTTGGCCCGAACCCATTGTGCAGCAAGGACCGCATCTTCCGGACCCATCGTGAAATTGTCGCCTATCGGAAGCGCGGCCGCATCGATCCGGTTTAATTCCCCTATCAGCTTCATGTCCCCGAACAAAGCGGTATCTCCGGCATGGTACAGCGTTTTGTCCCCCATCGTCAGCAGAATTCCCGCGGGCTGTCCGGCATACAGGAAGCTGTCGCCTTCCCGCAGGGAAGAGCCATGGAAGGCCAATGTAAACTTGACCCTGAAACCGTCGAATGAATAAGAACCGCCAGTGTTCATCGCATGAACCTTGGCTCCTTTCTGCTCGCAGTAGCTTGCCAGCTCGAAGTTGGCAACAATGGGACAATCATTCGCTTTGGCAATTTCCAGAGAATCGCCAAAATGATCATCATGTCCATGCGTCAGCAATACGGCATCTACGCGAAGGTCGGCAGGACGGATCCCCGAAGCGGGATTCCCCGATATGAAGGGATCGATAATAACCCGAGTTCCTTCATGTTCCGCCAGCAGACACGAATGCCCGTAAAACGTGATTTTCATTGTTATCCTCCTCTTTCCATCCAAATTCATTCCTTCTACCATTCTAATTAAAGACGGGGGCAAACTCAAATTATCTGCCGCTAGCCAGCCTCAGTACGCGAATGTCCATGAACCGGCGCCGTCCTTCCAGGAATAACCGGTTTGCCCTTGGGTAAAGCACCGAACAATACCCAGGAATGCTTCATATACTTCTGCGCCAGCGCCACAACTCCCCAGGATGCTCCGAGAGTAACCGCAAATCCGCCGGCCACATAAGCGTAGTATAATTTCGGATTATAGCTGGCGGGAAGCAGGGAATAATAGAACAAAATCCCCGCATGAATGATATAGATTCCAAAGGAGGCCATGCCAAGCCGATACAGAACAGTTGTCCAGAAAGGGCTTAGTAAACGATAGAGCCCGGCCGAGAGCTGAAGCAGGATTAACCCGGATGTATAGCTATGTAAGAACCATAGACCTTCGTATACCAGTCCATGGGCAAAAACATCGTAAGCCCTGGTCCGATACCACAAGTACACATGGCTTAAGCTCGCGCCCGCCCATACTATCCATAATGGAATCCAATAGAAGGCCTGCCGGCTTAACAGCTTTTTCCAAGTTACTTCTATCCAGCCTTTAATGGCATGATAATGTATTCCGAAGAATGCCCCGAGCAAATAATTGGACATATAGCTCGTCGCCAGAAACGATTTATCCGCATAATTCCAATAGAAATAATCCAGCAGAACAAAGATCCATTGAAGCACCAGACCGATCCAGATCAAATGCTTGGCCAGAAGCTTAATCCGCTGCAGAAGCCAAAGGAAGAACGGAAACAATAAATAAAATTGAATGCTTATGAAAATAAAATACAGATGGTAAAACGCTTTCCCCATCACCAGAGCAGACCAAAAATCGGCCAGCGATACATTCTGAAAAAACTGATTCCAATCTTCCCCATAAGAATAGTACATCTGGATCGTATAATAATAAATCGAGCAAATCAGGTAAGGTACAAGTATGTATAATAATCTTCGCTTATAAAAGGTGGCGATCAGCTTCTTATCCATCTTGCGATCATAATAACTGTAAAAAAGAACGAAGGCGCTTAGAAAAATAAATGTCGTTGTCCCAAATCGGTTAAATACATTAATGAAATTGAAGAATTGATACATGAATGATTGTTTATCAATGATTTCTCCAATCGGAAGGGATGAGACATGTACGAGTATTACTCCTAGAATGGCCAACGCTCGAACGATGTAGATGACATGGATTTGCTCCTTCTGACTCGTTCTTAGGTGACCCAAACCGGCCACTCCCCCTTTGCTGCGGTTCAAGAGTGCCTGTTGCTTGATAAGCCTTTCATTAATGAATACAATACCGCAAATCGGCGGCTAAGCCTTCTTGACCCGATGATTATTTAAAAATGATGTCTTTCTCCCGCAAGGTCAGCTTCCTGGCCGCAATGTCGAGCACAATTTTGCCGCTCGCAAGCCCCCAGATTCTGCTGGCGAACCGTTCAGCCAATTCCACATTGTGAAGCGTACAGATGATCGTCACCTGCTTCTTGCGGCTGATGTTCCTCAAATCTTCCATCACCCGGTTAGCGGATTCAGGCGGCAAGCCCGTGACCGGCTCGTCAGCGAATAAAATCTCGGTCCCCTGGACGAGTGCCTGTGCAATGGCGATCCTCTGTCTCTCTCCTCCGCTTAGTTTGGATGTCTTCTCCCTGGCCTTATCCAGCAGTCCCACATGCTCCAATAAATCCATAGCCTCGAGATGGTCGTCCTTGGCTGCAATTCTTGTTAGAAACCGGAAGACAGACGTATTTTTATAGCGGCCGCTCAAGACATTCTGGATGGCCGTCGAATTCAGATTCAAATAAGGTTTTTCCTCAATCATGGCCCATTTACGCCGCATCTTCATTTTCTCGACAAAGTTCAATTCCGTAATGTCGCTGCCTTCATAGATGTACTGCCCTTCGCTCCAGGATTCCTGCAAGGACAAACAACGGAGCAAGGTCGTTTTACCGCTGCCGCTTCCTCCAAGGATGGCGATGAAATCCCCCTTGTCCGCTTGAAAGCTTATCTTGGAAAGCACTTCGTGCCCGGATTCAAATCGTTTGGTAAGATTGCGTACGATGATCATTCGCGAGCTCCTTTTCTCTCTATATTCGTGTATAAGTATGGCGTACCTGCTATCATCTCCTGTCAGCTCTTTGATACCTTTTACCCTTCGTCGAAAGTTTTGATACCTCTACTCTCTGTAGAAAGTTTTGATACCTCTTACCCTCCGTGGAAAGTTTCGATACCTCTTACTCTCCGTAGAAAGTTTTGATACCTCTTACACCTCCGTAGAAAGTTTTGATACCTCCTACCCTTCGCCGAAAGTATGGAAGGATTTTTGCCATGGAGACAGGACCGTTCGGTTTCATAGAAATTTTACCATTAACCGGCCCATAATCCTAGAGCCGCAGCAACAATCGTATGACAATCGTAACAAAGTAGTCATAACACAACACTCGGGAAGCATTCTACATAAGTTAAATACTCTACGTTAATACTCCAGCGTCCGATTTAGCAAACCTGCACTTTTAGGGCTGCTCCTCGAGATCTAACTTACTCGGTTCCAACAAACTGAAGGAACGGGCGAACGAACCCAACCCGTCCCTTCCAAAATCCGCTCAGCCAGCACTTCCCTTTTCTTTCGCTATCAGCCTCCATTATACTGCTAACGCGCAGATTCAGTTGGAATGGCTGTCTTCACATCTCTTGGACTGTTATCCCCTTTGTTCAGGAACCGTACCCACTTCCTAATTTTCAAACACTCCACTTAGCTCACTTGATTTGTTGATCTACTCTCCCCTGCCTCTGACTGTTATCCCCTCTGTTCAGGAAACGTACCAGTTTCTCAATTTTCGGCTGTTCCCTTTTAGCACATTTCATTCGATGATTGCCACCTCTACTTGCCTTTGACTGTTATCCCCTTTGTTCAGGAACTGTACCCACTTCCTAATTTTCAAACACTCCACTTAGCTCACTTGATTTGTTGGTCTACTCTTCCCCTGCCTCTGACTGTTATCCCCTCTGTTCAGGAAGCTGCACCGCTCCTTGATTCTTCAACTGTTCGTTTTGCCGGGCTTGATTCGTTGGACTGCTCTCACTCTGCCTCTGACTGTTATCCCCTCTGTTCAGGAGGAGTACCCCTACCTGCTTTCAACCTCTATCCCATATAATCGGTTGGCCTACTGACACTTCCTTGCCTTATAACACTTCGTTCATTCAAATTGGAACCGATATCCTTTCACTTCAGGAAACCTCAATGTTCCTCTAAATTGGTAAGTCTTTTGTTTTTTAATCAATAATTCCTACTTTTTCTAACCAAGTTGAGATGTACCAGGCGCTGCAGTAGACTTTATGAGCTAATGGGAAAATTACAGTTCTGAGTCATTGGGATAACGGACAAAAGTGTGGTCGAGTCGCGTATCTGAGCTATTGGGATAACGGTCAGAAGGCTGATTGAGCTGCGTATCTGAGTCATTGGGATAACGGACAAAAGTGTGTCGAGTCGCGTATCTGAGCTGTTGGGGTAACGGTCAAAAGGCTGTTTGAGCAGAGTAGCTGAGCTGTTGGGATAACGGTCAGAAGGTTGATTGAGCCGCTTATCTGGGCTGTTGGGATAACGAGCAAAAAACCGATTGAGCTGCCATGTCTGAGTCAACAGGATAATGGTCAAAAGAATGGTTGAGCTGCATGCTGTAGGAGCTTCCAAATCAAATGAGCCTGTATTACGGAAAATGATAAACAAATTTCAGACTCCTTCTGAATCCATAAAGCTGTAGTAAAATCATTATTCACAGTGCTGATCGGCCACCGTCATGGCACCTAGATCTGAGTGGCACCTTACGCGGAGCTTCAGCATTATTAACTGTAAGATTTACCGATCGACATAGCCAGCAGCTCGGCAATATCATAGGTGGCCATTTCATCCTCCTTGCCCAGCGCCTTCGTCCCGTCGCCAAGCATTGTCAAGCAATAAGGGCAGGCACTTGCGATTACTGTTGGTTGAACTGCCGCAGCCTGTTTTGTCCTCTCGACATTAACTCTTGTTCCTTCCCTCTCCTCCAGCCACATCAGGCCGCCCCCGGCGCCGCAGCACATGCTGTTATTTCCGCTCCGTTCCATTTCTACCAGCTTCACGCCTGGAATTGCCGACAAAACGATACGAGGCGCATCATAAACGCCGTTATATCTTCCCAAATAGCATGAATCATGGTATGTCACTCTTTCCTCTAATGACTGCGTCGGCACGATCCTTCCCTCTTGGATCCAAAGCGCAAGAATCTCTGTATGATGATAAACCTCTATTCGGGGAGACAAGCCAAAATCAGGATATTCGTTCTTGAATGAATGGTACGCATGCGGATCGATCGTGATGATCTTCTTGACCTTATACTGATGGAACAATTCGATATTGCTGCGAGCCAGCTCCTGGAATAAATACTCATTCCCGAGCCGCCTGGCGGTATCTCCGGAATTTCCCTCTTCGTTCCCTAAGACAGCGAATGATATTCCGGCTTCGTTCATAATCCGGATCATCGACCGGGTAATCTTCATGCTTCTTTTATCATAAGAGCCCATAGAGCCGACGAAAAATAAATAATCGAATTCACCGGCCTCCTCAATAGAAGGAGCGTGGTCCCCGTCGACCAAGCCGCTCATCCAGCCGCTCCGTTCACGCCGATGGATGCCCCACGGATTGCCTTGACGCTCAATGTTGTTCAACGTCCGCCCCGCTTCGGAAGGAAGCTTGCCTTCGGTCAGCGCCAGATAACGACGCATATCCATAATCATCCTCACATGCTCGTTGGCGACGGGACACTGGTCCTCGCAGTTCCGGCAGGTTGTGCAGGCCCACAGCTCCTCTTCGGTAATGACATCCCCTATCAGGTTAACCTCCGAATCTGACTCCGCCTTCACCATTTCTGCAGCCTTCATCCTTCCCGATCCGGCGCCGGTGCGGCTGCCAGCCTCTGCCATGGAACGAGACGAAAGGGCGACACGATTCGCTTCCGAATTCGCAAAGGCGAAAGCGGGCATCCAGGGGGTGCGTGACGTGATTGCTGCTCCACGGACGGTCAGATGATCGCGCAGCTTCACGATCAATTCCATTGGAGATAACATTTTGCCGGTAGTGGAGGCCGGGCATACATTCGTGCAGCGTCCGCACTCCACGCAGGAATATAAATCAAGCAGTTGATTGCGGGTAAACCGCTCAATACGACCTACTCCGAATTCCTCGGCGGTCTCGTCCTCCAGATCAATCGGCTTGAGCTTGCCCGGCGGCCCCTGCGTTCTCCAGAATAGATTAAACGGAGCAAACAGCAAGTGAGCATGCTTGGATTGCGGCACATAGACAAGAAAGGCCAACAATATCAGGAGATGAAGCCACCAGAATAAATAAAACAGCAGCTCCGCCGCGCCCGGTCCGATTCCACCCGTCCATGCGGCGATCGTGGAAGATACAGGACTATAGACGGAGAACGGCTCCCCCTTCCAGATTGCCCGCATGCTTTCCGTCAGCAGCAGCGACAGCATAAGGCCGGTAATAAAGAGCAGAACGACAGCCGGCTTCCAGCCCCGCTTCAGCCTTTTTAATTTTTCAATATATCGGCGGTAGAACGCATAACCCACCGCCAACAAGATAAGCACAATCGTTATTTCCTGCAGCAGTACAAAATAGCGATAGCCGCGGCCAAGCGGCAGATGATGCTCCGGCGCAAGTCCCCTAATCAGCAGATCGAGCGCACCGAATTGAAGAACGATAAATCCGTAGAACATGACGAAATGCATCCAGCCGCTGCGCCTGTCCTTCATCAAAGTCCTATGCCCAAGCATCTGAACCGCAAGCTCGCGAAAGCGTTCCCCGGTTCGGGCTTCCTCCGTCTCCTCTCTTCCTAACCGGATAAATAAATAACGACTGTACATTACATGAGAAAACAGGAACACTGCATAACCAACTGCCACGACAAAACCGATCCAATGAAGCCATGCCCATCCGGTCACAGGTTTCACCCGCCTTCCCCTAAATCAATCGGTAGGATCCGGTACCGAACGAACCGATCACTCCTTCCTCACTGTACAAGCTGGCTTGAGTTGTAACGATTTTGCGGGAAAGATGCAGCACTTCCCCTACTGCATAATTCATCCCTTTCTTAAGCGGTGCGACATAATGAACGTTCAGATTGGTCGTTACGATTCTGTCATTGGGCTTGGCGAGCATTGCCGCCAAACCCATGACGTTGTCCAGCAGAGAAGCATGGACCCCTCCATGCAAAATCCCGATATGGTTCATATGTCTGTCGCAGGCTTCCAAAGAGATGACCACCTTGCCATCCGCGAAGCTTACCAGCTTCGCCCCCAGATCTTCCCAGAACGTTCCTTGCACGTCCTGTTCGAGCTTCCGGGCCAAAGCTTCCCAGTCCAACGGCTCGTTCATCTCAGGTCCTCCATCGTTATGTGGTTGGTCCGGGGAGAGATTCCCTCTGCCCTAAGCGCTCCCCGGCATAAAGCGATCAAGCTTAGCTTCGTTTCCTGCGTATACACATCCAGTCCCATTTCGATTCTTCTCAGCGCGGTAAATCCGACCATTCCGAACAGGGCGCTAGTTAAAGTAGGGATGCTGATTGCCGGGTCAATCCAGCCTTCCCGCTGAAGCTGTTCAAAGAATTGCTCCATAGTGCGGAAATAACCGCAAATTCGCTTTTGGATATCCTGATGAAGCGACTTGGTCCCCCATGACTTACTCATAAGCAGTTGGCACAGCGACTGCTCCCGGTCAAAAAATTTCAAATGCACCTTCAGCAGCTTAACCAGCATCTCTTCGCGGGAAATCCCACTGCGGATTACCGGCTGGATCTGACCGAGCAGCCGTTCGATCCCTCTCTCTACGACATATAAGAACAATTCCTCTTTCGTTGGAAAGTAGTAGTACAGCGTTCCCTTGGACACTCCTGCCAGCTCGGCGATGGAATCCATCGTTGTCTCGCTGAATTCCTGATGGGCGAAAGCCGTCAGCGCTCCTTCGCAAATTCTTTCCTTTTTCGTCCGGGTATCCATATCTTTCCCTCTTTGCGCGGACTGGGGCGTTCCGTTATTCCGGTTTATCACCCCATCCGAAGAACCTTTCCCGGGCTTACCGGCTCTCCCGTTCACTCCGGCTTGTTGTCCGGACGCCGTATTCTGCACGTCCTCCAGATCTTGCAGAGCCATTCACAGCCCTCCTTCCCGATTGCCCCCGATGCACCCTTATCCCCAGGATGAACGCTGCCTCACTATATACCGAACCTCAGGGATTAATTCCGCTTCGTTTACGAAGATTTTCGTCACACTACGTGGTATATCCCCCGGAAGCCAGAATTCGGGAAGCGATCCTTCTCTTCGTTCCAATCGCATCCAGCGGAGCCCAGCGGCTCAGCTTCTTGAGAATCGATATTTGGACCTGCTGACGGTCTCCCTCTTCCATAGCAAGAATCGCCGTTCTCGCCCGGGACTCGATCCGCGCGAAGGCTTCATGAACGTACACCGATGCCATTTCCGCTTGGTTAACCGCTTGATCCGGCCCGTTGCGGCCCATTGTTTTTCTGGCGCGCAGTACGGCGGACTCCATCGCAAAAACTTCAATGATGACGTCGGCCAAACACTCTACGATTTCCTGCTCCTGCTCCAGCTCGAATCTGTACTTCTCTACGGCGGAGCCGCCCACCATCAGAAAAATCTTCTTGGCCGCTTCTATCATCGCCGACTCGCGCGCGAGCGGTTCCTCCTCCATCATCATCTGCGGAATATAAGTGATCAGCTCCTGCTGTAGTTGCTGAGTAACATCCATCAGGGGGAGCTCTCCTTTTAACGCTTTGCGCAGAAGGGCAGCAGGGATAAGCAGGCGGTTGATTTCATTCGTCCCCTCAAAAATCCGGTTAATTCGCGAATCCCTATAAATTTGTTCAATTTTATATTCCTGAATATAGCCGTATCCTCCATGAATTTGAACTCCTTCATCCGCGGCATAATCGAGCGCCTCGGAAGCAAATACTTTGTTGATCGAGCATTCGATGGCATATTCCTCGATCGCCTTGGCCGCCTTCCGGCTGTAATCCGGCGCCGCTTTGTCAAGCTTGCTCATACTGGCATCCATCAATCCCCCGGTGCGATAGACCATGCTTTCCATAACGAATGTGCGGATAGCCATATCGGCGAGTTTTTTGCGAATCAAAGGGAACTCTGCCAACGCCTTGCCGAACTGCTTCCGCTGTTTGGCATAATCCACCGCCAGACGGATGGCCCACTTGGCGGACCCGAGACAACCGGCAGCCAGCTTATACCGGCCTATGTTAAGAATGTTGAAGGCGATCACATGCCCGCGGCCAATCTCTCCAAGCACGTTGTCGACCGGCACGGGGACATCCTCCAGAATAAGCGGCCGGGTCGAGGAGCCCTTAATCCCCATTTTCTGTTCTTCCGGTCCGGTCGATACGCCCGGATAATCCCTCTCAACGATAAATGCGGTGAACTTATCCCCATCGATCTTGGCATATACGATAAACACGTCGGCGAAGCCTGCATTGGTAATGAACTGCTTGGAACCGTTCATCACATAATGCTTACCGTCTTCGCTCAATACGGCTGTCGTCTTCGCACCAAGTGCATCCGAACCCGAGGAAGCCTCCGTCAGGCAATAAGCGGCCAGCTTCTCTCCGCTTGCCAGCGCCGGGAGGTAACGCTGCTTCTGTTCCTCGCTTCCGAACAAGATGATCGGCAGGCTGCCGATTCCGACATGCGCCCCATGCGACAGAGCGAAAGAGCCTCCCCTGACCAGCTTCTCTGTAATCAGCGTCGAGCTGATTTTATCCAGATCGGTCCCCCCGTACTCCTCCGGTACGTCTGCCGCCAGCAATCCCAGCCCGCCGGCCTTCTTCAGCAATTGCACCGTCAGGTTTAAATCCTGCCGTTCGATCTGTTCTTCGTGCGGGACCACTTCCCCTTCAACGAAATCTTCCGTCAGTTCGGCGATCATTTTCTGTTCCTCGGTAAAATCCTCCGGGGTGAATACATCGTCCACATCCGGCGAGGCTAGCAAAAATCCTCCGCCGCGATTAGCCAGCTTACTCAAACCGCTTCCTCTCCCTTCTTCCCTGGGAAACTGGATTTTCAATTAGCCCTTATCCCCCATGGCCGCCAAGACGGCACCAGTGACTGGTGAAGATGATGGCTATTTGTCAGGTTAATGGATAAATTCAAACACTCCCGCCGCACCCATTCCTCCGCCGACGCACATGCTGACGATTCCGTAACGGCTTCTTCTTCTCCTTCCTTCATGAAGAAGAGTTGTCGTCAGCTTGGTTCCCGTGCAGCCCAGCGGGTGGCCGAGCGCGATCGCTCCTCCATTAACATTTACCTTCGCCTCGTCTATCCCCAGTTCCCGGATGACATATAGACACTGCGAGGCGAATGCTTCGTTAATTTCGTACAGATCGATCTGCCCCGCGGTCAAGCCGGCGAGGCGGAGCGCCTTGGGGATGGCCGCTACCGGCCCGATGCCCATGACCTCCGGCGCCACTCCCGCGACGGCGAAGGAGCGGAGCACAGCCAGCGGCCGCAAGCCAAGCTGCGCCGCCTTCTCGCCGGACATGACGACTACGGCCGCGGCCCCATCGCTCATTTGCGACGTGTTGCCGGCCGTCACCGTTCCGCCGAGGCGGAAAGCCGGCTTCAGCTTGGCGAGCGCTTCCGGCGACGTGTCCGGCCGCACGCCCTCATCCTCGGCGAACACGAATCTGCGCCGTGCAGGCTCACCGCTTTCGTCCACGATCGCCTCCTCGACCGTCACCGGGACAATCTCGTCCCGGAATTTGCCGGCTGCGATCGCGGCGGCCGCTTTGCGGTGGCTGGATACGGCGAAGCGGTCCTGCTCTTCGCGGGTGACGCCGTACCGGGCCGCCACTTCCTCGGCGGTGTGTCCCATCGACATGTACATTTCCGGCCGATGCTCCACCAGATGCGGATTGGGCATTGGCTTGTAGCCGCTCATCGGCACATGACTCATGCTCTCGACCCCGCCGGCCACCATCACATCCGCGAAGCCGCACATGATCCTCTCCGCCGCCGAGGCGATCGACTGGAGCCCGGAGGCGCAGAACCGGTTCACGGTCTGTCCCGGGACTCCGTCAGGCAGTCCGGCCCGGATCGCCACGATCCGCCCGAGATTGAGCCCCTGCTCCCCCTCGGGCATGGCACAGCCGAGGATAACATCCTCCACATCGGCTCCCGAGATGCCCGGTGTCCGCTTGACCGCCTCCTGAACGGCGGCCGCTCCCAGATCCTCCGGCCGAAACTGCCGGAGAGACCCTTTATGCGCCTTGCCTACCGCCGTCCGGACGGCGGTTACAATGACTGCTTCCTTCATCGTTTGGCCTCCTGTCCGTTCGGCCTGCCGGACGCAGGCCTTCGTTTAATTTCTTAACGGTTTGCCTTTAAGCAGCATGTGCTGCATCCTCGCCTGGCTCTTGGGTTCCCCGCATAAGCTGAGGAAAGCCTCCCGCTCCAGGTCGAGCAAAGCCTGCTCCGACACGACCGCATTGGCCGGCCTCTGGCCCCCGGTTAACACATGGGCCAGCTTGCGTCCGATCAGCTCGTCATGCTCGGTGATATGTCCCCCGCCTCTCATCTGATACAGAGCCATCTGGAGAACGGCTCTGCCCGGCTCCCCTACGACCCGGCAGCTCTCTCTTTCCGGAGGGGAATATCCGGCATCGGAGAGGGCGATGACCATCCGTTTCGCGTCGTATAGCTGGGAGTCCCGATTCAGCGAAATGCGATCCGTCGTTCGCAAATACCCCAGCTCCTTGGCTTCCTGAGCGCTGGTCGAAACCTTGGCCATGCCTATCGTTTCGAATGCGCGGTTGACGAAGGGCTGCAGGTCGACCTTGCCGTCGTAATCGACGTTCCGGGTAAAACGCATAAGCAGCTCCTTCGTCCCGCCGCCCGCCGGAATCAATCCGACCCCGGTTTCAACCAGTCCCATATACGTTTCGGCGGAGGCTTGAACGACGGCCGCCGGAATGGCCAGCTCGACCCCGCCTCCCAGCGTCATGCCGAATGGGGCGGAAACGATCGGCTTCTCGAAATATTTAATAGCCATGGAAGCTTCCTGAAATTGACGGATCATCCGATCGATCTCCAGCCAGTTGTCGTCCTGCGCTTCCATAAGCAGCAGCATGAGGTTGGCCCCCACGCAGAAATGCCTGCCTTCGTTCGCGATAACCAGCCCGCGATAATGGCTCCGCACCTCCTCCAGCGAACGAAACAGCATTTGCAAAATATCCGGGCCGACGGCATTGTTCGGAGAGTGGAATTCCAAGCAGGCCACATCATCTCCCAGATCGATCAAGCTGGCGCCCGCATTGCTCATCAGGACAGCCCCCTGCCGTTCTTTCAACGAACGCAGAGACAGGAACTCCGGCCGCCGGTAAAGCTCTTTGGCCTGGCCGACGGGGAGGAAATAGAAAGTGCGCCCCTCCTTTTTCTCGTAGAAGGAGGTTCTGCCTGCGGCCAGCATATCCTCTATCCAGGACGGCAAAGTGTCCCCTTCGTCCTTCATTCGTTTGGCCGTCCGCTCCACTCCAAGGGCGTCCCAGGTCTCGAACGGTCCCAGCTCCCAGTTGAACCCCCATTTCATTGCCTCATCTACGGCCAGAGGGTCGTCGGCAATTTCCGGAAGTTTATAAGCCGAATAGAGCAGCACCTTTTTCATGACCGTCCAGACGAAGCGCCCTCCCGGGTCCCCGGCCTCCGTCAGAACACGCAGCTTTTCCTTCAAGGTTTTGGCATTGCGCGCGGCTTCCAAGGAGGGAAAGCGCGCTTTGTCCCTTGCAATATAAGACCCGGAAGCCGCGTCCCATTGTTCAATAACCTTCTCCCCGCCCGTGCGGACCACTTGATAGAAGCCGCGACCGGCTTTCTCGCCGATTTGTCCGTTCTGCAGCATTTCCTTCATTACGGCAGGGACCTCGAAGGCAGCCTTTTCCTCCGGGTCGCTTGCCTGACGGTGGACATTGTTTGCCACATGAACGAACGTGTCCAGACCCACCATGTCCAGTGTGCGGAACGTAGCGCTTTTCGGCCGGCCCAGCACCGGACCGGTGAGGGCGTCAACCGCCGATACGGACAAGCCGTGCTTCGCCATTTCGTGCATGGTTACCAGAAGCCCGTAGGTTCCGATCCGATTCGCGATGAAATTCGGCGTATCCTTAGCAAGGACCACTCTCTTGCCCAGCCGGCTCTCGCAGAATCTCTTTACCGCCGCCACGGCTTCGGGATCGGTCTCCTCCGTAGGAATTAACTCCACCAGCTTCATATAACGGGGGGGATTGAAGAAATGCGTTCCCATAAAATAACGCCGGAAGCTCTCCCCTGTCTGTCGGGACATGGCCGCTATGGAAATCCCGGAGGTGTTGCTGCTGACGATCGTCCCGGTTTTCCAATGCTTCTCCACCTCCGCGAGGAGCTCTTGCTTGGCCTCCAATTGCTCCACGATCGCCTCGATCACCCAATCCGCCTCTCCGACAGCGGTCAAATCCTCCTCGAAGCTTCCCGCCCGGATCCGTTCCAGGACGCGTTTCGAATACAGCGGGCTGGGCTTCTGCCGTGGGAGCTGCTCCAGAGCCGTTTGGGCCAGCCGCTGCCCCCCTATTTTGCGGTCCAGCATAGTGACAGACAGGCCCGCATTGGCCAAATGAGCCGCTATAGCCGCGCCCATCACCCCAGAACCTAGCACAACCGCCTTTTGCAAGGTCCGCTCCATCGGTAACTTAACCTCCTTTATCCGAATATTGAAAGTAAGATCATTCCATGTCTACACATAAGCAACGACAGACTGCGCAGGTTTCTCTCCCTCTTTAGCCTTCTTTAACGTTATACTTTGACCGGTCAGTATAATAATCCCAAGGCGAGACGGAAGAACCCCACCTTCATCGACTGCCCCGGAACGCTCCTCATGTGAGCCTTGACAACTCTCAAAGGAATCCAGGGCTTTGATCCAGGACTAACCCGTTCCGGACTAACCCGTTTCCTTTATACAGCTATGCCGAAGGTTTCTGCTTTATGGTAGCTTCCTCCGGCTCGCTGTTACCCGTGTGGAGTAAAATAACAGCACGGAAGCACGCTGTGCCTATTTTTCCTTAATCAAATACCAACGGCCAAGCAATGCCTCGATTCAGTTACTCGGTCCGACTGTCCCGGAGGTTTCTTTCCTCTTCGGCCAATGCCCTGCGCAGTACTTTGCCTACGAGCGTCTTCGGCAGCTCCGTGCGATATTCATAGACACGGGGGACTTTGTACGAGGCTAACCGTTCTCTGCAAAATTGCTCCAATTGCTGCTCCGTCGCCTGCTGACCTTGACGCAGAACGACGAACGCCTTCACCGTCTCTCCCCGGTATTCATCAGGAATCCCAATGACGGCCGCCTCCTGGACCGCAGGATGCTGGTATAAGACCTCCTCAATTTCCCGCGGATAAACCTTAAGGCCGCTCGCATTGATCATTTCCTTCTTGCGATCGACAATATAGAAATAACCGTCCTTATCCATGTAGCCCATATCACCGGTTGCAAGCCAGCCGTCCTTGAGGACGGATGCCGTTTCTTCCGGTTGGTTCCAGTACCCTTTCATGACCTGCGGTCCCTTGACCAGCAGCTCACCAATCTCACCGGGCTCGGCGGGCTCTCCGTTATCCAGCATGATAACCGCTTCGGTATCCGGCCATGGAATACCGATGCTGCCCTGCACTCTCCTCCCCCATATCGGGTTCGCGTGAGTAACGGGCGATGCTTCCGTCAACCCGTAGCCCTCCACGAGCCTTCCGCCGGTCAATTGCTCGAAGGTTTGCTGAACCTGCAGCGGCAGAGGCGCAGATCCGCTGATGCAGCATTCGATAGAGGAAAGATTATAGCGACTTAATTGAGGATGATGAATAATACCGACGTACATGGTAGGTGCTCCGGGAAACAAAGTAGGCTTTTCTTTATCAATCAGCTTCAGCAGCATGCCGGCTTCAAATTTGGGAACCAGCAGCATTCTGGCCGCCAGATATATCCCCAAATTCATACAAGTAGTCATCCCGTATACATGGAACAAAGGCACCGCCGTCAGTATCGTTTCCTGACCTTTGCGGATACGGTGAATCCAGGATGCGCACTGGATAACATTAGCGACCAGATTTTCGTGTGTCAGCATCGCCCCTTTGGCCGTTCCCGTCGTTCCTCCTGTATACTGGAGAACGGCTACATCCTCGGACAAGTCGACCTCTGTCCTGACCGGCTTCGGGGAGGAGCGCGCCATCAATTGCTTGAACATCCGAATGTTCTCCGTTTCCGGGTCAAGCCGTCTGCCGGCTCCTTGCTTTTTTTGCACCAGGGGATACAGCATATTTTTCGGAAAAGGCAAATAATCCTGTATTCCGGTTACGATGATGTTATTCAAATTTACCGATTGCGAAGCCTTCTTCACTCTCGGATAAACCAAATCCAGACAGACAATCGTCTTGGCCCCGGAATCCGTCAGATGCCGTACCAGTTCCCGTTCAGTGTACAAAGGATTCGTCTGAACTACCGTGCCCCCCGCAAACAATATCCCGTAGTAACCAATGACGTACTGGGGAACATTGGGAAGCATCAAGGCTACCCGGTCTCCCCTCCGAATCCCGAGATGGATCATCGCATTGGCAAAACGGTAAGCGGAATCGAGAAGCTTACGGTAAGACAGCTTCTTGCCCATGAACAGCACAGCCTCATGGTTCGGATAATGTTCGGCTGCCTCCAGTAAAAAATCGGTTAAAGCGACGGACGGATAATCGAGCCGCTGCTGTACTTCCGGTTCATAAGAAGATAGCCACGGTCGGTTCGTCATGTTTAACCACCTGCCTCCGGTTAATCACTTTACGTTGCCAGCATTTCTCTAAAGCGCTCGGTCAGAAGAGGCACGATTTCGAATAGGTCGCCGACAATTCCGTAGTCTGCAACTTGAAAGATAGGCGCTTCCGGGTCCTTGTTGATCGCGACGATCACCTTGGAATTGGACATTCCCGCCAAATGCTGGATGGCTCCGGATATCCCGCAAGCGATATAGAGGTCCGGGGTGATCACTTTCCCGGTTTGCCCGATTTGCAATGAATAATCGCAATACCCCGCATCGCAAGCACCGCGTGATGCCCCGACGGCAGCTCCCAGCACATCGGCCAATTCTTGGAGCGGTTCGAAGCCTTCGGCGCTTTTGACGCCTCTTCCGCCGGAGATCACAATCTTGGCTTCGCTCAGGTCAACCCCCGCCAACGATTTGGAGATTACTTCCTTGACGACGGTCCGCAAATCTTTAATATCCACGGCAAAAGGAATTTCCCGGCAGCCGTGGGAGCTCTGGTGCTCCTCCACCGGAATATTGTTGGGGCGAATCGTGACAAACCATTTCCCCGCGGCAAATCTCCGGCTTTCGAACGCTTTACCCGCATAGATTGGCCGTATGAATACGGGTTCTCCGTCCTTCCATTCAAGGCCCGTGCAGTCGCTGATCAGCCCACAGCCCATTCGCGCTGCGGCTCGAGGCGCCAAATCTTTACCGATCGCGGTATGCGGCAGCAGAATGACATCCGGATCATCGTGAACGATCAACTGCGTCAACGCTTGGGTATAGCCGTCCGGGGTGTACCGGTCTAATTCGGCATGCTCCGCCAAGTACACCTGGTCCGCGCCATGCATGGCCAGCTCAGCCGCCAGCGGCTGATGACCCTGCCCGAACAAAGCGGCGCTGATCCGGCCTCCTTCCGACAACCGCCGCGCGGCCGTCAGCGCTTCGAAGGTCACATTACGAAGCTTCCCATCCTTGACTTCGGCAAGAACAAGAACCGATCGTTCCATTCCATACCTCCTTATCCAATCACTTTGGCTTCGTTCCGCAGAAGATCGGCCAATTGCCGTACCTGCTCCTCCGCTGTCCCTTGCAGAATACGGCCAGGGGGCTTCTCCGGGGGAAGCCTTTGTTCGACCCTATGAGTCTTGGGCTCCGCTTCCTCTTTAGCCAATCCAAGCTCTTCCGCCTCAATAACGTCTATTGGTTTTTTCTTGGCTTTCATAATTCCAGGAAGAGACGGATATCTAGGCTCATTCAATCCTTGCTGGGCTGTGATCAGGAGAGGCAGGGAAGCTTCAACCACCTCAATATCCCCTTCGACATCCCTTTCCACCACTGCCTTGCCGTCTTCTAACCTAAGCTTTACCGCTGTAGCTATATGAGCAATTCCCAGCTCTTCCGCCAGTCTCGGTCCCCCTTGCGAAGCCCCGGAATCGATCGCCATTTGTCCGCAGAGGATCATGTCGTACTCCATGGACTTGATGACTGCCGCCAGCTTCCGTGCAGATGTGTATTCGTCATTACCGTTCAGTTCTTCGCGGATATGAACTGCCCGGTCAGCTCCGACCGCCAAAGCGGTGCGCAGCGCGGCCTCTACACGGTCAGGCCCGAGACTGACCGCGATCACCTCTCCTCCGAACTGCTCCTTCAGACGGATCGCCTCTTCCAGTGCATATTCGTCATAAGGATTGATGACAAATTTCACTCCCTCTTCCGACACGGCCCCGTTGTCCAGCGTTATCTTCTCTTCCGTGTCAAACGTTTGTTTGATGCAGACGACCGTTTTCATAGCTCCTCCTTCCCCTTTTGCAAACTTGTTTTTGCCCAATAACCGCTTGAGCCGGCTGCTCTTCAGGGTCCCCCTTTAATCCTATGGGCGACAGCTTGCCCGACATTCCGCTAATCTCCGACATCGTCGGCCACTTTTCAAGACAAAGTGATGGCGCAAACTAATCTGATGATTCGTTTTAAGGAGATGGTTTGGAGTTTGGAGTTTGGAGTTTGGAGTTTGGAGTTTGGAGTTTGGAGTTGGGGAGTTTTTGATAGATCACTTATTGATGATTTGTCCGCTTGTTTCTGATGACTATTGGTTTTTCGATGTTCGGATTTTAGTGGATTGTTGGTCTTCGCTGAGGTGACTGAGGCGGATGGATGGGTTCCTGGGGTTATTTGGATAAGTTCAGTGCTTGAAATTGATTCGGGGTTGGTTACGGATTTTACACCAGGCAAAGCTGCGTTCGATCTTTTTGTGCCGGCTCTTATCTCTTTCAGTGTCCTTTTGGCTGTTATCCCCTCCACTCAGCTCTCTTTCGTATCGGGCCCTATCTCTCTTTCAGCGTCCTTTCGGCTGTTATCCCCTTCGCTCAGTCTTTTTCATATTGGGCTCTATCTCTCTTTCAGCGTCCTTTTGACCGTTATCCCCTTCGCTCAGCTCTCTTTCGTATCGGGCCCTATCTCTCTTTCAGCGTCCTTTTGGCTGTTATCCCCTTTGCTCAGACTTATTCATATCGAGCCGCATCTCTCTGTCTGCGTACTTTTGACTATTATCCCTTTCGTTCAGAAAATTTCTATGGAGGGGTGCCTCCGATTTGTTGTGGGGGTGTGATGCGATTTTATGGTGGCTAGGTGTTAGGTCGGATGTTTCGGACCTGTGGGAGGAAAATCGAATTTCTGAGGGCGCTGTTTCAGTTTTCTGGAGGGTAATTCGGATCTCGAGGAGGGATACATATTTTTAAGGAGAGACGATTCGTGCCTGTTCAATAAAATGAAAAGAGGAGTCTGATGGAATCTTTTCATAGAAGCATTCTGAGTCAAGGGGATAACAGTCCAAGGAACCGACAAAGGAATAAATGCTCGAACATCAGGAGTAATATCTTTCTAGGTTACTCTCAATGTTACTCTTTCCCAAACGGATTCCTGATTCAACGGGATAACAGTCCAAGGCCCTCACTATAGAGACAAATGAGCGAGCATCGAAAGTGAAATCCTTCCTTTGGCTACTTCAATGCTACTCTTCCCAGATAGATCCTGGATTCAATGGGATAACAGTCCAAAGGTATGTGTATAAAAGGAGCTGGGATCGAGAAATCCGAAATCCTGCTGAGAAAAAATAAATACCGTCCGAATAAACGAACGGTATGACGTAAATGATTCCTTCTGTCCCTTATTGTGATGGTTGCAATTTCACTAATTTCTCCATATTTCCCTTATACATTCAATATCTTCTACTACTATTATGACCCAATCCTTATTATCAGCACACTTTAAGAAGCCATCCAATATAAAATTTCCGCGAATATCTTATGTACTCGGTACAAACACAAACTTAACGCAACGATCTCCCGCTGCCTCGCGTGTTTTGTTTATGAACCGACCCGATGCGAGCATGCCGGTTATTCGGCAACCGCTCGAGCCTGGACGGGCAAGGATACTTCAACGACCGTCCCTTCGTCAATTTCGCTATAAACATTGACAGTCCCGTTATGCGCTTCAATAATTTTGTAGCTCAACATCAGGCCGAAGCCAGATCCTTTCTCCGATGGCAAATAATAAGGCTCGCCCAGCTTATCCAGCCTCTCTTCCGGAATGCCGGGACCATCGTCTTTAAACTGGATGGATATCCGATCCGGACTGCTTAAGCAGACGGAAACTTCCAATGTTCCTCCGTTAGGCATTGCCTCGATTCCGTTCATCATTATATTCACGAAGGCTTGGATCAACTGCTCCGCCTCACAGTGGATCGGAGGAAGGTTCGGCTCAATCTCCGTCATCATTCTGACCTTGTTATGAATCGCCTGCGGCTTCAAGCGGTCCACGGCCTTCCAGATTAAATCGTAAATTTTCCTCCGTTTAAACTGAACGGAATGCGGTTTGGCCAGGAGCAGAAATTCATTAACTATGAAATTTATTTTCTCGATTTCAGACTGCATGATATCAAGATACATTTGATTATCGCTATTCTTGGTGCGCATTAAATGCAGGAAGCCCTTAAGAGAAGTGAGCGGGTTTCGAATTTCATGAGCAACGCCGGCGGCCAGTTGTCCGGCAACCGATAGCCTTTCCGATTTTCTCAGGCGCTCTTCGTTTTTCTTGCGTTCGGTAATATCCACCACAGTACCTATCCAGGCGGGCTTTCCCCGAAACATAATACAAGCTCCATGGCCCTCCAATTCCAAAATGGAGCCCCCGTACCTTGTCCCGCGACACTGGAAATGCATGTTCTCTTCCCATTCCGTTACCTTGTCTAATTTCAAGTGATCCGCAGGATACATAAACTCCTTCAAATCGCGCCCCAACAGTTCCTTCCTCGGATAACCGAACATTTTTGCAAAATGGGGATTAATATAGATCAATTGTCCGTTCTGATACAAATATACGCCTACTTGCGCCTTCTCCACCAGCTTATGGTAGAGCGCTATGTCCCGCTCGGGAATGTCCGATAACTCCTGGGAACGCAGTTCTCGTGGGTGAATTAACCGCATACGGGAGGAATTGCGATGGGGCCTGCCGCCTCGCAGGAAGGCCACTCTCCTATGCTCCGAGCTATTGGTCTCTTGAGAAGGAAAGGCAATCTTGACTTTCTCTATAGGTTGTACAGAAGGGGTTCTGAGGTCTGCCTCTTCTTGTATACAAGCACTGTATTCCTTAGAATCGGGAATAAACTGGAATAAATATATTTCAGGTTCGGAAGCTGTATTCTTCATCACGGACAGGTGCATAGATATTCGAACTTGCTTTCCGTTCATAAGCATCCATACCAGCTCCAGCTTTGCACTGTCTGTTTTTCCGTTATACAGATCGAATAGACGGTTCTGGATGATCGGCCAGGTATCCGGCTGAAAATGCTCCTGTATCCTCGACGAAACGAGCTTGTGTTCACTCTCTCCTAATAAGGTGCTTAAAGGAGAATTAATGGCGAGCCATTTGCCGGACAAGTCGACAAGTCCCATTCCGATATTGGAATGGTAGAATATATGGCGAAAGCCGCCGCTGAACGACCATATTGAGGGTCGGTCATCTACATCCAGCTTATGTTCCGCCGCCTCTTGATCGTCTATAATATCTTTTACACAATCTTCACTCAATGCTATTCCTCCGAACTAATGGAATCCAAGTCATTCCAATAACGGAATATTACTACATACGAAGTTAATCTTCTTTACAGCTTTAATACGTAAAAAGATTCTTATTGGCTTAACTGCCTTTAAGCTCGTTTTCTATCTTCTTGCATGCCGGCCTAATCCTTCAGAAGACGGTATCTACAGAAAGTATATGAATGGTTTGGGTTCTATCATGGTTGTTCCGCATAGCGTGATCTCACCATATGGTATTCCAAGTATGAATAAAATTCAATCATGTTTAAGACCCTTTAACAGGTATACTTGTATACAAGACTGATCATCTTATACTAGTTTAGTGATGATACCTGTAAGAAGCAAGACTGCTTTCCAACATTCTCCAACATTTTTCACAATTAATGCCTTTATCGGAGTTTTCATAAGCAGAGACGAAAAAATCTATTTACTTGACTACAATAATAAGTGTATAATACAATGTTTGGGTTACTTTCTTTACATTTAAAACAAGGTGGTGCTTATTGATGAGCAAGGATCTATCCTATCGTATCCTGCTATATTATAAATACGTAAACATTCCCGATTATGAGCAATTTGCCGCAGACCATCTTCAGTATTGCAAGGAATTAGGGGTCAAAGGAAGAATTTTGGTAGCGGAAGAAGGCATTAACGGGACCGTCTCGGGAACCATTGCCCAAACCGAGAAATATATGCAGGATATGCATAATCATCCTCTATTTAAAGACATGGTGTTTAAAATCGATGAAGCGGAAGGACATGCCTTCAAAAAAATATTTGTCCGTCCCAAAAAAGAGCTCGTTACCTTCCGTCTGGACAAAAACCTCGATCCTAACCAAATCGGCGGAAAACGTTTATCACCGGCCAAGTTTTACGAGATGCTGCAGAAGGAAGATGTCATTGTCCTCGACGGACGAAATAATTATGAATACGATATCGGTCATTTCCGTAATGCCATTCGCCCGGATGTGGAATCGTTCCGCGAATTCCCGGAATGGATCCGCAACAATCTTGCGCAGCATAAAGACAAGCCGATCATCACCTATTGTACAGGGGGAATTCGCTGTGAGAAGCTTACCGCATTCATGATTGAGGAAGGGTTTCAGGACGTTTCCCAACTGGATGGCGGAATTGTGACTTACGGCAAGGATCCTCAAGTGCAGGGCCGGCTGTTTGATGGGAAATGCTACGTCTTCGATGAGCGAATCTCCGTCCGTATCAATAACACGCCTGAGGATGTTGTGATCGGGCGCTGCCACCACTGCGGCAAACCGGAAGACCGTTACATTAACTGCGCCAATGATTTTTGTCATCTGCAGCATATATGCTGCGAGGAATGTGAAGAGCTTCATCACGGGTTCTGCTCCAAGGAATGCGAAGAGAAGGAATGGAGCCGCTGCGAATCTTGATTATCCTTTCATTTCCCGTCATACCATCAATATAGAGAAAAGGCATCTGATCGATTGTTCGGATGCCTTTTCACGTTGTCCCTCATTCTTTTAACGAGCCCAGCAATGCCCCTTTAACGAAGTATTTTTGCAGGAAGGGGTACACTACCAGTATCGGTATAGTCGTAAATAAGATGACACCCGCCTTCATCATTTCCGGGGTCGCTTCCATAGCTACCTCCACCGCTGCGGGTGCGGCCCCTCCCATATCCTGCTCCAGAATTAGGCTGCGCAGCACAAGCTGAAGCGGGTACAGCTCTTTGCTTCGGATGTAGATCAAGGCGCCGAAATATGAGTTCCACATTCCGACTACGTAAAACAGCGACAAGGTTGCGATCACCGGCTTGGAGAGCGGAATGGCAATCCGCGCATAAATTCCATATTCGCTGCAGCCGTCCATCTTGGCCGCATCGAACAATTCGGAGGAAATCCCTTGCAGGAAGGTCTTCATAATGATGACCGAAAAAGCGTTGAGCGCCCCGGGAATGATCAAGGCCCATAAAGTATTCTCCATTCCCAACGATTTAATCAATAAATAGTTAGGGATCAACGGCGAGGTGAATACGAACGTAACAAGGATGAACTTCAGAATCCATTTGCGGCCGGGCATAATGGACCGGGATAGCGAATAAGACAGACTGGTGGTCAACAGCAAAAAAATGAGAGTCCCCATCAAGCACATATAAATACTGATTCCCAATGCGCGCCACAGCGTATCCATGCCGAAAATTTGTTCATAAACGGACAAATTAAAGCCCTTCGGCCATAAATAAACGAGTTTGGCATTGGCATAGACCGGCGAGCTCAAAGAAATCGCAGCCAGATGGATTAACGGAGCGATCATTGTTAAACAGGCTATAATCAGGAAGAGCCCGTTAACGATGGGAAAAACCCGGTCCGATTTTGACAGATTCATGGCGCTCCTCCCCCTTTAATAAATACTTTCACCGGTCGTTCTTCGGCTTAGCTGATTCAGGAACATGACCAGGCTGAGTCCGATAACGGATTGAAACAAACCAATCGCCGTAGAGAAGCTGAATTGGGCACTTAACAGACCTACCCGGTAAACATAGGTGTCGATCACTTCCCCCACTTCGCGGTTTAACGGATTCAGAAAAATAAGAACCTGTTCGACGTTGGCTTCCAGAACACTTCCTACTCTCAGCAAGAACAGGATGATAATGGCAGGCAGCAACGACGGCAGCGTAATATTCCACATTTGCCGCCACCTTCCGGCTCCATCCACCATGGCGGCTTCGTATAAATTGGGATTAATCCCCGATAAGGCAGCCAAATAAATGATCGTTCCCCAGCCAATTTCTTTCCAGATAGAAATCGTAATGATCAGCGGCCGGAAATATTGCGGATTGCCGAGAAAATCAACGCGACCCGCTCCCAGCCTCTCCAGCCATTGGTTGACGATCCCTCCATGGTCCAGAAGATTGATGAAGATTCCCCCTACAATAACCCAAGAAAGAAAATGCGGCAGGTAGAGTAATGTTTGAACCGGACGCTTGAACCACATCGTCCTGACTTCGTTCAATAGCAAGGCCAGCAGGAGCGGCGCGGGGAAGCCGAAAATAATTGAGTAAAAGCTCAGCAATATCGTATTGCGCAATATATTGAAAAACTCGTCATAAGTAAACATCGCAATAAAATGCTTTAAGCCGACAAAATCACTTCCTGCAAACCCTTTGAATAAATTGTAATCCTGAAAGGCAATCCAATTACCGGCAAGCGGGATATATTTGAAAATGAGAAAATGTAATATTCCGGGCAGCGCTATAATCAGGAGGGCGATCCGATCGCCTTTTATTTTTTGCATTCCGCAACCTCCTATAGGGTCAGTGGAAAATAAATTTATCCAATGGCATGGACTCGTTTGTACGGAAGGCGGCCGGCCCGAGATAACGGCACAGCCGCCTGATTGTCCCTTTGGAAGGCTTCGGCAATCCTCAGCCCTTTATTTCTTGTGGAAGCTGTGGTACCAGTCCGTAGCTTCCTTGATTGCCGCGTCCCCGCCGCGCCTCTTCCATTCGCTTACGAAATTGTCGAACGCTGCGTCGACATCTTCCTTGCCGGTAATGACCTTGGCGAACATATCCAGGAACAGTGTGCCGGAATTCGTGCCTACTGCCAATTCGGGATGCGTCTTCAGCGATTCGAGAACCGGCATATGAAGACCGTCATTAGGCGTGCTGCTGTTCTTGGCAATCTCTACCCCTTTCTTCAGAAACTCCGCATCCGGGTGAGCTTCAATCAAGGATGGGAGCATCCTTCCGTCGCCGCGGGGGTTGATGGACAGTTGATAGAAAATGCTGGCGTCGTTCTCGTAATTTGCCGGAGTCTTGGGATCCCACTTCACTTTGCCGTTCTCTTCGGTGTAATTGACATCCTTGATGCCGAGGGAGAAGAAGGTCTCCGCCTCATCAGACCATGCCCAGTCGATAAACTTGATGATTTCCTCCGGGTTCTTGACCTTGGACGGAATGACCCAGACGAAATAAATCTGATCGCTTTGGGCCGTAATGCCGCCTCCTTTAGGCCCTTGCGGAGGCATAATTGCGCTTAGCTTGACCTCGGGCTGATTGACGAAATTTTCGGGCTGCCAGTTAGACATATAGTTGATTATGTCGTGCATCCACAGGCCGGCTTTGCCCTGCTTGATTCCGGCTTCCCAATCGGCACTCTTGTTGGTAAACAGGTTCGGGTTGATATAGCCTTTGTCATACAGCTCCTTCCAAAATTTCAAGGCATCCTTCATTTCCGGAAGCACCATGCCGGGAATGAGCTGGCCGTCCCGGTAATACCATTGGTTAGGGGAGGCACCGAACTCACGGAAGAAGACGTCCGAGAACTGAAGATTCTCCCTCACATAAAAGCCGTATTCATCATTGGGATCCCCGTTACCGTTCAGATCGTTTGTTTTCACCGCTTCAAAGAAAGCCAAGAACTCATCCAGTGTCTCGGGCACCTTCATCCCCAGCTTATCTAACCAGTCCTGGCGGATATACATCACTCGGGAAGCCGGCAGAGCGGACAGGGCAGGAATCCCGTAAATTTTACCGTCTCGGCTTACCCGGGTGCTTTCCCACGCCTCTTTCGGAATTTTACTCTTGATATTGGGGCCGTACTGGTCGATCAACGGTCCCAGTTCATGGAATACTCCTTGCTGCAGCGCCCCGGGATGCATCGTGGAATCGATGGAATCGGTCCGGATTAAATCAGGCAGATCCCCGGAGGCAAAACGTACCGTCAATTGCTGGATATAATCGTTGCCATGGCCCAGAAACTCGAATTTCAGATTGTACCCGGACAACTCGGACAGCTTCTTCACATAGGGATCATTATCCTTGAGCTGCATGGCATATTTCGCATTGGAGTGGGATAACAGGATGTGAATATCCTTATTGACCGCCTCCCCGCCCGGGCCGCCCCCGCTTGCCGGCTTGCTGCCGCAGGCGGACACCATGGCCGCCGCAGCCACTAGCGCGCTGACCGATACAGCCAGTCTTTTGCTTATCGTCTTCCCCATTGTTGTAACCCCTTTCATTCTTTAGTATGGTGGAATCCGCGCTGAATCTCTGCGTTGTGAGCCTACTCTAACCTGTTTCGGTTTGATCAGGCAATAATCACTTTTTTCAGACGGACGAAAATATTGATAAATGCCCGGCAAATAACGATAAATGCCCGAAATCATTGAAATTTCGGGCTAAAGCTTAATCGTTCCTCGCATGTTTGCGGTATTCTCCCGGGGGAACGCCGCTGATCTGCTTGAAGGTTCTCGAGAAATTCTGCACATTCGTATACCTCAGCCGCTCGGCAATTTCCTTGATGGACATGTCGGTATACTCCAGCCATTCCCTCGCCTTCTTCATCCGGTATTCGATTAAATACTCGCTAAAGTTCTTTCCGGTCTCTTCCTTGAAAATCCGGCTAAGCTGTGAATCGGACATCTGGAAGGAATTCGCAACCTGCTGAAGGGACAGGTCGCTGTCGAAGGAATCATGAATAAATAAAAGGGTTTGTTGGGCAATTTTTTTCTGCTTTGACCCGGATTCGGTCTCCAGTTGTTTCACAATGGACGGAAATAACTCATTGCTCATCCACTTCCGCAAATCCTCCAATGTCGTGAAGCTGTACAGCGTCTTGTACGGAGGGTAGTCAAAAACATCGTGAAGATCCTCCTTGATTTCATGGAAAACATACTCCAGCTCTCCAAGTAAATAAGAGAACAAGCCCATCACGGTTTCGGACGACTGCGCATATTGAGGGATCGCTTCGACCAATTGCTGCAAGTCACGGTTAGCTCCATTCAGATCACGCTGCACAAGCGAATGGACTATCTGCTTATGCAGCTGAAAAATCTGGCGGCTGGAAGTTCTCACGGACGGCCCGATATCATCGTCACTCAGGGTCACATTATTGCCCAGAAGCAGCCTGTAATTCAACAAGGTCAAAGCCTCCTGATAACTGCTTGTCAATCTGGAATAATCCCTGCAGGCCGGACTGATGGAAACGCTGACAGTAAACGGAAAATACCGGCCCACATTATGTCTTACCTGATCGGCCCGTTCTCTCACCGCAGCTTGAAATTCTTCATTCGGCATGTCGCTGCCGATCATGATAACGATCTGGCCCTGCTGAGAGGTGAATACGATGCAGGGCAGCTTCTCCGCAAAGGTCTCTTCCGCTACCTTCTTCAATGCATAATGAATAAGAGGCAGCTCCTTCTCTCTATAGGCTTCCACCCATTGTTTATACTCGTCCACGGCAGCAATGCAAACCTTGAATAAAGCCCCCTTCAACGGCAGGTCCCATTGCTCTACCTTGGCTCGCATTTCCGCCTCCGTTATTTCCCCCCACAGAAGCTGCTGGAAAATCCCTGCCCTAAGATCGGGGATCTGTTCCTTCAGCTTGTCCTTAAGCTCCCCGTTCGTTCTCAACATATGCAGCATGAAAGAGTCCAGAGCTTGCAATTCGTCCCTATGCTTGTCCTCCCATTTGCCCTCTCCCGAAATCGTTTTTAATAGCTTCTCTATGGGATGATAGAACCTGCGCGAACCGATTAACGCAATCATGACGGAAAGCAGGCCCATGGCACCCATAATGCCCCAGGTGAACCCCCGGATGGAATCGGCTTTGCGGGTTAAATCGGCCTTGGGGATCATCAGGATGTAGGTCCAATCATTAAGGCTTGACTTCAGAGATGCAACCTGATACTTTTCCCCATCCAAGGCAATCTCCATCGTATCGGGAGGCTGCTGCCACCATTCGTGCATACCGGGGCTGCCGCTTAAGCGTGTCCCAATGTCTTTCTCGTTCCGGCTGACGATGACTTTGCCCGACGGGTCGACCACATACAATCTACGGTTGTCTTCCAAATTGAGCTTGTCGACAAACTGCAGAATTTCGCTAATACTGACATGGAGTATGATCACTCCGTCAGTATAATACGTATGCAGCGGTATCGGCCGGAACAGCAGCAAATCCTCCTGATTCGGATAAGTACGCGGTGTAATAATAAAGGAGGAATTGTATTGGGGCTTCTCGCTGTCCATCATTTGGTTGAAATACTCAAAAGAAGCTTTGGCCAGGTCGGAGTAAACCATTTGGTAGCGCTTACTAATCATTGAAACTTCAAAACGAATGGAGGAAAAGCTCTTCTGCTTGCGGATGGTTTCAATCATCTCGAACGATTGATTGACATTGTCGGCCGACAGGCCTTCATTCACCGATTTTTCCAGAGTTAAATTAGAGGAAAGGCTGATGGAAGCAATGTTCAGGTTGATGATAAAATCGTTGAGCTGATTTTTGATTTGATTCAAGACCATTTGCTGAGTATGGTCCACTTCCTCCTGAATGACCTTGGTAACCCGGTAGGAAGCGGCAAATCCAATGAGAAAAACCGGCAGAATACTGATCAGCAAAGAATATACCATCAGCTTTCTCTTGTAGGAAAGTCTTGCCAGGAACGTAAAGAAAGGATTCAAAGTTTTCCCCCCGAATGACATGGAAGAGAGGCCAAGCCTCCCCATTCATTTTTTCTTTAAGTCTATCTATTTGGATGGATTTGTCAACGGATACTGAAGCTGACCTTTCGTGGCATATTTTATGAAGCTCTTGGAATAATAACCGTAACTTCAAAGTATAGGAATGGTGGTTATGGTAAATACGGGGAAAATTTCCTTCATTCAAGCGGCTTCCATCATCATGCTTACTGTCGGATTGACCAACCACGTAATGATTATCCCTATTCTTCTGGATGAAGCGGGGAGAGATTCCTGGATTTCAGTCATTATAGCCTCCCTGGCCTACATTCCTATCATCATTTGTATACATTACATAATCAAAAAAACCGGGCAAATGTCGATCAGGGACTGGCTCAGCGATCGTTTCGGCCGTTGGGCCACCTGGCCTTTCTTACTTATCTTCATAGTATATTTTGTATTCATGGGCGCCTTCACTCTCAAAGATACGAATACATGGACTATCTCTTCCTATCTTCCGGGAACCCCCCCCCGTTCGTCCTGTCACTTTCCGGTCTGCTGCTTTGTTCCGTTGCGGCTTATTCCGGCCTTCAGGCCATCTCCATCACGTCGGGAATGCTTCTGCCGATCGTCATTCTCCTCGGTTTCTTCGTCATGTCCGCCAATTTCGAGCACAAAGATTACAGTTATTTATTTCCTCTATTCGAGTATGGCTGGACACCGTCTTTGCGCGGGGCTTTCTTCGTGCTCTCCGGATTTAGCGAAATCGTAATTTTGCTGCTTATACAGCACCGTCTGCGCAGGAAAGTCAAGCTATGGCACATCCTTCTGCTCGCGATCATTCTGGCGTGGCTAACGTTAGGTCCCACCATGGGATCGATTGCCGAATTCGGGCCGGGCGAAGCGGCTAAGCAGCGCTATCCCCCATTCGAGCAATGGAGGCTTGTCAAGGTTGGCCGATACATTGAACATCTCGACTTTTTCTCTATTTATCAATGGTTGACCGGCGCTTTTATCCGGATCAGCATCACCCAATTTCTCATTCTGGAACTGTTGGACGTCCGCAAGAAGCTGGCACGAGTGATCGTTCTTTTCGGCTTAGGCGTCATCACATTTTTTATATGTGAACTGCCCTATAGCGACCCCGTATTTCTATCGATTTTGAAAAATTATTACTACCCATATTCGTTCTTTATGATGATATCGGTCATCCTTATTCTAACTTTGCTGGCGAGCTTGTCGCGAAGAAAAGGAGCGGGCAAACATGAAATGGATTCCAAAATGGATGACTCTGCCGGACACGCAATCCAGGAGCGGAGCGAAGGCAGCTACCCACTGGAATGAACAAAAGATCCGAAAGATGTTCTCCCATTGTGACGATGTTCAATTTCAATATTATCAGTTCGGTAATCCTCCCGTGCAGTCGGCTGTTTTGTTCGTCTTCTGCGAGGTCATGACAGACGAAAAGATGATTAATGAGATGGTGCTCCCCTCTTTGCAGGACTTGCATGCTTTAACACATTTTCGAAGCGTGGAACAAATCCAGCGGGAGAAGAAGCTGGAGCTGAGCGAAGAGAATGACTCCTCTGATGCCGATCTGGCTGGCAAAGTGTTCGAGGGCAAGCTGCTTATTTATTTTGTAGACAATTCCTCCTTGTTTTCAGTGGATGTAGCCAAAATTCCCGACCGGCAGCCGGAAGAGTCCAATGCGGAAGTTTCGATTCGCGGGCCGAAGGACGGTTTTGTGGAAAATATTTCAGTGAATTTGGCCCTGATCCGTAAGAGAATTCGCAGCAACAGCTTGGCCTACGAAAAATATATTATCGGCACCCGGACGATGACTAAAGTAGGATTGCTTTACATACAAGATGTTATCAATCCTCAACTGTTGGAGGAAGCCAGAAAAAGATTAACGAGCATGAACATCGCAGGGCTTTACAGCACCACCCAATTGGAATCGATGATTGCCGATTCCAGCTTCTCCATATTTCCATTAATGGGGTATACGGGGAGACCCGATTTTGTAGTCGAATGCCTGATGAACGGACGGTTTGTCGTGCTTGTCGATGGAAATCCTTCGGCAGTTATCGCCCCATCCGATCTGATGCTCCAATTAAAAACGCCGGAGGATACGCACTTTACATTCCTGAATGTTGCCTTCGGACGGCTGATCCGCTTCATCAGCTTGTTTGTAACGCTGCTGCTGCCGGGGTTTTATATTGCTCTGCTGACCTTCCACCAGGATCAGATTCCCTTTATGCTGCTGGCCACGATTACTTCATCGCGAATGGGGATTCCTCTGCCGGCTGCACTGGAAATGTTTCTTACTCTCGCCCTGCTTGAATTGTTCCGGGAAGCCGGGGTTCGGCTGCCGTCGGCCATTGGGCAAACGATAACCGTTGTCGGCGGATTGATTATCGGGGATGCGGCTATCCGGGCGGGCCTGTTCTCCCCATCCATGATTGTCATAGGGGCCATCACGGCAGTGGCCGGCTCCACTCTAGTCAGCCAGGCTCTGTCCGGGACGCTGAATGTATTACGACTGATTATTCTGTTCGCCTCTTCCCTGCTTGGAATGTTCGGCTTCCTGTTTACATTCTTTGCTCTCGTCCTGTATTTGGCCAACCTCCGTTCGTTTGGGGTTCCTTATCTGGCCCCGCTATCGCCGCCTACTTTCCGGGACATCCCGGAATCTGTTCTGCGGATTCCATGGAGCCTGCGCAAGAAACGTCCGCAATATCTGAAGACCAAAAACCAATCGAAGCAAGGAGAGGGATCTTCTTGAAAAATACGGCAGGGAGAAGAGTCCGCCTAATGCTCTGCCTTGTCATGATATCGATAATGCTAAGTGGCTGTTGGAATTACCAGGAGCCTCAGAGCTACAGCTATATTAGCGCTTTGGGCCTGGAGTACGTAGATAAGGAATACATTACCTATGCCCAAATATTGGACTTCTCGAGTATTGTCAGGCAGGAAGGCGCCTCGGCGTCCCAGCCTACGCCTATTTACATAGGAAAAGGGAGAGGGCGGACCATTACCGAAGCGATGAATCAATTATATTCCACTTCGCAGAAGCAAATATTATGGGGACATATTACCGCCTTGGTCGTTTCGGAAAAGTGCTTAGACATGGAGTGGAAGAAGCTCTCGATTTAATCAACCGTTACCGGGAGGTGCGGTACAACACTTGGGTGTTCGGCACCAAACAGCCCATTGAAGAATTATTCGCCTCCACTCCCCTTTTCAATGCGAACGCTCTGGTCTCCATCCTGCATGAGCCGGCAAATACCTATAAGCAAAGATCCATTATTGAACCGGTTTATTTATACCGTTTCATCCAGAGATACCGGGAGCCTGGGGAAACGAGCTATCTCCCTTCATTGACAACCAATACGAATCATTGGATCAGCAGTGAGAAAGACAAACTGAAGAAGCACAAGCTGCTTCAAGTGGACGGCGCCTATTTCATCCGGTCGGACGGCTCGTTGGCCGGATGGATCAAAAATCATGACCTGTTTGGCATCCAATGGCTTAACAGGCATACGGCACGTGCCCCCGTGACCCTTTACAGGGATAATGATTTGTTGGCTGTAGTTGTATTGACTAGGCCCATATATGAGGTTGAAGCCTCATTTCATGACCATAAGGTCTACTTTAACATCGAAGTCAAATTGAAGGGAATCGTTAATGAATTACACGAGAACATCTCCTCCGCCGAGCTGGAGAAAGCAACGGAAGAAGCCATCCGTTCACAGATTAGAAGAACTTTCGATGAAGGGATGAAAATACGTGCGGACATCTTTCGTCTGGGGGAAGTTGTCTACCGGGATCATTTGTCCAACTGGAAGAACATACGGGAAACCCGAGATCTGGTCGTGGAACCGGACAGCCTTAAACAGATTAAAGTGAAAGTTAACATTAGATCAAGCGGCAAGTACAAACTAAGAACGTGAGGTTTGGCCGATTCCCGCGGATGCGTAAAATCCCTACCAACATAAAAGGCCGCTGACGCGGCCTTTTCTTTTATCCGTGATTGATTGTGTTCGTTCCATAATGCCAGATTTGGGCGGCCGCTCCGATGACACCCGCGCCGCTCCCTATTTCTGCAGGAAGCAAAGTTGTTGCCTTCCACATCGCGGCTCCCGTTCTTCTTCCGGTTTCCTCTCTTAGAGCCTCGAAGAAGGCCGGTCCCGCTTCAGATACTCCGCCGCCGATAATAACCGCTTCCGGATTCAGAGTGTGAATGACACTGCTTATATGAGTGCTTAATGCGCTAATGACTTTAGCCATCACTTCAGAAGCATGAGGGTCACCCGAATTCCAGGCAGCAATCACTTCCCGCGAATCGGCCTGCCATTCCGGCTGCCAGCCATTCGCGTTAATCATCTCTGCCGCAACTCGGGCTATTCCTGTACCGGAAGCGTACAGTTCAATACATCCGTGATTGCCGCAGCTGCATCGAGGCCCGTTGAAATCGACCGAAATATGGCCGAGCTCCCCGGCTCCTCCGAAAGCGCCCCGGACCAAACGGCCCTCTTCAACTATGGCTCCGCCTACACCGGTACCCAGCGCGATACATACGAAGCTGTTATAAGGGCGCGCCGCCCCGAAATTTTTCTCCGCGATGGCAATCACATTCACATCGTTATCGACATACACCGGCAGCCCAAAACGCTCGGTGACCTTGTCGCGAATCGGAGTTCCGGTCCAACCGGGTAATGTATCGACGGCAAAAGCGACCGTACCGCTGCTGAAGTCGATCTGACCCGCGCTTCCTATACCGATGCCGACCACATCGCCTTCTCTGCGTACATCCTTCAGCCGGCTCAAAATATCGGCAATGCCGTTAACCATCTTGTTCAGCACAGCGGCTGCGCCTTGCTTGGCCTCGGTAGGAACGATGGATTCAACTACCGTCTGCCCGGAACGGTCTATCGCGGCCAAATGAATTTTGGTCCCGCCCAGATCCACTCCAATGGCCAGTTCATTCATTCTAAGTCCCCCGTTCATTCACCATACCCATAAGATCATGTAATGGATTACTTCGTGCCCGTGACTTCTTGAACAGCCCGGACGAACCGCTTCGTAATTTCCATCGGGCGGGTAATCGCCGACCCGATTATAACAGCGTAAGCGCCTTGACGGAAGCATTCCTGGCACTGCTCAACCGTCCAGATTCGTCCCTCCGCGATGACCGGTGTCCGCTTGAGAGCCGCCAGTCTGCCGACCAGCTCAATATCCGGTTCGGACTGCTGCAGACTATAGCTCGTATAGCCGGACAATGTCGTTGAGACCAGATCGACCCCAAGATCCATCGCATGGACTCCTTCTTCATAGGTGGAAATATCCGCCAGAATAAGTGTTTCTGGAAAGCTCTCGCGAATACGGGAAATCAGCCCCTCCAAAGTCTCCCCATTCGGCCGCTGCTGTCGGGTAGCATCCATCGCCACGATTTCGGCACCGGCCTCGATTACTTCCTTCACTTCCTGGAACGTAGGCGTTATATACACATCGGAATCCGGGTAATCTTTCTTGTACAGTCCGATCACCGGAAGGGAGCAAGCCTGTTTAATTGCCCGAATATCGACGGGGGTATTGGCGCGTATGGCTGCAGCTCCACCACGCTCTGCCGCTTGGGCCATCGCCGCCATAATATGAGAGCCGTACAGAGGCTCATCTTCCAGTGCCTGGCAAGAAACAATACATTGGTTATACAAGGATGGGATCAAAGAGTTCTTCATTATAATTCTCACTTTCCTTTTCGGTCTTTTACTCTCTACTTTTTAAGTATACATCCCTATACCGAAGAAAGAAAGAATTTTCCTTCCAATAATTTAAATAAAATGAACTTTTGCTCCATTTTCCTTGTTAACTATCAGTATTGATCGGCCAGCAGCTCATCAGTATAGCTTATCGGACACCGCCTTCGCTGTTTTCTCCAGAGCGGCGTAGGTCATATCCTTCTGCCGGAGAGCGACAACGGTCGATAAAATATCCAGAAGATGGATCTGGGTCAATTTGGAAGAGAACGCGCCTCCTTGCAGCGGGGTTTCTCTTGACGTCCCCAGAAGCACTGCATCCGCCTGCTGGGTGACAGGGGATTTCCCGT
Source organism: Paenibacillus residui (assembly GCF_042677205.1). Taxonomy (NCBI): domain Bacteria; kingdom Bacillati; phylum Bacillota; class Bacilli; order Caryophanales; family Paenibacillaceae; genus Paenibacillus; species Paenibacillus residui. The sequence goes on from NZ_JBHTIU010000012.1 coordinate 87,447, forward strand.
GGTTGGTAATACAGAAAATAAAAGCCCCATTGGCCTTGGCAATCGAAACTGCATTCACCACATCCTTCGTGCTCCCGCTTGTAGAGATCACCGCCACTACGTCATTCTTGCCGACCAGTGCCACATTCATGGCCATCATATGGGAATCCATCACTGCGTCCGCCTGAAAACCGAGGCGCATAAACCGGTACTTGGCATCCATGGCCGTCAATCCCGAGGAGCCGACTCCGCAGAAGAACAGTCGGTCGGCACGGATGATGGCATCGGCCACCTTGTTCAGATGCTGCTCATTAAGGAGTGACAGTGCATTGTGCAGCGCTTGAGTGTTATGGGCCGTTATTTTTTTGGCGATGGTTTCCATATTATCGTTCTCTTCAATCTCTCCCATAATTTGCTCCGCCGGGCTGGCCAAATCCTGGACGATGGACAGCTTGAATTCCTGGTAGCCTTTAAACCCCAGCTTGCGGCAAAGCCGGATGACGGAAGTTTCCCCCACGTCCGCCTTCTCCGCGAGGTCCGTTATCGTATAGAAGACAGCGGCCTCCGGATCCTTCATAACGGTATCCGCAACCTTCTTCTCCGATTTGGTGAGAGAGGAGTAAATGCTGTTGATCATAAGCAACGAGTTGTTTAAATCCGATATCTTGTTCGTCTTCATAGTTCAGTCCCTTTGTCTTTGAAATGATTTTGTTCCGGGGATGGATATGCGGGAAGCACAATATCCACGGTTGTCCCCTGGCCTAGCTTACTTTTAATTTTAATGGTCCCGTGATGCATCTCAATAATTTTATAACAGACCATTAATCCGAGGCCAGTCCCCTTCTCCTTCGTTGTATAAAAAGGCTCCCCCAATTGGGCCAGCCGTTCGGGCGAGATTCCCGAGCCCTGATCAACTATGCGTACCTGCAGCTTTCGCTTGTGATCCTGCTTGACTCTTATTTGAATGATCCCGCCATGATGCATGGCTTCGATAGCATTCTTGAGAATATTGATAAAAACTTGCTTCATTTGGTTTTCATCACAATGGATCAACGGAAGGTTCTCTTCCGCGTCCATCCGAATCTGAATATTGTTCATGATGGCCTGGGTGTCCAGCAGTGGAATGACGTCATAGAGAATGCGGCGGACGTCTTTCGGTTGGAATTCTATGACCTGAGGTTTGGCAATCACCATGAATTCATTCACTATGTAATTGATTCGATCCAGCTCGGACAGCATGATATTGAGATACTGCTCCTGTCCCTGGTTCTTGGCTTTAAGCAGCTGGACGAAGCCTTTGAGAGAGGTTAACGGGTTGCGGATTTCGTGAGCCACGCCTGCCGCCAATTGCCCGACGACCGACAGCTTATCGGATTTCCGCAGAAGCTCCTCCGTTCGTTTTCTCTCTGTAATATCCATAACCGTGCCAATGATCGCCGGCTTCTCCCTGTATGTCGTCATCGTCCCGTGCAGCTCGACATCCACCGCCCTGCCATCCTTATGCAAGGCACGAAAATAAAAATGGACGCTTCTGCCCTTACGATTGCGGAACTTGCTCAGGAACAGGTCATGGTCTTCCGGATATACGAAATGCATCACATTCTTATGGAGCATTTCTTCACTTCGGTATCCCAGCATCTCTGCACATCTGGGATTAACGTAAGTGATTTCCCAGTCTTGTATCAAATATACTCCTACAAGAGCCTCTTCTACAAGACTGCGATACTTTTCTTCCGCTTCCAACAGGGCGTCTTCGGCCTTCTTGCGAGCCGTAATGTCGCGGGAGACGATAACGACGCTTTCTACCCGGCCGGATTCCCCGATCACGGGAATGCCGCTTGCCTCCAGAAACAGGGACTGATTTTCGGAAAGGGCATACCGGTATTCAAACCGGCTGGCTTGATTCGTGTTTACCATCTCCGTAAACCTCTCACGAATCTTTCTGCGATCCTGGGAGTGGACCATCTGTTCTATTCTCCCATGCAGCTCCGGCTCTTTACCGAGAACATGCTTAAAGGACGGAGACGCATAAGTCATCCTTCCGTTTCTGTCATAAATGGCGATGAGATCCGTCATATTTTCCGCGATCAATCTGTACTTCGCTTCACTTTCTCGCAAAGTCTTCTCCATCTTAACCCGCTCGCTAAGATCTCGTATCATTGCCGCGAAAGCATTGACCTGTCCCGTACCATCCTTAATTGGAGAGATGGTGACGCTGATTTCAATTACGGTGCCGTCTTTTCTCCATAGAGCGACATCCGTTCCGTTCAAGGGGCCGACATGAAGAACATGATCGCAGGCCCGCTCCAATTTGTCCCATTCATGAGGAAGCATCTCGGAAATATGACGGCCGACCACTTCCTCCGCTGTCCATCCGAACATTTTCTCGAAAGCGGGGTTCACCTGAAGAACGGTGACAGCCCTGTTAAAAATGACGATTGCATCCGATGTATTCGTGAATAGAGATTCAAGCTGCTCCTTGGTTCGCCGCAGCTCTTTCTCTGCCCTCTTGCGCTGGGTGATGTCCCTGCCGATGAAATATATGCCCGTTGGCATTCCGCGGACGATGATCGGGACAAATTTGACCCCCAAATCCATTGCCGTGCCGTCTTTGCGGTAGAAGACCATCTCACAGCTTGCCGGTTCTCCGCGAATCGTCTGCTCCAGACAGCCCTTGGTCCGCGAAACATCGGCCGGATCGATCATGCTTAGCAAATTGATTCCGATTAATTCTTGGGCCGAATAGCCGCTTAGCTGTTCCATAGCCGGATTGGCCGTTTGGATAGCGCCGGATAAGTCGAGGGAGGAGATGGCTGCCGGATTGTGCTCCACCAAGGAATCGCAGTGCTGTTGAGTTTCCTTTGAACGGTCGATTCCGTCTCCCTGTTCCCCTTTTTCTTCCATCCGTTGGGAAGAACTCTGAATGGGAGAATCTTTTTCTTTCCGCACATAACCCCGACGGGATATCTTTAAAGGCACTCCATTGCGAGCGCTTCCAGTGATCCTTCTTCCTTTTGAATGAAGCCTTATCATTTTCCTCACCCTAGTCCGATATTTTCTAACTAACCATCTGTGGTGACTTACATCTTGTAGTTGCCTTCCCCCTATAACCCCTAACAAATAAACCAAATTACGCGATTTGAAACAGTTCAGGCCGTTCTCCGGAAGCGAAAATATGATCATCTGCCTTTAAATTTTGAGTATGTATGGTTGCAAGAAGAGGGTATCTATACCGAGAAGCGTTATACTGGCGAGAGTATGTATTGAGGCTGCTGCAAGGCAATTTGGGAAGCTCCCGGGAGCAATGTCCCGGGCCCAGTCATCAATTATTCAGGATGGATTCAATTTGTTCCAACGCATCGCTTGGGAGGCTTACCCCGGACGCCGCTGCGTTCTCCTCCACTTGCTGGACTCGGCTGGCGCCTATGAGCGCGCTGGAAACATTGGACTGACGCAAAATCCAGGCGATGGCCAGCTGAGACAGGGTTAACCCTAATTCGTCAGCTATTTCACGGATTCGAGCCACCTTGAGCAGGTTGTCGTCATGCAAATATCTTTGGATCGTCTGCTTTCCGCTGGAGTGGGTGGCCCGGCTACCCGGAGGCACATCTGTCGCATTCTTGTATTTTCCCGCAAGCACTCCTTGAGCCAAGGGGGAATATACGACCTGACCGATCCCAAACCGCGTACACGCGGGAATCAGCTCCTGTTCAATCGCTCTATTAAACATGTTGTATACCGGCTGACTGGCAACGATCCGATTCAGGAGCTTCCTGTCTGCCAAATGGACAGCTTCCGCAATTTGTGCCGCCGTCCAGTTGCTTACTCCGATATAGAAGACTTTGCCCTGTGTGACCAGGTCGTCCATGGCACGCAGCGTTTCCTCCATCGGTGTGTCCGGATCAAAATGATGGCAGTAATAAAGATCTATATAATCCAGATTCAACCGTTTCAAGCTGGCTTCGCACTGCTCCATAATGTGCTTGCGAGATAAGCCTCTGTCATTCGGCCCTTCCCCCATCCGCCCCCACACCTTGGTAGCAATCACATACGATTCCCGGGCATATTTTCCTAAAGCTTGTCCGACTACTTTCTCAGCCTCTCCGCGCATATAAATATTAGCTGTATCGAAGAAGTTGATGCCCAGCTCATAAGCTTTGTCTATAGTCTCATGGGCTCTGGCCGAATCGACATATCCCCCTTCTCCATAGGTCAACCAACTACCCAAACTGATTTCACTTACTCTCAGTCCGGAAGCCCCCAATTGACGATAGTTCATTTCGTATCTGCTCCTTTCGAAAATGAATGGTTATCCTTCTCGAGTGCAGGGCACCGAATTTACCGCGTTGAAGGATTATTCCTCACTGCCCAAGTTTATAGCTGCTTGGTTCTTCCCCATTATTATACTTCAAAGAGAGTGAAAAATGGAGAAAATTGGATAAAAAAACGTTGAATATTCTAAAAATGTTAAACTCATCTTCCTCTTCATAATTAAATTTTACTTTTACCCTGCATACAAATTCCGTTACAATGAATTAGAAGGCGGATAACAAGCCGAGAAAGAGCTATGAAAGCCATGAAAGGGGAGATTGGGGATGAATTCGATTATCGATAGGGCATTTAAGGAAATGATGGAGAACTGGCAGCAAATGAGCGTCAGTTCTCCGGAAGATTCCGAAGCGGACGCGGACCGGTTTCAAAATAGCTTCTATAAGCTGATAGAGCTGGTTAGAGACTGGATCGAAGGAATGAAGCGCAGGCCGAGAAATATGGAAGAAGCTTTGGCGCTTCCCGAGATCGCCAAAATGATCGAGCTTCTACCCCCTCCTCTTTATTTGAATTTTGAGACGGAGCTGGAATGTATTTTGGAAGGACATTCGAGGGTGGAAGACACTTTCGATGATTAACTACCGCAATCTTCATCCGGCATCCGCAGGCGATCGGTCAAGTAAGAATGGCAAACAGATCCTTCCCGGGCGAGATGGTCTGTCATCCGGATGGAGAATTAGAAATCAGGAGTGGACTAATGATGGGATATGAAGAACAAGTCGCCATGGAATTGCGGCTTTGGGCACGGAACTTGGCCAAGAAAGAAGGAGTTCTGGAATCGACTTCCAAAGCATTCAGCAACAAAATCAACAATGTCCTGCCCAAGAAAGTCCACGCAGCGTTGACCTCCGCGATCAAAGGAATCGTGCAAGCTTCTCTCGTCGGCGCAAAGTACACTCCTAAGCGGCCGGTAGCATACGGCATTACGCTGGAGGAGAGAGACCGCCAGGCGGAGCAGCTGACGAATGTATACAAGAAAGTAGCGGCCGCCGAAGGAGCGGGTACCGGAGCCGGGGGCCTTCTGCTGGGAGCAGTGGATTTTCCCGCGCTGATCGCCATCAAGATGAAGTATTTATTCGAGATGGCGCATATTTACGGCTTCGATACCTCGGACATGAACGAGAGGCTCTATATTCTCTCAATCTTTCAACTGGCCTTCTCCAGCAGAGAGCACCGGCTGACGGTGTTTGAACGGATGAAGAATTGGGAACATCAGCATCACGAATCATCAGGACGATTCAATAACAGCGACGAGATCGACTGGCAGAAGCTGCAGCAGGAATATCGAGACTCCCTTGATCTCCGCAAACTTCTCCAGTTGGTTCCGGGAATTGGAGCTGTAATTGGAGCTTGGGCCAATTACGGTTTGCTGGAGGATCTGAATGTGGCAGCCAAGAACAGCTACCGGATGCGAATTCTGCAGCGTCATAATGGGCTCTCCTCTGCGGAACTGTAGGTACTGCAGGTTCCCCCTATCCGCTTATAACGGCTTGCTTGCCTTGGCAGAGCCCGTCGGAGCTTCGGCCTGCGGCTTCTCCTTGGGCCGCAGCAAGCAAATAAGCACCATCGCGAAACAGACTGCACAGGCCGCACCGAACAAACCTTTAATCCTTCCCGTCAACTCAACCGGATCTACAGCGGATGCCCCCATTCCGCCAGCCATAAGTACCGCCATTCCGATCCCTATAATCATTCCGAAATAACGGATCAGAGCCAGCATACTTCCTATCAAGCTTATTTTTTCGGGCGGGGCCGCAGACATAATTTCGGCATTATTTATGGCTTGGAACAATCCCATTCCTACCCCAAATAACGAAAGATGAAGCGCAATGCCTATGGGGTGGATTCCACCGCCCCAAATAATAAACAGCATGGAGATAGCGCAAATGGACGCTCCGACAATAGTCGGATAATATGCCCCGTACTTATCTCTATACCATCCGGAAACGGGTGATGCGATTCCGAGAAATACCGGCTGCAGGGCAAGCATCAGCCCCACTGTGCGGGTCGGGTACTCCAACACTTGCTGCATGTAGAAGGTTATCGGAATTAAAGTGGACATTTGAGCAACGTTCATTAACAGCGAGGCAGAATTGCCCACCGCCATCCCTCGATTGGTATATAATACTTTGTCAATCACCCCATGGGAGATTTGCCTCTCATAGAGAAACAGCAGTACAAGCAGCACGGTTCCGGAAGCATACAGTGCAATGATTGTGCCGGTGAAGCCCTTGCTTTCACCATATACCGCCCCCAGCAGCAGAAGCGACGTGCTGATAGCCAGCAAAACCGAGCCTATTACATCCAGCGGCTGATATCCTCGCTTGGTATCCCGGGGAAACCATTTGAGCCCGCACAGCAGGGCCAAGAGACCTAGCGGGACATTGATCAGAAACAAGACGGACCAATCAGCCCATTCCATCAGCAAACCTCCGACTGCGGGTCCGGACAGAGTTCCGATCGAGATCACAACGGCATTCATCGCCAGTGCTTTGCCAATTTCATGATTGGGAAATAATTTGCGCACCATCGCCTGGCTGTTCGACAGAATCATCGAGGCCCCTATTCCTTGAACGATTCTGGACACAATCATAGAAGCCAAATTAGGTGAATAAGCAGCAAATAAAGATCCGACCGCAAATACCAAGAAGCCGTAGCTGTAGACTTTACTGCGGTCCATCCGGTCGGACCATTTGCCTAATATCGGAAGCAGGGCAACCATAGTCAGTAAATAAGAGGTAACAACCCATTGAACCTGGGCCAACGGGGCCGCGAACTGTTCGGCCATTGTCGGCAGCACTACGTTAACAATACCCACATCCAACGTGGACATAAAGGTTCCCAGATTGACTATTTGGAGGATTGACCAACGACTTTTAATTACGTCCATATCCTGGCACCTTCTTTGTGACCGGAATCATTCCAAAATAGCTGTAGAGATTTCGCATCAGGTTAGAGGCGAAGCCGTCGCGAAACCATTAAACGGCCTTCCTCTCTCTTCATACAAAAGAAGGCCCTTGAACGGGAACGGACCCGTTCAAGAGCCGTTTCGGGCTTACCGATAACGTTTGATAAATTCTACAGCCTTGCGGATATCCACTTCCGGCTGATCCCCTACTTCCCGCTCGATCGTCAGATAGCCTTGATAACCGATTTCCTGCAGAGCGGCAAAATAAGCGTCAAAATCAACCTTTCCTTCTCCAAGAGGAACTTCTTTGAAAATCTCTCCCGATGCCACCATTTGCGCAATTTTGCCATGATCCATCGGTTCATATCCAAGCGCTCCATAAATTTCGCGCGGGTCCACTTCCTTGTAACGAATACCATCCTTAACATGGGTATGTACAATGTAATCCTTTAGCAGCTTGACTCCCTGTACCGGATCGTCTCCCGTCACCATAACCATATTGGCCGGATCGAAGTTTACGGACACGCCTTTGGAGCTTAACGTATCCAGGAATGATTTCAGATGCTCAGCCGTTTCCGGACCCGTCTCAATCGCGAAATAAGCATTCATGCTGCTTGCGTATTGACTTAATTCTTCACAAGCCTCCTGCATCACAGCAAAAACCTCGCTATTACGGTCGTTGGGAACAATTCCGATATGAGTCGTTACTACATTCGTACCCAGATCCATGGCCAAATCTAGAATTCGTTTAGACTTCTCTATTTTAGCGGGATTTTCTGTCTTGTCCTGAAAACCGTGACCTCCGAGGTCGCCACACAATGCGGAGATTTCAAGACCGAGTGATGCAATATAGTCCTTAAGCTCTCTGCGTGCTGCCGCGTTAAGGTTAGCGGGATCCATCTCTCCTTTTACGGCATAAATCTGAACTCCCTCAGCCCCAACCTCTTTGGCTTTCTTCAGCCCTTCTCTAACTCCAATTCCAAAACTATCCACAATGACTCCGATTTTATTCGTCAGCTTCAAATCCTCCACCCCAATCTGCAATATTAATTATCTGATGAGCCAGTGTGAATCCGAGAGCGGCTCTGTTTACAAATTCCGCAGCCAGATAAACGTTCGACGAAATACTTGACAAAGCGTTGCCTGCCTGCAAGCGTTTACCCAGATGCTGAAGACTTCTCCCGGTTTGCCCCTGTCTTCATCAGACAAAAAATGAGTTCCCCTATAGTGTATAAGTGGTCTACGTGCTAGTCAATCCTTTCCAAATATAATATTTAACGAGATATTTTGTTTTTCAATGGAAAAGCTGCAGCTGCGGGCTTTTAATAGTTGTAGCATTTATTTTTATCGTTTCTAACATTACAAATGATGTTTGCAATCAGGATTATGATCGAGATAAACTTTCTGTTTATTGACATAGCCCCTCAGAAACCTTACATTTAAAATAGGACATCGTTATATGACTACCATTGTACTATCCTGATGGTCCTGTGTTGGGACGATGATCTATTGCTCTGTCCCTGGACTGCTTCTGCGGATTTCTTTGTTCTTGATTAGGCGGACCCAGGTTCTTTTTGCTGTCCGTACAATATCGTCGGAGGTTAGAATTAGAATGAATGTACACATTTTTTCATCCAATGAAGAACTGAACGAAGCGGCAGCCGGGCTGCTGGCCGCCACGCTTCATACGAAAGCGAATGCAGTACTTGGCCTGGCGACCGGATCCACACCGGTCGGTGTTTACGAGAAGCTGGTAGAGCTCTATAAAAAGGGAAGCGTCAGCTTCAAATCGGCCAAGACCTTCAATCTGGATGAGTATGTTGGACTGCCCCGAGATCACTCGGAAAGCTACTACACTTTTATGAATACCCGTTTATTCCAGCATATCGATCTTCCGGCAGAGAATGCCCATATTCCTAATGGCAATGCCGAGATTGTTCAAGAGGAGTGCGTCCGGTACGACCAAATGATCGAACAAGCCGGAGGAATTGACATACAAATTCTGGGAATCGGCCACAATGGACATATCGGGTTCAATGAGCCTGGCCCAACGCTCCAAAGTGCTACCCATCTGGTCGATCTCCACGAGGAGACGCGAAAGGCTAACGCTCGTTTTTTTGATTCCATCGATGATGTTCCTGTCCAAGCAATTACCGTAGGTCTGGGGACCATTATGAAATCGAAAACCATTCTGCTGCTCGCGAAAGGCTCGGATAAAGCAGAAATTATGCATAGAGCATTGAGAGGCCCTATTGACCCGCAATGCCCGGCATCATTCCTTCAACTGCATCCTCAACTGATCGTTATGACGGATTCCGAAGCAGGGAGGTTATTAAAATGAGCGCCAATCAAATTCTCATTACCAATGCCTCAGTAGTTACGGAGGAAGAGGTTATCAGCGATGGAGAAGTGCTGATAGAAGGAGATAAAATTGTATGGGTTGGATCCCGTGGGAGCCGTCCTGAACTGACGGAATCCTTCTCGGGAACACGTGTTGACGCCAAGAAAGGCTGGGTAGTTCCCGGCTTTATCGATGTTCACGTTCATGGGGGATTCGGTCATGACTTCATGGATGCAACCCAGGAATGCCTGGATGGAATTACCCGCTTTCATGGCCAGAACGGAACGACCTCCATGCTGGCCACGACTGTAACCGGCCCTCATGATGCTTTATCCCGCGTATTGGAGGCTGTCAGCAGCTATAGAAGCAAGGAAATGCCCTATGCTCAACTGATCGGTGTTCACTTGGAAGGCCCGTTCATCAGCCATAAATGGCCGGGTGCGCAAAATCCTGAGTTTATCGTTCCTCCTCAGAAGCAATGGCTGCAGGATTGGACTCAACAATATCCTGGTTTGATCAAAATGCTTACCCTCGCACCCGAAACCGAAGGTGCCTACGAATTGATCGAGTGGCTCAAGGCTAACGGCATTGTAGCAGCCGCCGGACATACAGATGCCACTTATGAAGTGATCGAGGAAGCGGTGGAGCACGGCCTGAAGCATGCGGTCCATACTTTTAACGCAATGACCGGACTTCATCACCGGAAGCCGGGTACGGTCGGCGCTGTCTTGACGGATGACCGAATCAGCGCGGAAATCATCGCAGACGGCTTTCATGTCCATCCGGGTGCCATCCGGCTGTTGACCCGGGCTAAACAGAGTCATAATTTGATGCTGATTACAGATGCCATGTCTGCCGCCGGACTGGGTAACGGACAGTATAGCCTTGGAGGGCTCGCCGTCACCGTTAAAGACGGAATGGCCACCCTAACAGAAGGTAACAGTCTGGCAGGAAGCACCCTGACTATGATTTCTGCTTTCCGTTACATGGTGAATACGGTGGGAATATCCGTCCAGGAGGCGAGTGTTTTGGCAAGCGGCAATCCGGCCCGTATGCTCGGAATGGACGACAAGCTGGGAAGCCTCGCAGTGGGCAAGCAAGCGGACATCCTGCTTCTCACTCCTGATCTTGACATCTCAAGCATTTGGGTTAAGGGAAAACAAACCGTTTAATGACAACTTCAATGGGCGGCTAAGCCCGAAGAAGGTCACATACAACCGCCCGGCGGCCGCCGGGCGGTTACTTATGTCTAGGAACGCCTCTCGACCACTCAGTTCCGTTTGGTCGTGTCATTATCTCTTTCCCGGCCCATTTGACTGTTATCCCATTCACTCAGTTTCTTATCTGCATCAGCTTCATACATCGCCCCCTTTTGATTGCTACCCCGTTCACTCAGTTCCGTTTGGTTGTGTCATTATCTCTTTACAGGCCCTTTGACTGTTATCCCGTTCACTCAGTTTCATATCTGCATCAGCTTCATAATCTCTCCCCCTTTGATTGCTATCCCGTTCACTCAGTTCCGTTTGGTTGTGTCATTATCTCTTTACAGGCCCTTTGACTGTTATCCCGTTCACTCAGTTTCTTATCTGCAGCAGCTTCATACATCGCCCCCTTTTGATTGCTACCCCGTTCACTCAGTTCCGTTTGGTTGTGTCATTATCTCTTTCCCGGCTCTTTGACTGTTATCCCATTCACTCAGTACCTCCCCTCTTTTCTTGTTTCTTTGACTCTTAAAAATACAGTTTTTATTTGTGAAAATTCAGAGGTGATTTGTCTTTAAGATTTACCATAGTTGCTCTTAAAAATTACGTCCAGACTCGATCTAAACCTCTACTCTTTTTATAAATACTTCTTGATACGAGAACGTATATTCGATATAATAAAAACAAACATGTGTTCGTATTATTGAGGTGAGCGCAATGTCCTCTTTTGCTTCGGAGGCTATGGAGTTAGAGCGGCGTACTGGCTTTCATTCAGGTTTGTATCGAAAATGGACTGAAAGTTTCAGTTCGAAGTGGGATGAAGAGTCGGACAAGAGTTTTGGCTTGGGGCCATTTTTGTCTAGAAACGCGGATAAAGATTGCCGTTCGGATGTGCACCGAAAGCCAGAAATGGATGCGGGTCGAAGTGTAGATTCGAAAATAATTCAAGATGTTTTGTTAAATCTGTCTATGGATCGGTACTCCAAATGGGACGAAAGTGCCTTCAAGCAAGAGGAAAAAGCTTTTCGGAATCGCTTTAAAACCGAGGAGGATTGTGTACAATTCATCTATCAAGCGAAATGGCCGGATGGCTTTTCCTGTCCTCGTTGCGAACATAGGCAGGCGTATGTCATCCGTTCCCGTCGGCTGCCGCTCTATGAGTGCCGAAGCTGCCGACATCAGACTTCCCTGATCGCTGGTACAGTGATGGAAGGAAGCCGGACTTCGCTGTGCAAATGGTTTCTCGCTTTTCATCTCGTTGCCAACACCGAGCGAGGCACGAATGCCGTTCAGCTCAGTTCGTTCCTGCAGGTCACTTATAAAACCGCCTGGGCGATCCTTCACAAGATTCGCCAAGCTTTGTCTCAAGCAGATCATAAGCAGCCGCTTACCGGTGTGGTGAAGGGGGGCACAGCCTTTCATCGCCCTTTCCGCAGCGCTGCATCGGTCTTAGGGCTCTATCCCGAACAGAGGCCTGTATTCGTCGTTGCTTCCTTGGACAAAGGAGCTGTACCTCAGCAGGTCAAAATCAAAACCGTTCGTCCGGAAGATATGGAGGATGGCAGAATCTATCGGTCTGCGGGCGAGCACTTCATCAAGGAGCATGTCAGCCCGGATGCAATCGACGTGGATATCGAGACGAGGCGCTACCATTATCAACGCGTTCCTTCCCTGCGGAATTATTTGCGCAAAGCGAGAGCCTGGACTAATCGAGTATTTAACGGGATCGGACCGAAGTATTTACAGCATTACCTGGATGAATTCTGTTTTCGTCTGAATTTACAATTGCAGAAAGTCCCAATTTTTGATCATCTCGCCCGTGCTTGTTTGCGGACATCTGGATAACTGTAACCGAATTGAACATCTATTAATTATTGAATAACGGGCGACACTTCAGATTGCTTCTCTTTTCTGAGCATGACTAATAAACATCTTTTAAATTGACTATTTATCTGACATTTAATCCATCAAGCCATGTACTTTTTCTGAGCAAAGGGGATAACAGTCAAAAGGCTGCGCAAAGAGATAAAAGATATACATTAAGTGAATACGTGAGTACTAAGATAAGCACATAGGCAAGCGATAAATAGCGGTTACATCTAGTGCATCGGTAAGTGCATAGGCAAGTGGTAGAAACGAGTGTATACGTCTTGCACAGCATAACCAAATGGCAGTTAAGTGTATACGTCTTGTACAGGGGTGGCATATAGGCAATTGATAGATAAGTGTATACGTTTTGTGTATAAGTAAGTAAATAGGAAAGTATAGACAGAGATATTCGTCTTGTCATCGGCAAGCTCATAGGCACGGTAGATAATGTATACGTCTTACAGCGGTAAGCATATAGGCAAGGTAGATAAATGTATACGTCTTACAGCAGTAAGCATATAGGCAATTGGTAGATAAGTGTATACGTTTTGTGTATAAGTAAGTGAATAGACAAGCTACAGGTAAGCAAAAAAACAAGCTAAGAAAAACACGCTATCTAAAACAGGCTAACTAAAACAGGCTTAGAAAAACAGGCAAGTTTGAAGAAATTGGTCGGCCATCTTGGTCGAGGCAAGGACGTGGAGTAATATGGCATTAGCCTGCCCCGGCGCGGTCGCTTGCCAGGGTGTCTGATCGTGTGAAGATTTTACGCGGTAGCTTTTTTATGCCAGTTTGAAAGGTATTCATTTGTTGCCTTAATAAACTTTAACCTTCTGATGCGGTAAAAAAATAAAAACTGCCCCTATTTTTGAAGAGACCCTCGAAAGTTAGAGACCCTCTAACATAAGAGGTGCAGTTCAGTTTGGGCAGTTTTTATCAAAAGATGGAACGGCTTAGTGATATGGATGTTATTTAGGGAGATAGAAAGACGCAAGAAGATTGCTGGAAGCGAGTCCCTTCTTCTACTCCGCTACCCGGTTGGAGGCGTTAACCGCGCTGCCGATGACTCCGGCATCATCCAGCAGTTCTGCTGTTTTGATCTCCAAACGGTCCCAATACATAGGCAGAACTAAACGCTGAAGCTCCTGCTTCATCGGACCCAGCAGACGTTCTCCCGCGTTCGCGCCTCCGCCGCCGATAACGATAACGTCCGGGTTAAGTAATGTAACCGCATAAGAAAGCCCTCTGCCTAACTGCTTGCCGGTATGCGTCATAATATCGATTGCAACCTGGTCTCCTTGATCATAAGCTTGAGAAAGATGCGTCGCGGTTAGCTCTGCCGGACTGGAAACCATAGAGGACATGATCGTGGAGGTCCCCTTCTCGACCGCTTCTCGCGCTTGTCTTGCCAGACCTGTCGCAGAAGCAACCGTTTCCAAACAACCCGTTAGCCCGCATCCGCACAAACTCTCTTCCCCGTCCATCCGAATATGGCCGATCTCGCCGGCAATGTAGGATCCGCCGTAATACAGCTTGCCATTCTCAACTAAAGCGGCCGCTACACCGGTTCCGATGGTTATGCCGAATACTACCGGATAGCCTTGCCCGGCTCCTTTGGCTGCTTCACCTTGGACATACATGCGCACATCATTATCGATAAACACAGGAATGCCCAGCAATTGATTGAGTTTCTCACTGACTTTGAAATCTCTCCAGGACAGGTTGGCCGCGAAATTGCAAATTCCTTCCGCCGGATTAATTAAACCGGGAATACCAGCGCCGATGGCGAGGACATCCTTGCGGGTAATCCCTTGCTGGCCGATCAGTTCATCCACCATCCCGGCAATTTTGGCAATCACGTGTTCCCCGCCTTTGGCGGCTTCCGTTGGAAGCTTGAGTTTGCGGAGCAGTTGAAACTGTTCATCCAGGAGGCCGCAGACAATATTCGTTCCCCCTAAGTCGATACCGGCATAATATTTCATACGCTTCCCTCTCTTTTTCCACTGGAATCAACTAAATACTGCTTAACACCAAGCTTCACCAATTGCTCATGAAGTTCGGCCCCCATATTCTTCGCATCGGTAATGCAAGCGTGCAGGGATGACAATGGAGCGATGGAAAACAGCGAGCTTTTCCCCACTTTGGAGTGATCGAATACAGCATAGGTTTGCCCGGATCTTTTGATCAGCGCTTTGGCGATCTCCGCTTCCGATTCCGAATAGGTGGTCACGCCCTGCAAGGAAATCCCATCAATTCCGATAAACATCTTGCCTATGTTCAAGCTGTCGACCATCTTCTCGGCCAGGGGACCGCATAGCTCGAAGCTTTTGTTCCGCATGATTCCGCCGATAACGACGATCTGAATCTCGTCGTTATCGGCTAACTCCATGGCAATATTGACTGCGTTGGTCACCACGGTAATCCCTCTGCGCGTCTTTAGCGCTCTGGCAATCAAAAAGGTGGTGGTCCCCCCGGTCAAACCTATAATATCACCTTCCCCGATAAGAGAAGCCGCCTTCTCAGCAATAGCTTCCTTCTCTATCCAGGAATAATGCTTGCGCTCGGTGAACGATATTTCCCGGGTGGCACTAAAGCCGTCATACAAAGCTCCGCCTATCGTACGAATGATCGGTTCCGTCTTCTCGAGCAGATCCAGGTCGCGGCGGGCCGTCGCTTCCGAGCATGCGAATCTGCCCACTATTTCCTGCACGGTTATCCGTCCATTTTGTTTAAGCATATTCAGAATGTTGGCGCGCCGTTGCTCACCTTTGGATGAACCCTTTCCGACCATGATTTCTGCTCACTCCAAATGTTAGACTTTAGTACAAATTTGAATAAATGTGGCAATGTAATACTAGTTCTTTAGATTTTAACGACTTGCGTCAAGTTGCGCGGGCTATCCGGGTCGACACCCAATTCAATAGCTGTATATAAACCAAGATACTGCAGGACTGGAAGATTAAGAACACTTCTGGCTTCATCGGATAAGTCAGCTCCACCCACTTCAAAAACCGTATCGGCAAAAGCCGTATCGTCCCCTTTGCGGGCTGTAATCAGCATAACATGAGCTCCGTAAGCCTTCATCTCTTCGGCTACCTTCAGCTCGTAGCTTCTGGCCTGCTCGGAGACCATAACACACACGAAGGTATCTTTGTCAACGACAGATTTGGGACCATGACGAAACTCCAATGTGCCGAAGCTTTCCGTCCAGACATAAGACATCTCTTTAATTTTCAGACAGGCTTCCTGAGCCAACCCGAAATACGCTCCCATCCCCAAATAAATATATTTGTTGAACTTGTTTGAAGCTAATTCTTTGGCTACGGGATCTGCCGCTTTGACTACCTGCTCATCCATTTCCGCCACCTTGCGAATATCATCCCATAGCTCCGCCTTGCCGGAAGCGGAAGCGATTGCAGCTTGCATCATGAAAGTCATGCTGCTGAACGATTTGGTCATGACCGTGCTCTTCTCCTGACCCCGTTCGGATACAAGACACTCCGTCATTTGAGCCATTTTACTGTCAGCATAGCATGTAATTCCGCAGGTCGTCCAGTTGGCCAAATCTTTCACGGATTCCAGAGCAAGGATAACCTCTGTGGATTCTCCTGAACGGGATACACCTACCAACAGATACTTACGTCCTGCCGCTGCCGCCTGATCTCTAAACAAGAAAATTTCAGAGGATGGCCATGCCGAGGCATCTTTACCGAGCCACTTTCGATACGTCGAGGCCATCGTCTGGGCTTGATAATAAGACGATCCGGACCCGATAAAAATAACTTCGTCACATTGATTGTTTTTCAAATAACGGTCAATCCAGCCTTGATTTTGCTCAACAATCTGGAGAGCCGCCTGAATCGCTTCAGACTGGGAAGAAATTTCCGGATAAGTAAACTTGCCATAGTTCATGAATGATCGCTCCTTTTATAAAATAAGAAATCTTAATGAAATTATATGTCTTATTTTTGAAAGATTCAATCATTATTATTGTTGTTTTAATCATTTTTTTGGACTATGGCTTAGTTTTCTTGTTGATTATCGATAAACAAAAGCCGATAAATTTGTTTGGGCCGCCCCTTGGACGGACTTCGCTGCTCGCCTACAATGTCCACCAAACCGCTATCGGTCCATTGCAGCAGAAACCGGTGCACACTCCGGATGGTTACACCCAGAATCTCCGCCAGCTCCTTGGCCGTATAATCCGTCTGCCCTTTACGCGCCACCTGAGCCGCCAGCTTGCTCAAGTAAGCCAGTGTCATTCCATTATTCTCCGCTTTCTTGATCAGATTCGAATCGATCAGCGACAAATTCATCTCCAGTGGCTGGGACATCTCTAGCGGACCGATGACGCTTCGATCCTCGCGGACGATGAAGCTGATATTGCCCCCGGCTTCCCGGGCTTGCCGCAGAGCGATGCGCGCATGCGTCCCCGCTTCTCCTGCGGACTGGCCGAAGCCAACCCCCATGCTGATGGTAAAGCCAAGTGATTTTTCCGCTTCTCTTCCAAGCGGAATATATTTGTACCCCCCGGTTTCCCGTTCAAAAATACCGCGAGTCGTTGTGAATAAATATTCATCCCCGCCCAGATGGGTCAGATGGCCATCCAATGACTCAACATATTCCAGAAGCATTCGGTGAATTTCCAGCTTTAGCTTCTGCACCTCGTGTTCGGTCGTTTTCATTTCATATAACCTGGCCGAATCGTCAATGACGATAAATCCCAGCACAATCTGAGATTCCTTACTCTTGCGGGACTCTGTCGATAACAAGGCTCTTTCCAGGGTAACGATGATATCCTGCTCGGTCGGCACGACCCACTCGTTCGGGATGTTAAGTTCCGTCAGTGCGGCTGCAACCGATTTCAATCCGGTTAAGGCACACGACTTCCCTTGCGTTTCCTCGTAGATTTGGCGGTGAAATTGAATAAGGGCCTCTCTGGAATACGGATCCTTGCCATTATAGACGAAGGTTTGCAGCCCGACCTCCCCTAATTCGTTCAACGGGGATTCAATCATCTGCATCTTTAAGGTGTCGACCGATAGTGTGGCGGCGGCAAAACTCTTATATGCACGGAATAATGCCCGATACAAGCCTGTCCCGGTCAGCGGCAAATAATGAACCGGAACGGTGAATTTGAGCTTGTCCTTCGCTCGCTGATAAGGAAGAGGCCCTGAAAATAGAAGGACCTCCACCTCGTCCATCAATTTTTGGGCCAATGACGGTACTTCTTGTTCACTTTTAAACGCAGAATAAATCGGCTGAAAGGAAGGGAATCCTTTCATCACTTTGCTGATCTTTTTTATAAGTACTTCGGAACCGATGACACCGATTTTGATATTGTCCAATTCATTGGTATTCCAATTAGAAATCATGAGCAATGTGCCTCCAGCTTCAAGTTAAAGATGATGGCTTCCCTCTCATTTATACCCGTTCAGCCGATCATTTGCAATGGCTGACAGCAATGAAGCACCTAGAGCAATACACTGTTCATCTATTGCAAACTTCGGATGGTGAAGACCATACGCCTGTTCAGCATTCTCCGCAGGCCCCGATCCGAGCCAGAAGAAACAACCCGGTACATGGTTAAGATAAACGGAGAAATCTTCTCCGGCCATAGTGGGAGCCGCCTCAACCCGATTTTCCTGTCCGATAAGACGATCCGTAGTCTGTTCGACATGGCTGACACATTCATCCGTACTGACCAGCACCGGTGTCTGTTCGATATAGTTTACCGTTGCGCGGCAGCGATAGGCTTCGCTAATTTGCTGGATAATTCTTGCCAGACGCTCCTTCATTCCGCTCTGCACTTGAGGAGAGAAAGTACGCACGGTCCCGGTCAGGATGGCCCGGTGGGGAATTACATTATTCGCCTCCCCGGCGTGAATGCTCCCAATAGTGACGACAGCCGGCTCGAACGGAGAGATTTCGCGGCTCACCGCCGTCTGCAGCCCCATGACGATGGCCGATGCGGCAACGACGGGGTCGATGCTCTGATCGGGAATCGCACCATGCCCCCCGCGCCCCTCCAGCTTGATTTCCAGCCGGTCAACCGATCCCATCAAGGAACCATAGCGGGTCGCCACCTTACCGGCCGACAGCGTGGGCAAATTATGCAGCCCGTAGATTTCGTCTACTCCGTCAAGAGCTCCATCTGCGATCATAGCCTTCGCTCCGGCATTGATTTCCTCGGCTGCCTGAAACAGAAAGCGGACCGTACCCTTCAGGCTCCGGCGTCTCGCAGACAGAATATGGGCGGCCCCCAGAAGAATGGCCGTATGGGCGTCATGACCGCAGGCATGCATAACACCCGGGACTTCGGAAGAGAAAGGAACTCCACTCTCTTCTTCTATCGGCAGCGCATCCATATCGGCGCGCAGAGCAATCCTGGGCCCGGGGGCTTCCCCAACCAGGTCGGCGACAATTCCGTGCCCCCCTACTTGCGTACGTATGGTCAGCCCCAACCCGCTTAACGCCTCCGCAACTTTGCCCGCTGTCCTCGATTCCTGCAGGCTAAGCTCGGGATGACGGTGCAAATCGCGACGAAACTCGACCAGTTCCGTCTCCAACCGTTTCCCGTCATCCAACCATTTCCGATTCGCCATGCTCATTGCTTCTTCCCCCTTCGCAAGTTCAGCTCGCTCATGATCTGCTTGCCTGTCGGAGTCTGAGCGAGCCCGCCTTGAGCCGTTTCGCGATGTTTCGACGGCATGGCGCTGCCTACTTCGTACATAACATTGACCACTTCATCGGACGGTATCACACTTCTCACGCCGGCCAGTGCCATATCCGCTGCGGCCAGCGCATTCACTGCGCCGAAGCCGTTTCGGACGATGCACGGAATTTCAACTAGGCCGCCGACCGGGTCGCAGATCAGGCCAAGCGTATTTTTGAGCGCCAATCCAACAGCGTGTACCGCTTGAGCAGGGGTTCCTCCCCGTAGTTCCGTCATAGCGCCGGCCGCCATTCCGATCGCGGATCCCACCTCGGCCTGACAGCCACCCTCGGCTCCGGAGACAAACGAATTGTTCGCTATAACGTAGCCGATCGCCCCTGCACAGAACAGTCCCTCCACCATATGGTCGTCGGTCCAACCGAATCGCTGTTGGCTGCTGACGAAGACACCCGGAATGATTCCGCAGGACCCCGCCGTCGGCGTAGCGATGATTCGCCCCATGGAAGCGTTCACTTCTGAAACCGCAAGCGCATACGTCATGGCGAGGCAGGCCTCTCTCCCCAAGGACGGCTCTTGATCCTGCATGAAGCTGTTCACCCGCTGGGCATCCCGTCCGGTCAGACCGCTGCGTGAAGTCGTATCCTCCGTCAGCCCTTTATGAACCGCTTCCTTCATCACTTCATAATACTGTTTCATCTTATTAAATTCCTGTTCCGGAGTCCGGCCCGATTCCTTAGATTGCTCCTCAATCATCAGACGGGCTATAGATAATCCTTCCTGCTCACATAACTCCGCCAATTCCTTCAGCGTCCGAAATCTCATTGTTCATCCTCTTTCCGTGAGG
Source organism: Paenibacillus residui (assembly GCF_042677205.1). NCBI lineage: Bacteria > Bacillati > Bacillota > Bacilli > Caryophanales > Paenibacillaceae > Paenibacillus > Paenibacillus residui. The sequence continues at coordinate 107,595 of NZ_JBHTIU010000012.1, forward strand.
TCAACCGTCCCCACTGTATGAATCATGTCCACCTTAAGAAGCTGATCGATCAGCTCGCGGGAAATCGGCGAGTCCACTTCAATGACCGTCATCGCTTCGCCGTTGCGGGACTTTCTGTCCAGATCCATATACCCGATATTCACCTGCTCCGACTTGAGAATCGCCGTAATCTCCGCGATCATTCCGGGCCGGTCCTGATGAGCGATTACCAAGGTTGGATATATGCCGGTGAATTTGATGTCGAACTGATTGACGTTGACAATCTCAATGTTGCCTCCCCCAATGGATGCCCCCGTCACCGACAGCGTCTTTCCCTTGCCGGACAAGGCAATCTTCGCTGTATTCGGATGGAAGGCAGGCAGGGAGCTCGGCAGGAAACTGACCTTCATGCCGGCTTGCTCCGCATCATCCAGTGAATGAGGAATCCGCGAATCGTCCGGCTCGTAATCCAGCAAGCCACCCACCAGGGCCAAGTCTGTCCCATGCCCCTGATAGGTTTCGGCAAATGAACCGAACAGCGTAATCTCCGCCTGTTCCGGAAGCTCGCCAAACAGCTGACGGGCTACCCGTCCCAGACGAATAGCCCCCGCCGTATGTGAGCTGGAAGGACCGATCATCGCCGGTCCTATTATGGAAAACACATCTTTAAACCGCATGGAATACCCCTCCGCTCATGGTGGGCGTTACCTTACTGCTCCAGCCACTCATTTAAGTGTTGCTTGACAAACTTATCATCGTTCAAATGCGGATAATCCCGATACATCCGGTCAATCTCTTCCATCTGCCCCGGAGACAACTCCTCCTTCGGGTTAAGGCACCAGCGGCCGGCCAGCAGCCCTTGGCGTCTCAGCACTTCATGAATTCCCGGAATGCAGCCTGCAAAATGGTTGGCAGGATCGAAGAAAGCGGCATTAGTCTCCGTCACCTCGATATTCCGGGTAAGCCACTCGGCAGACAACTGCTCATTATTTCGGACCTGCTTGATTTCCTCGAGCAATTCCACGGCTTTACGGGTCCAGACCGCCCAATGTCCGAGCAGACCGCCTACAATTCTTTTTTCCACCGGCTGTCCGTTCACCTGGAACCGGTAGACTGACAACAAATCGTTGACAATGTTATCATCGTTGCCGGTATACAGAGCGATTTCGTCTCTGCGCTCGGAATAACATACCGCCCTGGCTACGTCAATCGTCTGGTAGCGATTGAACGGAGCCATCTTGATAGCCATAACGCCGGGAATGTTCGCGAACTGCTCCCAGAACCGGAAGCTGAAGATCCGCCCTCCGACGGAAGGCTGCAGATAGAAGCCGAACACCGGAATAATCTCGGCAACCGCCCGGGTTCTGTCGAGAATCTGCTCTTCCGTCCAGTTCTGAAGACCGCCCATGCTGAGCAGCCCCATGTCATAGCCGAGACGCACGGCAAGCTCTGCTTCGGCTATCGCTTGCTCTGTCGGCCCGCAAATCCCGGCTATTTTCAGGAAGGGACGGTCCAGATTGGCCCGGTCCACTTCTTCGGCAGCCAGACGCAGCACAGGCTCCAGCAAGTTCACGTCCTTATCGCGGATTTCAAATTGTGTCGAATGGACCCCAACCGCTACTCCTCCGGCACCGGCTGCCATATAGTAGCGTGTCAGTGCCCGCTGACGCCGCTCATCCAGCTTCCGGTTCTCATCCAGGGCCAGCGGGTGAGCGGGAATCGCCAAACCGTCGTGCAGCGCCCGCAGCTGTTCGGGAGTTAATTCTTTACGCTTGGCCATATCAATATTTCCCCTCCCTTTCCTGGAAATGAGTCGGCTTGTTCCAGGTAGCTCCATCTATTTGGACCCAATCGGCAATCCAATCGATCATCTGCAGCAAGGAAACTCTCGGATAACCGAAGGTTTGGATCGCCTTCGAAGAGTTGCTGAGCAGAGCCGTCTCTGCTTCCTTGCCGATAATCTTGGCCTCGGTACCAAGACGGTTGGCGAATTCCTTGGCCACCCAGCGCAGCGAAATCGTCTCGGGACCGGTTACGTTCAACACAGTCGGCGGATTGCTGGCGACGGTCAAAGAGCGGATGGCCATCTCATTGGCGTCTCCCTGCCAGATCACGTTGGCATGGCCCATCGTTACATCGATTTCTCTTCCTTCCTTGATTGCCTTGGCAATTTCAAGCAAGACCCCGTATCTCAAGTCTATAGCATAATTCAAGCGAAATACAGTCAGCGGAGTCCCATATTTATGAGAGAAATATTCGAATACCCGCTCGCGGCCCAAGCTCGACTGGCCGTATTCCCCGTTCGGATTCGGAGGAGTTAATTCAGTGGCTCCGCCATCGATGACAGGCGTCAGAGGATAGACGTTCCCGGTCGAGAAGGCGACGATCCGGGAATTTCTGTATTTCTCCGCCACCCGCCCGGGCAGGTAGGAGTTCATCGCCCAGGTAAAATGCTCATTGCCGGTCGTACCGAATTTATTTCCCGCCATATAAATAATGTTTTTGACATCTGGCAGCGCTTGCAGTTCCGAATCATTAAGAAGGTCGACTGCAATCGTTTCCACTCCGTCGTTCTCCAACTCCTGTCTAAGCGTACCCGAGGAGAAACGGGAGGCTCCGATTACCTTCTTGTTCACTCCGGCTTCCTTAATGGCATTCATGGCCAACCGCGCCAAGCTCGGCCCCATCTTGCCTCCGACACCCAGCAGCATGATATCGCCGTCCAGCTCTGCAATCTCTTTAACCAATGCCGCAGAAGGCTCGGCCAGCTTCGCTTCCAGTTCTTCGACCGTTTTCATAACAGTTCTCCCTTCATCTTTCGCTTATTTATAACTTAATTGTATTCGTCCATTTATATAAAGACAAGTCTTTAAATCGTCCTTAAATATGCAAGAGTCAGCTTGAATGTCCGAAGCCGCCGGCAGCGGCCTGACCCGTCTCGTGTAAACGCCCGGACGCAGCTCGTCGACAAATGATAATTGTAACCGGATGATTCCACCCATGCCGATCACATTTCATCCCGTATAACCTGTACATCCTCTAACGCTTCCCGCAGCCTGCTTGCTAGAAGAATTCGTAAGCTCATTCCCTCCGTTTCTTGGCGGTCAGATTCTCCAAAGCTTCCTGCAAATTAGGATACTTGAATTTAAACCCGCACTCCATCGCCCGCCGCGGGAGGACTCTCTGCCCTTCCAGCAGCAAAACGGACAGTTCTCCCAGGAGCAGCTTGAATACGAAGGACGGAACCGGAAAATAGTGGCCCCTCTTCATAACGCGCCCTAAAGTACGTCCGAAATCATCGTTAGTTACCGGATGAGGGGCCGTTGCATTCACCGGGCCCGAAAGTTGCGAATTCCGGATGCAATAATCAATCAGCCGCACCATATCTTCAATATGGATCCAGGACATCCACTGCCTGCCGCTGCCCAGGCGCCCCCCTACTCCGAGTTGATAGGGCAGCTTCATCAGAGGGAAGGCTCCGCCATCCGCACCCAGCACCAATCCTACACGCAGCTTGATTAAACGCGGAACTTGAATGGCTTCCGCCGCTTCTTCCCACCGTTCGACCACGGCTGCCAGAAAATCCGTTAATCGGGCAGGACTTTGCTCATCGAAAGAGTCTTCCTCCGAGGTGCCGTAGATCGACATCCCTGATCCGTTCACTATGACTTCGGGCTTCCGCTCCAGACGGGATACCGCATCGGCTATCCGAGAAGCTGCCTTCAGCCGCGATTGAAGAATTCTCTCTTTGGCCGGCCGGGTCCATCTCTGATTGATCGTTTCCCCGGCCAGATTGACGATGGCATCCACTCCTTCCAGCCTTGCGGGCTCCCTTTCTATTTCATCCCAAGACACCACAGCCGCGCCAGAAACCTTGCTTTCGGCGGAACGGGAAATGACCAGGACTTCATGACCCTGATTAATTAAATGCTTCACCAAATGCCCTCCGATAAAGCCGGTTCCTCCTGTCACTGCTATTTTCATAGGAGTCCCTCCCTTTAATTAATAAATTAATAGATTTTGAAGCTTGTTCCCGATCCGTATTGCTCACCTTATTTTACCATATCTCGACAAACTTCACTTTGCCATACAGAGCAAAATAACTGCAGCAAAATAGTACTAAACCGCTTTGAAGGGTCTACGCTTTAAAGTAATAAAATTTTTCTTTTTGTCCATATGCGCAAAAAAATATTTCTTTCTTACTACATAATTCGACAAACTTTTCAAGAATATTCTGATAGTTTAGTGATAGTGTGTTAAATTTAACCATTTAAGGGAGGTTGCAACATGTCAAAAAAATTAAATGTTGTACTTAGCTTGCTCTTATCTGGCACCTTAGTTCTCTCAGCCTGCAGCACAAAATCAGCCGATCCGCCGCCAGATACCTCAAGTCCACAGCCTAGCGCGAGCACCGCCCCATCCACGGCGCCCTCTGCCGCTCCAACTCCTGAACAGAGCAAGGCCACTAACACTTTCATCCCTGCATCCGACAAATCCAAGAGCCCTGCCGCGGCGCAAAGCAGGACAGACACGCTCATTATCGGGATGGAAGACTTCAAAGGCTTATTTAACGGGATTTATGGTGAATCCGCTTACGACAATTATGTTAACGGCGCGCTCTTCGATTCCTTAATGGATCTCAAGAGCGATGGGACGTACGAGCCCAGCGTCGCGAAGAAATGGGAGATTTCTGACGACAAGCTGGTCTATACCTATTACTTACGGGATGACGTCAAGTTTAGCGACGGCACACCGTTGACCGCTGAAGATGTCGCCTTTACCTTGACGGTTATGCATGACAAGTCCTATGACGGCCCTTCAGATATGATCAAAGCCATGATCAAGGGCGGTAAAGAATATAAGGAAGGAACCGCCACCGAAATCGAAGGCATTAAGGTCATCGACAAACATACGCTTGAAATTACAACCACAGAAGCTAACTCATCCGCTTTACGCAGCGTTGGGTTATCTTCGATCATTCCCAAGCATTACTATGGCAAAGATTATAAGCAGGGCAATCTGGACTATATGAAGGATCTGCATCAGAAGCCGCTCGGTTCCGGCCCTTATATTATGGAAGCTTACGTTCCCGGGCAAGAGGTTCGCTTCGTCGCGAATGAACATTATTTTAAAGGAAAGCCGAAAATTCCCAAGCTGATTTACAAGGTAACCTCGAGTGATACGAATATTCAGACGCTGCAAGCCGGCGAGACGGATATGGAGATTCAGATCAACGTCAACAAGGACAATGTCGAACTGCTTAAATCGCTGGGATTTCTGGACATTACCCTCTACCCGACGAACGGGTACGGATACATCGGCTTCAATCACAATGATCCGAAATTCAAGGATAAGCGGGTTCGGCAGGCGCTGACCTACGGCTTGAACCGGGAGGAAATTGTGGAGGCGGCTTACCAGGGCAATGCTAAAGTCATTAATGTACCGCAATCGAACGTATCCTGGGCGTACACCGATGACGTAAACAAATATGAATTCAACCTGGAGAAGGCCGCTCAGCTATTGGATGAAGCCGGCTGGAAGGTCGGAGCCGACGGCATCCGCGAGAAGGATGGAGTGAAATTCAAAATCCACTTCCTGGCTACTACCCCTAATCCGGTCAATGAAGTCATCATCCCTGTTGCCAAAGAGAACTATAAGGAATTGGGAATTTTATTTGAGCCGGATATGCTGGATTTCAATGCGGTGAAGGAGAAGCAGAAGAAGGGCGATTTCGACATGTTCTTCCTGGCATGGCAATTGACGGAGGATCCGGACTCGACAAATATTTTCTCAACGAACGGCTCGCAGAATGAAATCGGTTACTCCAACCCGAAGGTGGATGAATTACTGGCAAAAGGGATCAAAGAGGTAGAAATCGAAAAAAGAAAGCCAATTTATCATGAGCTGTACAAAGTGCTGAACGAAGATCCGCCTTATATTTTCTTGTACCAGCGGACAGACATGATGCCGATCAACGCTCGTGTACAGGGCTGGGATCTCTCCCCGTACAAGAAATTCTACTATAGCCTTCATCAAGTGGCCATCAATTGATACAGGGTTTGATTTGCTGTAGAAAGTCTGCACCACATTACCCGAAATCCATATGCCCAGCCTTCGAGCTGGGCATATGGACTAACTACGAGGAGGAACGGAATGAAGCAGTATGTCATTCGCAGATTGTTGAACATGATTCCTACCTTGATCGGAATCTCTCTCCTTATCTTTTTCGTCTTCTCCCTCGCCCCGGGCGATTTCGTAGATGCCAATTCCAACCCGAATCTGACTGCGGAAAGAGCTCAAGAGCTCAGGGAAATCTACGGCTTAGACAAGCCTATGATGGAACGCTATTTCACATGGATAGGCAATGTTCTGAAAGGCGAATTCGGCGATTCTCTGATGTACAAACAGCCGGTGACGAAAGTTTTGAATGATTATATGTGGAACTCCTTCCTGCTGGCTGTCGTCGCTCTCGTGCTGTACTGGATAATTGCCGTTTTTGTCGGCATTATCTCTGCGACAAGACAATATTCCCTGTTCGATGCGGGAGCCACTTTTTTTGTGTTTGCGGCCATGTCGCTTCCTTCCTTTTTTATCGGACTTTTACTAATCAAATTATTTGCCGTTGACTATCATATTTTCCCCGTCGGCGGAATGCATACGACCGGAAGCGATCTGAGCGGACTCTCGCGGCTCTGGGATTTGGCCAAGCATATGTTCCTTCCCGTTATGGTGCTCACGATGATTCACGCCGGTTCACTGACCCGGTACGTTCGGACCAGCATGCTTGAGGTTATCAGGCAGGACTATATCCGCACTGCAAGAGCCAAGGGCCTGAAGGAGAAGGTAGTCATCTACAAGCATGCCTTAAGGAACGCCTTGCTTCCCGCCATCACCTTGTTCGGGCTGGAGCTTCCCGGGTTATTTGCCGGAGCCATTATCCTGGAGAGAATCTATAACTGGCCCGGAATCGGCCGAATCAATCTGGAAGCAGTGGGGTTGAGGGACTACCCATTTCTGATGGGCTTTACAATGTTTCTGGCGCTGCTGACCGTTCTTGGAAACTTCCTGGCAGATTTATTATACGGAACGGCCGATCCCAGAATACGTCTGAAATAGGAGGAGATGGACATGAAACCGGCACCTTCAACAAATACTCAAGTAAGCGTCACCAAACGATCCCGCCCTTCTTCTCCCTGGAGGCTTGCATTGCGACGATTGCGCAAAAACCGGATGGCCATGATCGGACTGACCGTGCTCGCCTTCATGGTTTTGTTCTGTTTCGTCGGCCCCCTCATCTCTTCCCACCTGACGGAGAAGGTCAGTGTAGCTAACGGCAACAAAGCTCCTAACTCCACTCATTGGCTGGGAACTGACAAGTTGGGCAGAGATGTGCTGACACGCACGATGCTGGCCGGGCGGATTTCGCTGACCGTCGGCATTGCGGCCATGTTCATTGCGGTCCTGATCGGCAGTGTGTTGGGCGCCATTGCCGGTTATTACCGTGGCTGGGCGGATTCTATCATAATGAGATTGGCCGATATTATCTATTCCGTCCCCAACCTGCCCTTGCTTATTTTGTTGGGGGCCGTTCTATCCGATTTGAAAATTCCCGCCGAGGCGCGAATATATGTCGTCATGTTCATACTCGGCATGCTAGCCTGGGCCACCTTGTCCCGCCTGGTCCGAAGTCAGGTCTTAAGCCTCAGGGAGCAGGAATTCATGCAGGCGGCCGAGGTGCTCGGATTAAGAGATCATCGTAAAATTTTCCGCCATCTGCTGCCCAACACCGTTCCGATTATCATCGTGTCGGCCACGTTGTTGGTAGCTTCGGCCATTCTGGCCGAGTCCGCCTTGAGCTGGCTTGGACTGGGGGTCATCCCTCCCACTCCGTCGTGGGGGAATATGATCCAGGCGGCCAACAATCTCGTCGATTTTCAATTACGGCCTTGGCTATGGATTCCACCCGGAATCTGCATCTTTGTCACCGTCATCTCCATCAATCTGATCGGGGACGGATTACGAGACGCCTTAGACCCTAAAATGAAAAGATAGGAGAAACGAATATGGCAGAAAATTTGGTGGAGTTTCGCAATTTAAAAACATCCTTCTACACCGAGGCCGGCGTCGTCCAAGCGGTCAATGATGTCAGTTTTAAAATAAAAGAAGGGGAGACGTTATGCGTCGTTGGCGAATCCGGCTGCGGCAAAAGCGTCACCGCCATGTCTCTGATGAGGCTTATCGCCTCTCCCCCCGGGAAGATCGAAAGCGGAGAAATCCTGTTCCGGGGTCAGGATTTGCTCAAGCTGAAGGAGCATGAAATGCGGGCCATACGCGGCAACGAGATCGCGATGATTTTCCAGGAGCCCATGTCATCCTTGAACCCGGTCCTCAAGATCGGGGAGCAAATCATGGAACCGCTGATAGAGCATAAGCTGCTCTCCAAAAAAGAGGCCCGCGAAAAAGCGATAGACATGATCCGTTTGGTCGGCATTCCGCGCGCGGAGCAAATCATGGACTCTTATCCCCATGAGTTAAGCGGCGGGATGAGGCAAAGAATCATGATCGCCATAGCGTTAAGCTGTGATCCGAAGCTGCTGATCGCAGACGAGCCGACGACCGCGCTGGACGTGACAATCCAGGCGCAAATTCTTGATTTAATGAGAAAAATCAAGGAGCAGCTGAACACCTCTCTTATGCTGATTACCCATGACCTTGGGGTGGTCGCTGAAATGGCCGATTATGTCGTCGTTATGTACGCCGGCAAAGTGATTGAGGAAGCGCCGGTTGTCGAGCTTTTCCATAACCCCAAGCATCCGTATACCCAAGGGCTGCTTAAAGCGAAGCCTATTTTGTACAAGAAGCAAAAACGGCTCTATTCCATCCCCGGACAGGTGCCTAACCCGATCTCGCTGGGAAATAACTGCTATTTCAGCGATCGCTGCGATCGCTGCATGCCGGTTTGCAAAGAGGCCCAACCGGATTTACTGGTAGAAAACAAGGAGCATAAAGTAGCCTGCTGGCTTTACGAGGGAGGGGCCGCCCATGGGTGAGGTATTGTTGGAGGTTCAACGGTTAAAAAAATATTTTCCGATCCGCGGCGGGATTTTGCAAAGAACGGTGGGTCACGTCAAAGCGGTAGACGACGTTTCCTTCACCCTGAAGAAGGGGGAAACCCTCGGCCTGGTCGGTGAGTCCGGCTGCGGCAAAAGCACGGTTGGCCGCACCATCCTTCGCCTGAATGATAAAACGGAAGGACAGGTGCTCTTTCAGGGGACGAACATTCATGAGCTTCCTAGGAAAGAGCTGAGGAAGCTGCGTCCGAGGATGCAGCTGGTGTTTCAGGACCCCTACAGCTCTTTGAACCCGCGGATGAAAATAGGCGAAGCCATTGGCGAAGCACTGATTGACCACGGAATCGCAGACCGGAAGGAGGTCCGTGAAAGGGTGCTTGAGGTGCTGAATATTTGCGGGCTCGCGCCGTATCATATCGATCGTTTTCCGCATGAGTTTTCCGGCGGACAGAGACAGCGGATCGGAATAGCAAGGGCTCTGATTCTGGATCCCGACTTCATCGTCGCGGATGAACCGGTCTCGGCTCTGGATGTTTCCATCCAAGCCCAGATCATTAACCTGCTGAGCGACCTGCAGGAAACGAAGAGGCTCACATATCTGTTTATCTCACACGATCTTAGCGTCGTAGAGCATCTGTGTACCCATGTTGCTGTCATGTACCTGGGTTCGATGGTCGAGCAGGCATCCAGAGAGGAGCTCTTCCGCAACCCTCTCCATCCGTATACGAAGGCTCTCCTGTCGGCAGTTCCTATTCCCGACCCTGTCATGCGGAGAGAAAGGATTGTGCTGAAGGGCGATATCCCGAGCCCGGCCAACCCGCCATCGGGCTGCAAGTTTCATACCCGCTGTCCCATGGCGGTGGATCAGTGCAAATCCGAGGTCCCGAAGTACCGGGAAGTGGCCCCCGGCCACCACGTCGCCTGCCATCTGGTGTAAAATACCCCACAAAGTGACGCGTAACCTTCGAAGTGTATTCCGGATACTTTGCGGGGAGCCCTGTAAAATACCCCACAAAGTGACGCGTAACCTTCGAAGTGTATTCCGGATACTTTGCGGGGAGCCCCGGAACTTAACACTTGCATCTTGAAGATTCTGATAGTATTCTATATAAAATCATTATTGCAGGAAAAGCCATGACCCAGGACATGGGATTCCACGATTCGATGGTTCAGAGAGGAAATCCGCGGCTGGAAGGTTTCCCGATTCGAAGGAATCTCCCCGCCTTGCGAGCTGTAACGGGGAATCAGCAACCGTTACCGGAACCTATCCGTTATCAGGCAGAAGGACCGTTAATTACAATTAACGGTTAAATAAGGGTGGTACCACGGCGCATTCGTCCCTGACGGATGCGCTTTTTTGCGTCCTTCTTATTGGCTTCCAATCCAAATTTGTTTCTTGGGAGGTTATATTTATGCTTCAAAGCAAGCTTCTGATTCCCACCTTGCGTGATGCGCCGTCAGAGGCGGATGTCGTGAGCCATCAGCTTATGCTTCGGGCGGGATTGATCCGGCCGCTGGCCGCCGGCATCTACACTTACTTGCCGTTAGGATGGCGAGTGCTGAGGAAAGTCTCCTCCATCATCCGGGAAGAGATGGATCGAATAGGCGCGCAGGAAATGCTGATGCCGGCAATGCAGCCTGCGGAGCTATGGCAGCAATCGGGGCGCTACTCTCTGTACGGTCCCGAGCTTGTGCGGCTATACGACCGCCATAATCGTGAATTTGCACTCGGCCCGACTCATGAGGAAGTGATTACTTCATTAATCCGGGATGAAGTCAATTCTTATCGCAAGCTGCCGATGATCCTGTATCAAATCCAGACTAAATTCCGGGACGAACGCCGACCGCGATACGGACTGCTGAGAGGCCGGGAATTTATGATGAAGGATGCTTATTCATTCGACGCGGATTGGGAAAGCTTGGACGATACGTATCGGAACGTATACTATGCCTATACCCGCATCTTTGACCGCTGCGGGCTCACCTACCGGGTTGTGGAAGCCGATGCCGGGACTATCGGCGGAGAAGGCGAAACCCATGAATTTATGGCTCTGGCCGACATTGGCGAGGATACGGTCGCAGTCTGCTCGCATTGCAGCTATTCCGCCAATCTGGAGACGGCCTATACTAGGCATGGAGCGTCACCTGCGGAAGCACGGACTGTCCCCAAGCCCGAGAAGATTCATACACCGGGGGTCCGCACCATCGATCAGCTGACAGCTTCGTTGGACATCGAGGCCGGGCATATTCTGAAGACGCTCATTTACATGGCGGACGGCCGCCCTGTCGCCGTGATTGTGCGAGGCGACCATGAAGTGAACGAAACCAAGCTTAAGAATGCTCTCCGAGCGAATCATATCGAGCTGGCAAATGAGGAAATAGTCCGTCAACATACGGGGGCCCCGATAGGATTTGCCGGACCGGTCGGCTTGAGCCTGCCCCTATGGATCGATCAGGAAGCCGCTATTATTGAATCCGGAGTCGCAGGTGCAAATGAACCGAATTATCATCTGCGCTATGTCGTTCCCGGGCGGGATTTCCCCTTGGAGCATATAGGCGATTACCGTAATGTAACGGAGGGAGATTCTTGCCCGCATTGCGAAGGGACTTTCAAATTTTATCGCGGGATCGAAGTCGGCCATGTTTTCAAACTGGGGACCAAATACAGCGCGGCTCTAGGGGCAGGCTTCTTGAATGCCGCAGGCCGGGAGAACCCGGTAATCATGGGCTGCTATGGAATTGGCGTCTCACGCATTCTGTCCGCGGTCATCGAGCAGAATCATGATGATGGCGGAATCCTGTGGCCGATGGCGATCGCCCCTTTCCATGTGCATTTGATTCCGGTTTCCGTTCAAGATCCGGTACAGCGAGGTCTTGCGGAAAAGCTATACTATCGTCTGCAGGCAGAGGGCATGGAAGTGTTGATGGATGACCGGGAGGAGCGGCCCGGGGTCAAATTCAAAGACTCCGATCTGATCGGTATTCCTATAAGGATCGTAGTCGGCAAACAAGCCGGCGAAGGCTTGGTGGAAATTAAAGAACGAGGGCAGGCCGCTGCGGAAGTCATCGGTTACGAGGATGTTGTCACTCATGTCTTGGGAAGGATGAAGAGCTGAAGAAGTATCGGGATCTATCCCTCGGCTAATGAAGATTAGCTGGGCGGCAGTACTTTCGTCAGGCAGGTCTTCTATTCTGCCCCGCCCCCAACCCCAAAAAACTCCTTGGCCCGATTTCCGGTCCAAGGAGTCATGCTTTGACAAGGATTTGCTTGACTATCCAGCTAGATGCTCTGTTCTTGCTCCAGCAGTTCGGAAATTCTCAAATGAAGCCCTTCACCGGCATAGGATATAAGTGGAGAGATTTCCACGGTCCGGCCCTCCAGCAGCTCCTCCGCTGCCCCGGCTTCAAGAAGCCATTTGCGGTGCAGCTCCAGAACAAGCTTCCTCGCTGTCTCCGGACTGTCTTCCCCTTCCTTGTTCTTGACCGGTGCGAATTCCTCGCTGCGGTTAACCTGCAGCACCGCCAGTTTATCTGCCAGCGGAAACAGGTCAAAGATGAACCGCTCGAACTTATACGCATTAGGCTCGGAAGGCTTGAGCGGATTACCTTGCTCATCGATAGCGGCTATCTTCTTATGAGCGGCATGATATGGCAGCGGATAATCAGCGCCCTTCTCGACGAAATCGAGGCGGAACAGATGCATCGAAATGTTGGCCTGGTCATACAACAGACGCCCTTCCTCATTCTGTGCCGTCATCATCTCGCGCGGCATATCGGAATATTCGATGACTGCGGGCCGCCCCCGGTTGAGGCAGACGATTCCCACCTTCTCTTCCGGATGGGATTTCGGAACGACTTTGCAGGCTGCAGAAGCCCCGCTGGAGATGGTGTACCCGATAAATTTCGGGTCCGCTACCTTCACCAAAGCGTTGTCGACATTGTAATAAAATACCCATTCCACTCCTCGTGCTTTCATATCCGCCAATGCGCCGGAACGCTTGATGGCTGCGAAGCAATCCCCATTGCCGGCCGGGGCCAGACTGATCCGGTCTTTGTCAGCCAGCAATATTTTGCCCTCGGCATCTATGGCGGGCAGTACGCTCTGCTCGAAGAAGAAAATCGCTTCCCGGGGATAACCGAAATAATCCGCTTTCCGGAAAAATTCCGTTGTTTCCCCATCGTTTTCGGGGCTGGTCATCACATACCAAGGAATAGTTCGCCCCGCTTGCGAGCTCAAATTTAGTAGTCTCTCGGCCTGCAGCTGGAATAAAGATTTTCCGGAAGGAAGGCCAATATTGAAGGTTCCCTTAGGCCCGTCGTGGCCCAAGCGGCTTCCCTGTCCTCCCGCTACCACCAGAGCGGCCACCCGGCCTGAACGAAGCGCCTGCCAGCCGGCCTCCTCCTCCTGCTGTTTCCTCTCTTCACTGAATTCATCCCAGACTCCCGCTTCTATCGGAGTTAATTCATTTTCCATCTGCGCCGGGCTATCCGTCCTCTGATCGAATAACGCAGCTACTTGCTCGAAATCGAGAGAAAAAATCTGATCCAGCAGGCTCTCCTGAGCCTCGGCTGTCAAATCATGATAGAAATTCAATAAATGCTGTTGATTATACTGACGAAGCAGCGCTTCGGCTTGTTCCTTCCTGGACTTCATCTAATCTCCCCTCGTGCTTGAATGATAGATTAATAGCTTCCTAATAGAATAACCTTAGTGTCTCCCTCGGCAGAATGATGAAGCTTCGAATCACCGCCTCGTCTATTGTACCACATCACCGGAAATGGGAATCTATCCCTTAAGCCCCATTTTGGCCCACATGCCGCTAAAGGGGGTTATTTCGTAGTACCGAATGCCTATCCCGGCCGCAATCTATGCCCAAAATGTCCGATTCGTTAGGCATACTAAAAAAACGCGGGCAGCGTCCCGCGTTTGAATATTCCTTGGAATCTGATCAACCGATTCACGGTCCGGCCTATTTCCAAACCTATTGACGTTCTTTCCCGACGAAATCGGACGAAAACTAAAATTCAATCCGTCAAGCGTCAGATAGGTGTGGCGGATCGATAATCTCGGCCTCTGAAGTTGTTGCCCGGTCATCCAATTGACAAAACGAATAAATAAGGATAAAATAATTATTCAATAATTTAATCTAGATATTATAACACAATAATTTCTTTTTGTCAATAGTTTTTTTGTTTTAGTTTTTTATTCACCTGACCAAGGGAGGGAAATTTCATGCGGTTATCACGCTTATTCCACTCTTTGAACCAAACGGCTCAGGAGCAGGCAGTAATGGAGATTCTGGAACTTAATGAGAAGACCGCGCCGTTCGGTTTGATGCTGACGCCGGAGGAAGCCGCCCAAATGATCCATGTCAGAAATCAACTGCTTTACAGTTATGGCCGAGTAGAGTTGGGCTTCGAGGTCATCCGATCGTTAATCGACGGTTTTGCAGCCTCGCCCTATATAAACGACGAGAATTATGTCCCGACTCTAAATGAGCTGCAAGAGATTTTTTATTATCTAAAGAATGAAACGGAAGATCAGATCGGTGACGCCAGGCTGGTGGAAATCATGAGACAGCTCTTCGACGAGGAAAGCGGAGGCTCGTTGGAGCTGCTGAAGAGCAATCTGGAAGAGTACGCTTACCATTACAGAAGAGAAATGCAGCACAATGAATTTCTGCCAAAGGAGGAGGAATAAGCTTGAAGGGTCCAAACGGGCTGCCATCGCACATGACTCCGGTACGGATAAGGCCGAAGAACCTTAAGCCGAACCAGTACACGATATCCCTTATGGAGGATGGGTTGCGTTCAGGGCTGCTTAACCAACAGGAAGTTTACAGCATACAAAACCGCCTAATGATTATTTTGCAGAGTCTCATAGCACGCTATACGCAAGGAGAAAGCTCCTCGGTAGCTGCGGAAACGGCAGAAAGCCTCCTATCCTCCATCATGTATGCAATAGACGCGTATATGCAGAGCATCGAACATCCGGACCAAGCGATCACCTGTTTAAAAACCGGAAGTCTTCAAAAAATTTACGAAGCAGGAGTTGAACGGGTGCGTCAGTGCTTCGAAGATACTAAACAGCTATATCGGGAAGTCAGACGCAATAAGCTGGATGTCCCGGTGGACGCTTATAACATGACCATAGATGAATCCTTGCCTGTATTTTTCAAGAAATATGAAATTGTCTTCGATGCTCATCAGACGATGGCCAGCATCGACTATCCCTTAGCGATTGATGATATGCGAGTTCAGGGAGTCTTTTATATGAAGCAGTATTTGGAGCATCTAAAGATCGAAACCCGCTTTTGCCGCATGTTCAGTCAGGCGGATCTTCGTGAGCTGCTGGTGAATTTCGGGAGAGTGTGCAGATTTGATTACCGAATTGAATTGTTTAATATATTTGAGTTGGTACTGAACAATGCGATTTTTTCGATGCTGTCGGGAGCCGGTGCCCATCAACTTCAGATTTCAACAGCTTCATTCGAGCGATTAAATCGGCTGCTGTCGGAGACGGACCCTTCACAAGTTTCTTCAATGATTCAAGAAGCGATCCATCGTCTGCTGCAAGAGCGGCAAATCTGTGACCCTTCATTAGCGGATTACATGAACCGGTGCAAGAAGGAAGTCATACAGCGAATCGTCCATGCGGCGAAACATAACAGTCTGGAAGCCGTAATCATCACCCGTCAAGAGGAAACAATGAAGCCCATTGCATTTTCTGTTAGCGCAGAGGACCGGATAAGCGATGCCGAGCTTCGCCTAATGCTTGAAGAAATCAGACAATTGGAGGATAAGGAAGATAAGGCGAAGCTGATCAAATCGCGACTTCGTTCCCTGCACGACTTTCTGGATATACTGGAATCCGATTGTCTATATGAAGATGAATACGAAGCACTCTTTGAAACCTTTGGCGATATAGAACTGGCGGTTTTATTCAAAATCGTATTCTACGAATCAATCCGGAATGATCGAAAGCATTTGTTAACGATCATTAACGATACGGAAGTTAACGGAAGCGAATGGCAGACGTATTTTACTCACTATTTGAAGAGCTTGAGCCGGAACCGCCTTGGGTCCATTGAACTTCTAATTCATCATATCGATTATCAAGAAATAACTTTTCATTGATTATAACCGATTCACAGGTAATCCCGGCCTATTTTCACACCCGAAAGCAGTGCCGGGGTTTTCCCACCTGCCCATCGTTTTCACGAAGAAGTCATGCCATGCTTGGGCTTGAGCGCTAATCGCTTCGCAAGTCTTTCCGTCTAAAATTACCATTCCTCTATCCGAATTAACTTACCGCTTCTCTCAGCTTCTCCATGGTCATTCTCTCAATAAACTTCGAAAATTTCTCTTTCTTTCTGCCGTTTTGCTGAAAAAGCTTAATGAGCTGAAGAATGACCGGGATCAATTGTTCTGCAGCTAGACCCGACATAAACAGAACGCCAACGGTGGCTTTCAGGGACTTGCCCTCGCCGCCTACATAAATGTCATACTTGTCTTTCATTTTCACCACGCCAATATCCTTCAGCAATGGTTCGCTCGTCCCCAAAGCACAGCCAGCATATCCTATCTTCAATGGACTCGGAACTTCATAACCGGCAATGGCGTCACCTAATGCTTTCGCAACATCAAGCCCCGCATCCTCGGCCCCCCGGCAAAAATTGCAAGCAATCAAGCTTTTGGTGAAAAATCCGGCCGGGTGAATTTCCAGTCCGGTCTCCCTCAGCTTTTGTTTTACTTCTTCCAATTGATCTTCTTCCAGTTCCACATACAGTTGTTTAAAGGTGGTCAATTCGATCCTCGCGTCTTCGCCGACAATGGAACCGAGCACAGCCAGCTGTTCCGGTTTGAATAATGTTCCTCCGATTTCAAAACCGGGAGTGATCGCAAACTTCGTTCTTGACATTTGTCTCTCCTCCGATATCTATTCACTTCGCCGCTCGAACCAAGCCGAATGACTCATTTTATTGTTGGAATTCCAATCCCTTTCATTCCCGTGTCTTAACAAGAATGGGATGAAGCATATTTTTTACCTTTGCTAGTTATTAGGATACCCCCGTATGGTATATTTGTCAATCGGTAATTTCTCTACTCCAACTTAAACTATTTAATGATTGTTAATCCTTGACAAAATTCATTCCACTCCTCATAATGTGAATATGAACATATGCTCATATATTAAATTTTGGAGTTGAGTGAATAATAACTTCTTAACAGGCCATTAACCTATCAGGAGGAGATTAGAATGCACCATCATCATAACCATCCCCACGACCATGGCCATCACCACCAACACGGGCACGGACATCATCATCACGACCGCAGCAGAGAAGGAAACAAAAAAGGGTTAACTATTGCTTTGCTCATCACTTCGGGTATTATGCTGCTAGAGTTTTTCGGTGGGTTAATAACGAACAGCCTGGCGCTCTTGTCTGATTCGGGACATATGCTGAGTGATGCCAGTTCGCTTTTGCTAAGCTTGATTGCCATTTGGTTTGCGACCCGGCCGGCCTCTCCCAACAAAACTTACGGGTTTTACCGTTTTGAGATTTTAGCCGCTTTGTTTAACGGAGTTACGTTATTTGTCATTGCCGGATTTATTACTTGGGAGGCCATTCAGCGTTTTTACGATCCGCCGACGGTTGCCAGCGGTTCGATGATGATAATTGCTTCCATCGGGCTTCTCGCCAATTTGTTAAGCGCGTGGACACTGATGCGCAAAGGCGATGTCAAAAACAACGTCAACCTTCGCAGCGCTTACCTGCATGTGATCGGTGACGCATTGGGCTCTGTAGGTGCTATCCTTGCCGGAATCATCATGCTGTTGTTTGGCTGGTATGCTGCTGACCCTATTATTTCCGTGCTGGTTGCCTTATTGATCTTGAAAAGCGCTTGGGGAATTATTAA
Organism: Paenibacillus residui; assembly: GCF_042677205.1. Taxonomy (NCBI): domain Bacteria; kingdom Bacillati; phylum Bacillota; class Bacilli; order Caryophanales; family Paenibacillaceae; genus Paenibacillus; species Paenibacillus residui. Next base: position 125,567 of record NZ_JBHTIU010000012.1, read on the forward strand.
ACATACGGTTCATATTTTGATGGAGGGCACGCCGATTACTATTGACCAAACGGAAGTGAAAGAAGCTTTGGGAAGCATCGACGGAGTGGTTGATGTACATGATCTGCACATTTGGACGATTACATCGGGACTGGATTCATTAAGCTGCCATATCCTCATCGAAGATCATATGGACAGTCAAAAAATTTTACAGGCCGCCATTCACATCATCGAGGAGAAATTTAAGATTCGGCATACCACCATTCAAATTGAAACTTCTGCAATTCATCACGAGGAAATGACCGTTTAACAGGTTCCGCCGTTTCTAAATATGGTCAACAAAACAGCGTCCCCTGAACCTTTCTTCATGGGACGCTTTACTTTTTCAATGTTGATGACGACAACCCATCTGTATTTAATTTGTCAGGGCTAGTTTTAATTAATTGTAAAATTGACTCCATATAAGGACAAGGCTGATTTTCTCGCGACACTTTGGGATGCGAAATTGTCCCATGATGTACTGTATAAAGGGAGTCTTCCCATCCTTCTTACCTCTGTCGCCCATCCAGCAACGACGGCAGCGGCATATCCCCTACCACGATATCCTTCCAAGGTCTCAAGCCCTGCTTCATGTGCTCTGGAAGTGATGCGAACGCTGCGGCAGATGGACACGGCCCGCCCTTCGCGCACAAGCCCAATACAAGGCTGCGCGCTGTCTATTTCCGATGTTAACCATTCGAAATCGCCATGCAAAAATTCCTTCATATTATCCCGGGTAATACTGATCACTTGCATGGCCGGCGCGGCCTGGGCCGGAACCAGATAACAGGGCCCCATCGTAAACCTTTCTCCTTGGAGAAGGCTCATATAGGCTTCAAAATGTTTCGGTTTCGTCCGAAAATCACTGACGATCGGTTCATCGGCACATAACTCTTCCAGCTGCTCAATAACCTTCTCCGGGACATCATACCGAAATCGGCAGAGAGCCGTCCCCTCTATAGTTCGACCCAAGAAAAAGCGGGCGGCGGGATCCTCTCCGGACCAAGGCTCGTTTATAGTAAGCAGCCTCTTATTTCGGTCATGGGTAAACAGCGCTTCAACATGGAGCTCCATCAGTTCCACGGCGGTTGGTTTAATTTCTTCCCGATCCCTCAAGCTTTCACCTCACAAACCTCTCTATCTCTAATAACAATCCCAGTGCATGTACCACTCCCATCCGTACGCGATCTGTACAAGTACAGATTGCCGTTGTCCCCAATCATAAAGCGAGGCTTCTCTTCCGATGCAATCTGCATTACGTATTGGTACTCCTTCAATGAGATCGGAGATTGGATGTAGGACGGATAACCGCCGGTTTTAGTAAACGGCTCCATTCTGATGATTTCCCTCCCATTAGCCATGTTCGAACAAGCAGTCAGCAATTTCCACATCAATCCATTTACACCTAGTTCGCATCTTTAAGGTGCTTGCCGCCCACCGGCAGCCTTATAAACCTTTGTATACAAGATTTCTCTATACAGGACAAACTCCGCTTCCGTGAGAGATTGAGGATAGCTCATGATTTTAAGCGGCAAATCCGGCTGTCCTGTCTGAAGAGGCGGCTGCACATATTCGAAAGAATTGAGTTGAAACCCCAATCGCTCGTAAAAGCTTATTCTCCGCTGCGCCAAATCGGTATCAGGGGGTTCCACCTCCAGTATTACATGCTTTGCGGACTCTCCGATATATGTGCTCATCAACTTCCCTCCGATACCGCTCCCTCTAGTATTCGGATCGACGGCAATATGTTCCACAAAGCGGAACTGGGGAAATTCCCATACAGCCATGAAAGCAATAATGTTGTTATTGTCATCCGTTTCCGTAATGAGACGATAATGCGGATCGGCTAGCAGCTCCTTCTGTCCGGCATAAGTTCTCCGCTCACTGTCAGGAAATGAGGCTTTCATTATGGCGTAAACTTTATCAAATTCTCTAATGTTCATAATGATCAGATTCATCCTTATCTAAGCTGTTTTATAGGGCATGACGGACCTTGCGCCGATTACTGAATGATCTTTGATTCTTGGTTGTCTTCCTTCAACCTAAGGCCGCTTAATAGACCTCGTAGTTTTGTCCGGTTTGAGCTCCCTCTACACTTTTTCTATAGGCAAGTGCTACCCGGCTGGCAGGAACGGCTTCAAAGCCCGGGAAAAACTCACCATATTTGTCCCATGATTCTTGCAAAACGTTGGGGCTAACGCTATTGATGCGAATTCCCCTTGGCATTTCAATGGCTGCAGATTTGACGAACGCCTTAACACCTCCATTAGCCATTGCAGCAGATGCTCCTAGAGGAATCGGATCATCCATCATAATTCCGGTTGTTAAAGTGAAGCTTCCGCCGTCATTCATATACTCCATGCCCAAAAGTACCAGGTTAATCTGACCTTTGAGCTTGCTTTCGATTCCTATTTCATTTAACTCCGGGGTTAATTCCGTAATGGGTGCAAAATGTGCACCGCCTGTTGTACTCACTACGGCATCTATTTTACCGATTTGTTCATACATATTCTTAATACTAACAACGGATGTAATATCGACTGAAACATCCTGACCATTTCTTCCGGCACGAATGATTTCGTGCTTTTTTTCTAATTCCTGAATGACCGCTTGTCCGATCGTGCCGCTTGCTCCAACAACGACTATCTTCATTATCCAATCCCTCTTTCCGGTTGATAATTCGTTGCCATTATATTGTAGCACAATCCTGATATGACCCAAAAATGCGGCACCATCTTATGACGAATGAAGCTTAGGACTGCTTCGTCAGTCTTCCTTCATCCAGCCTGTATACAGTCCCTCCAAACCGCCAGGCTTTTATTTTTGCAGACTGCGTGGAATTTTATGGTATAATATATGAAACGAAGTTTCACCTAATAAAACCAATAGTGAGAGGAGCTCGTTTAAAATGCCGATCAACTTTCACGATGACAAAAACAGGCGGACCTATGCAGCAAGAATTTCCGATGAATCCTGGGTCTCTTTAATGAAAGAGATGGTGGAAGTATCGAATAAACGGGTTGCGGATATTGGCTGCGGTGGGGGCATTTACACGAAAGCTTTGATTGAAATGGGGGCAACTCAAGCTATCGGTGTAGATTTCTCGGAAGTAATGTTAAAAGGCGCTATGGAGAATTGCAAAAATACTCCCAACGCTGCATTCCTTCTTGGAAATGCTTATCATTCCAACCTGACTGCAAATGAATTCGATATCGTGTTGGAAAGAGCATTAATCCACCACCTGAGCGACTTGGATGCCTGCTTCAAAGAAGCCAACCGCATTATGAAAACTGGCGGCATTCTCATCGTTCAGGACAGAACTCCCGAAGATTGTTTGCTGCCCGGGGATGAAAATCATATAAGAGGTTATTTTTTCGAAAAATTCCCCCGATTGATTGAAAAAGAAATAGCTCGCAGGTATGACGTAAATCAAGTACAGCAAGCACTGGAATCGAATGGATTTCGTCTGGACAAAACGGTTTCCATCCGGGAGATAAGACGTGTGTATGATCATTTCGAAGCATTAAATACCGACCTACTTCTAAGAACCGGCCGCTCCATTCTTCATGAATTGACGGATGATGAACTTCTCGATTTGATATCGTTCATAAAAGATAAGCTCAGTGGTTATAAAGCTCCTATTGTTGAAAAAGATTCATGGACAATATGGTTTGCTGTAAAAATTAATTCCCGGTATTAGAGGTAGCTTTTTATGCCAATTAGAAAGCGGTTCATTTTAATGTTTAAATGAACTTCAACTTTCTAATGTGGTAAAAAAAGCTTTTAACGAAGCCTTTTCAAAGGTGAATAACCCGGTTTTAGAGGTAGCTTTTTATGCCAATTAGAAAGCGGTTCATTTTAATGTTTAAATGAACTTCAACTTTCTAATGTGGTAAAAAAAGCTTTTAACGAAGCCCTTTCGAAGATGAATAACCCGGTATTAGAGGTAACTTTTTATGCCAATTAGAAAGCGGTTCATTTTAATGTTTAAATGAACTTCAACTTTCTAATGTGGTAAACTTAAACATAGACTGTAGCGCAAGGAATATTCATTTCCCCGGAAGGAGCCTCCATCATGCGGTTATGGCAGGATTTGCGGGCGTTTCTAAAAATTAAAGGAGCCTGGGTTCTGGTGCTGACCCTGCTGTTCTACGGGATCGGGACAGGAATTCTCGCTCCTATGAATGCGATATATTTGCAGGATTCGGTAGGGCTTGGCAAGCTGGAGATCGCTTCGATTTACTCCATATCGCTGTTTCTGAATATGGTTCTGACGATTTCGGTCGGCATAGTAAGCGACCGGATGAAGCGCAAAAAAACGATTCCGCTCGTGGCGGCTGTTCTTTGCATGACCGGAATCATCATCTATATGGGCGCTTCCAGCTATGTGCCTGCGTTAATCGGAATGTGTCTCGCCATGGCTCCGTCCGGGATGATCATGGGGCAGCTGTTCGCCATGGCCCGCAGTCATTTTACGAAGTTCGCTCCGGATGTAGTGGAAATCTCGCAAATTTGGCTAAGGGCTACGTATAGCGTCGGCTTCTTTACCGGGCTGCTGTTGGGTGCGAATCTGTTCCTGATCGCCACTTTTCAAGGCGTGCTGTGGGGTAATTTGGCGGGGTATGCGGCACTGTTTGCGCTGTTATTGTTTTACCGGGAAATTACGGCCGACTCTTCCGCCGGCAAGAGAGCGGCTGGCGAACCCTTCTCGCTGGTTATGCTGTTTGCGATTTTACTGTTGTCCTGCGCCGACGCCATTCGCGGACTATATCTGCCGCTTGTGATTAACGTCCGGTTCGGCAACCCCGAATTGATGTCTTACATTTGGAGCACCCAGGCGGTCTTCGAGTTATTATTTATGACGATGGCCGGCTATTGGGCGGCTAAATACGGCAGCAAGCCGATTATTTTGCTTGGAAGCCTGTTTGCGCTGGGAACCTATGTTACATATACGGTAAGCGAATCCTTGCCGGTCTTTTTCATCGTACAGCCGCTGTATTCTTTTTTCGTCTCGGTGCTTTACGGTGTCGGTATGGGATATGTGCAGCGCATGTTCATTCACAGGACGGGATTCGGGGCCAGCCTGTATGTATTTATTTCCCAGACCGCATCTCTGATCGGATATTTCCTGCCTCTGCTGATCAAAGGCATTACGCCGCAAATTTTTTGGATTCCGGCGCTGCTGATCGTTCTTTCGATTATGCTGATGGTCAAAGTGCTATACAGCGAACGCATGAAACCGGGAAGAACGGTGGAAGGATGAAACACGTGTACAAGCCAATTTCCTGCCTTCGACCAATAGCCTTGCATTAAACAGCTCCTTGTAAAACTTAATGGATTTTTCTAAATCAGTTACAGAAAAAAGCAGATGGTTAATGCCACCGACCTTCAACATTCTTTCCCTCTACTCCAATCATACGGCAGCCATTCTTTCAACATAACCACTCCCCCACTATCGTCAATCACTTCCTTCTTCAAATTGCATCGTGGATTTGGCTTATAAATTCCCGACACCGCCGCATGGCGGCATAATATTCCCCTGGCTTTAGCAGCAAGGATTTTGCCCAAGCTTCCCGGACCGTTTCGTTATAAAGACAGCACGATCGCCTCCGCTGTACCTTTTCAACGACAAGCCGTAAACAATCGTCCGGGCGAATGCCGTGCGCGTTTGGCCCGAAGGGGCATAGGTTATAGCAACGGCATACGTCATAATGACAAGGAGGTCCGACGATGAGCCGACAACACCGCAGCCGCAAACGGAACGGTTATGTCACGGTTCCGCTCTTAAGACGGATGGCCGCCTCTATGGTCCCTTTCTACCGAAAAATTGCCGCCAGCCGCAGTTATGCCAAAACCTGGTCGTCCGCCGTGCGCAAAGCCGACCTGGACCGTCTGGAAAAGATGTTCTATAAGACCGCTCCGGTGACAAGAAGAAGGGCGTCCCTATCGACGAACGGCATCGGGTATATGATAGGCTTCAATACCAAAGCCCCTATCCATGAATATGTCAACGCCACCTCAATCCGCCCGGGGCACGTCCAATTCACTTTCAGCACCCCTATTCATCGTTTCATTTCCAGGGCTGTCCTTCCCCTCTACCGGGAAATCGCCTGTAATCGCAAATTTGCCGCGAAGCTGGTGAGAGCTATCCGTTGCAATGACAACCGGATGGCCGATTGCCTGGTTCGCTGCTGCGTCCGCACCAAAGCGCTGCATTTTGTTAGAATTGAAGATTCCGGCATTCTGATGGCCTTTAAGTTTTCCAAAGTCCCTTATCATTACTATAATGAATTTTACCGGTTCGATTTTGAACATATGGAAAAATAAGCAGAGGCGGCCTCTGGCCGCTTCTGCTTTAGCATGGTCCCGTACTTAAGGGGAACGGAATAGCGTTCCAGCAATTTTGCGGCGATAGCCCAATCCTCCTTTATTTGATACACTGGTGCTTAGAATATCCATAGACAGGGGGACTTGCTTTGCAAAGAGCCATCATACTGACAGGCGCTTCCAGAGGGTTGGGACAAGCCTTGGCCAGTCAATTGCTGGAACCGGACCATCACTTGATCTGCCTGTCCAGAAGCCGTAACGATTCGCTTGCCCGGGAAGCCGCAGACAAACAGGTCAAATTGGATTGGGTGACTATCGATCTGAATGAGGTAGACTTGCTGGAGGAACGAATCCGGGACATCATCGCTTCTATCGATCTGAGCCGCTTGGATTCCATTTATCTGATCAATAATGCCGGCGTACTGCAGCCTATTGGCCCTGTGGAAAACAACGACGGCGTGCAGATCGCGGACAATATCCGGATTAACCTGATTGCGCCGATGATTATTACATCAAGCTTTATCCAGCAGACCCGCCATCTTAAAATAGACAAGCGGATCCTTAATATTTCCTCGGGTGCAGGCAAGAAAACTTACTACGGCTGGAGCGGATACTGCACCTCCAAAGCAGGGTTGGACCATTTCACTAGATGTGTGGGAGCCGAGCAAGAGGAGCTGGAGCACGGGGTGAAAATCGTTTCCGTCGCTCCGGGGGTGGTGGATACCGATATGCAGGCGGAAATCCGGGCTTCCAAAGAAGAGGATTTTAAACAGGTGCAGCGGTTTATCGATTATAAGAAGCAGGGACTTCTGTACTCTCCGGAAGAGGCGGCCGCCAAGCTGCTCAAGGTTTTGCTGAGCGAATCTTTTCCTAACGGGCAGGTTATGGATGTCCGCGACTTGGAATAACCCAATGAAGTGCCGCTAGGCCTTCGATCACCATCGGGAGCGAAAATTTTAACGTTGTGCCGGCTTCGTTTACTACGACCTTCCAGCGGCAATCTTACATTGGGCAGCTTTTTACGATGACCACTATTGTTGTGTTCACACCATGCTTACACTGCGGTGGTGAGAAAGCATGCAATTCTGCATGCTTTTAGCCGTTGAGTCCCGTGTCCGCAGCAAAGCCTGTGAAAATACATCTTTTTACTCGGTCCAACGGTGATTGGTTGATTTTTTTCAGAAATTAATGTATTTTCTCGCCGCTTTTCTCCCCGAGTATTCTGAATCGCTTCTAAATTGGTGTATAATCGCAGGAATTCGTCCCGCGGTAATAGCGTAAAGGGTTCCTCCGCTTGGAGGAACCCTTTACTTACTGCCTACCAGCTCCATTTACTGCTTTTCAGTCCGGCCTTCACTAGAATGGTATCGAGCAGAGACATTTTCTCCTTGCCCAAAGCTTGCTCCGTACATGCCGATTCCGGTTCATACTTTAGCTCCTGCGCCTTGCTCAAGGTGGAATCTGCCAAATTATTGGTCACCTTGGCTTGTTCAAAGCATGAGGGAGCAATGTAAGTCTTATAGGTATGCTCCAATATGATTCTGGTTTTGCCTGGAGGCGATACATTGACCTTAATGAGGGTCAGGCAGAGGATCACCACGACTACCGCTACCATCACCAACATGGATTTGCTTCTCAAATTTGTCACCTCATATGTATCAAAGTCTTCGAAACGGCCAATCCCGCGCATAGGCAAGACACTATTCCATTTTTGACTTCCATAGTTTCGAATGTCAATCATTTTATCAAATATTCATTAATTGTTCAGAGTTATGCGGCTCTATTCCTTCCACTAATCCGCTATCAATCTCGTTTCCCATTCGATTACGGTACCGATTGCAGACGGAATGGGGATATTGATGATGCCGGATGCGGCCACTCCCGAGGCGGATAGCAGACTTCTCTCTAGGCCGATTTCGATTCCCGATGCCCGCCCGCATTCAAGGCGATAAGTCTGGCCCGCCCAGGACAACACCAATTGCTGCCTCGAAATCTCCCTTACCCGCAAGCCTTCCCGTCCATCGTGAATCAATAGGGGCAGCCTCTGTTGAAGGGAATTGATCGTTCGCTTTAAGTGCAGGCGATATCTCCAAGAAAACCCTCTGTCCAGCATAACGATTTCTTTCCGACAATCCAGAGCTTCCGTTTGCCAATGCATGCTGATTCCCGTTTCATTGACCTCTGCTTCAACGTTCTCCACTGTATCGGGAAAGCAATACCCGCCATTCTCGTCAACCAGCAGCACCCCTTCCCATACTCCATCTGCAAAGAATCGTTGATCCCGGGCTTCGTAGGCCGGCAGTCTGGGCTCTGCCAGAGGGAGCGAGTAACCGTCCAGCCGATAATGAAAGCCCTGCATGGCCGGAGTATATTTCCAGCTGTGCATCCGCAATGTACTGGCGAAGGATTGGCCCGGCCGCTTGATGAAGGCGAACCCGCTGTGGAAATCGAGCACACGACTCTCTTCGTGTATCCTGTATCCGTCCATTTCCGGAGTAAAAATCTTCCCGCCCCGGGCAAGCCAGAGCTCCGCCAAAGCGATCCCGGTCATGCCCAGATTATTATACATATTAACGTGAGTATAGGTTTCAAATCCGACTCTCAGCCCGTGAGGCAAATAATTGGGGGTGCAGCTGTAGCTGCCGTCTTCTTTGCGGAATTTCAGCCAATATTCCCACGTTTTTTTGAAAATCGGCTCATTCTTTAAATTGGTGAGACTAAGAAGGACAATGAGCGCCCCCCAGGTAAACATCTGATGACTGCTGCGTTCCGTCATGGCCAATGTCCCATCGGAAGCCATCGCGGGGAGCATCCAATCGATCCCCCGTGCGATCACGGATTCCGCCCGGGCTTTGAATTGTGCATGAACCGGTTTCCACCGTTCGATCGCTATGAGCGTCCCGGCAAGAATAAAAACAATGAACAAATGATAAGCAATCGGCATCCCGTCAAGAGAAATCCGCTCATGGGTCAGTTCATCGTTAATGAAATGACTGGGAAGCTGGGCCATTTCAACCATAGAGAGAAGGCTTTCCAACTTAACAGCATCCGCCTCCCGGAACCCGAGAGCATCCAGAAACAGCTCCATCCCCCATTGCAGAGCCGCACAATTCGTATTGATCTGCAAGCAGTCATCCTCGTATTTTGCATAAAATCCCGCGAATTCCATCCGACAGCGTTCGCGCTCCTCCTCCGGCAGAAGCAGCAGAGACATCAAGCTGTAATGGAATAAGAAGACCCGGCAGAAAGGCGAGACCCCTTCCCGGTCCTTAAGCAGCTCGACCGATCTGCGCACCATGTCCAGGCATGCTTCCAGATCTTCTGCACGTCCCTGATTCCGGTATGCGGAAGACAGGAGAACGGCCGCATTGCCGGGAGCGTAATTTTCACTGTAATGGGTTTCGAATGGATCCAGAACCCGGTTATCTTCTTCGGTCGTCCAGGAGCGAACCACTGGAATAAACTCGGATAAAACCTGTTTCATCGAAGCATGGACCTCTCGCCAGTCGGCTATAGCAGACATGATTATTCCTCCCTATTGCACCGTACGCCATGGTTACAAGTGCATTTTTCTTTTGTAGTTTTCGACATGCGGGCGGAGATTCCTTTGAGCTAAAGAGTAATGGACAATTTTTCGACGAGGAAGATGCGAAGAGCCAATGGAGCGGCAAGAAAAAGGACAAGCTTGCCAAGCAGGCGGCAATGCAAAAAAAATAATATCAAACAGATCGCTAAACCTGTGGTAAATTGTATACAAGGGGACTCGAATTTCCAGATTAGTACATTATTCAATAGAGGCAACGGTGTCTCCAAAACCCCCAATCCATTAAAAGCAAGGAGGAAAATGACAGTGAATCCTGTTCTTGAACCGTACACTGTTCTGGAAATGACGGGAAGCCATAGATTAAAGCGACTGCTTTAAGTAATAGGTGAACGTACCTCCCTTAAAAGGCTCTTTTTCTTCGAAATCTTATAGGACAACCAGATCGCAATAAGAAGGTGGAGTAGAAATGAAGAACATAGGAAAATGGATCACCTGCTGGTTCACCCTTTGCCTGACGGCATTCATGCTGTTTCCCGGAGGCTCAGCAGCCCAGGCAGAGCAAATTACAATCAAGATTAATGGACAACCCGTTTCTTTTCCTGACATGGGGCCGGCCCGGATAGACGGCAGAGTACTAGTGCCAATCCGACCGGTGATGGAAGCTATGGGTGCCGAGGTGAAATGGAATAATGAGAGCCGGTCCGCAGAGATTGCATTGAATGAGACCTCTGTAATGATCATGCTGAATTCCCGATATATTCAAAGCTCGATGCAAGGGGAAGCGGTCTCCCTTGTGGCTCAATTGGATGTGCCGGCCATGCTGCTGGAAGAACGAACGATGATTCCTCTTCGGGCAAGTGGAGAGCTGCTTGGTTATACCGTAAACTGGGACGAGTCCACCTTGACCGCGGAGCTGACGCCGAACGGAACGGAAGCCACAGCTTTCTCCTTCCCCAACTATCCGGCGAAGGGAGATATTAAACAGATGAAGGAAGCCGAGCTGGATGCCTTCTTCCTGACGAACGGCGTCAGAACCAAGCATGGAGCATCGTTCCCCCTTGGGCTTCACGTGGAATTAAGCAAGGTAGCAAGGGAGAAATCCAAGGATATGAGCGACAACGGATATTTCGATCATACTTCTCCTACCTATGGGAGCCCCTTTGATATGATGAGGTCGTTCGGCTTGAAGTTTCAGAGTGCCGGCGAAAATATAGCTATGGGCTACCCGTCAACGGAAGAGGTCATTTGGGGTTGGGAGCAGAGTCCCGGTCATCTGATCAATATCGTTTCGGAAGATTACGATTATGTTGGCATTGGCAGCCACGAAGGCTCGAGCAGCACTTATTGGACTCAGCAATTCATGCATGAATTTGGCCATTAGAAGGAAAAAAATCCCGAGTCAGAACGGACTGACCGGGATTTTCGTTTATGATTCATCCGGAAAATATTCTTTTTGCAGTGCTTCCAGCTCCGCCAAGCATTTCTGCGAGAAACGGATCGTTTTATCCAAAGCGGCCATATCCGCTCTTAGCGCATCTTTCAAAGAAGATTCGTAATCAGGGACTGTGCCGGAATAGGGCTGGATAGTATCTATCGGCATCAATGCGATTTCCTGGTCGGCCAGAGCCCTTCTTTGATGAAAATACGAAACATCGGGACTCATCGGATGATGCAAGTTGCCCTGCATAGGATGCTTAAGCACGGCTAGAACTTGAACAGCCGCTTTGGTCCCCTGCGGATTCCAGTCGATAATCTTGCCGATATACCGGCCCGTTTTATAATCCGCCTGCACAATTTCTCCAATCGGATAAACCTCTGCCATAAAACCATCTCCTTTCTACTTTCGTCAATTGCTTCTTATTCCTTGGCTTGCATGAGAAACCGGTACAACGTATCTGCCGATTCGATCCGGTTCAGCCGCCGGGTACATTGCCCTTTGTCAAAAAGCAGAACGCACGGAACCGTTGCAATCCGCCATCGGCTGACCGCCATCGGGGCGAAGTTCAGGTTGCACCGGTAGACGGGCAGACCGGGCAGCGCTTCGGACGCGATCTCAAGCATTCGTCCGGCCAGCTTGCAGGTCCCGCAGAACGGGGTATACAGGAAGACGGCGAATGCATCCTCCGATGCGTTTACCTTCTGAAACCATTCCTCTTCTGTAATCTCAGTCATGATCATTCGCTCCGCTGTGTCTATCGGATTGAGAACAAGATGCGGGGGCAACGGATACCACGTTCTCACCCTGCCGCTGCTCTTCGATCGCTTGAAGCTCCCTCACAGCTTCCAGTACTTCTTCCCTTGGCAGATCGCCTTGTTGAAGCGCATCGTCCGGAAGCTCCAGGAGACGCTCATACATTGCTTTTCCGAATCGGATGGCTTTCGCTTGATCCATGGCAGCATTCTCCAACCATTCAAACAGCCGGTCCTCCGCCCTGGAATAACGTCCCGTTTGCTCGTAATACAGACATATTGCCTGCAAGCAATCTTCTTCCAAGGAGTAGGAGTCCAGGCGCCCCAGCAGTCCGTCGGTTTCCTCCGCCAAGTCCATATAATCGCAATGGGTAATTCCCAATCTGCGAGCCGCCAGCAGCAGCATGAGCGATTTGACATACAGCGGATATGCGGCATCCCGCCCGTATCTGCTCTCGGTCAGCTCACCGTCCTCCCGCAAGACCCGGGCTACAATCAACAGCTTGTCGGTGTCGGTCCCGTTGCCGCTGGTCAACAGCCGGATCAAATCCTGGTACGACAATGCCCGGATCAGCTTCAAGCTCATGCCGAGGGAGCGTCCCAGCCACTCCTCCATGATCGCTTCCGCCTGCTCGTGCTTCTGCTCCTTTCGCAGCCCGGCCATCCGGCCAAGCATCTGGGTCATCTGACCGATAAGCCGCATCAAATAATCTCTGTGATACACATCCGGTCCCCCTCATTATGCAGCGGTTGTCTAAAAATGTGTTGGGGCTTATTAACATCCGCGCCGTAATCGGACTCCAATGGTGCTCCGCCAGTAATATGAAGATGGCGGCCAATACAAGCAATAGTGCAAGTCAATTGGCGAAAATCGGGCAAATTGTGTAAAAGACGAGCAAAACTGCAGGTCTATCGCCGTAAAAATTGCCAAATCAGATAAATGGAGAATTCACCTGCACAATTGCATGTCTGTAGCCAATTTTAACCAATTCCTTTCCAAAGACCTGTACTTTTGCAGATGTTTGTCAGCACAACCCGGATGGAAAGCCAACCCAGTCTCCCCCGTTCATCTGCCGCAAAGGTCATTTAATTGGCTGAGCGATTGCATAATATTCTCGATCAGACGCGGAATATCTTCTATCACTTCTTCCCCGAACTTCCTTCCGAAATCAATGGCCGTCTCATTCCGGTAATCCCGGGAGGGCTCACCGTATACGTAGGAAAGGGTTTGAGTTATACGGTATTCGGTGCCCCACAGCTCTTCCAGAATAGTCCTTATGGCGCGGCAGGCTTCTTCGTCCTTCACTCTGGAGAAGAACCGGACCGTCAGATTGCAGCCGGGCTTCATCGTTTCTAGTTCCATTATCTCGGAAGCCAGATCGGCCGTGCCGGCATGCAGCTCCATTTCTGCGCTGACAACGCCATCCCGGTCCCGTTCAGTGAAACGAACAGAGTAGGAACGGGCCAGCACGGCCAAATCTACGCGGTCGCTTCGGTCTATAATTGCAATCCTTCCGGCCAAATCCCAATCATAGACGGCCCCTTCAAGGACGACTTTAATATTGTCATAAATGGTCGGGTCAAACAATTTTTCTACCTGCCTTTAATCCCGTGATTGAATTGCGTAGCCTATTCGATTATATCTGTTTACATTGCGGGAAACTGCGAGCACTACCGCCGTCCCATTGCAGCGCGAACGATTACAGCGCCTTCTCGACATCGGACAACAGAACGGGGTCCTCCGGGCCCGTCCGGCTGTCGTAGCGAGCCAGCAGTTGGCCATCGCGCGAAATAAGGAATTTCTCGAAATTCCACTTCACTTCTTCGCCGGACTCTGAAGCGTCCGTAAGCCATTGATAGAGCGGATGCTTCTGCTCTCCTATCGCATGTACCTTCTCCATTACTTCGAAGGTTACATCGTATCTCGTCCGGCAGAAGGTCATGATTTCCTCCATCGTCCCGGGCTCCTGTCCGCCAAAATCGTTGGAAGGGAAGGCCAGCACGGTTAAACCGCGGTCCTTGTATTCCCGATGCAGCTTCTCAAGCCCTTCATACTGCGGTGTAAAACCGCATTGAGACGCCACATTGACAAGAAGCAGCACCTTTCCTTTATACTCCGCCATCTTTACAGGCTGTCCGTCCGCTCTATTCACAGTCAGATCATAAATACTCTCTTTCATATAGAATCCCTCCTGAAGGTTTATGTAATATCATCCATACTTGCAGAATTACTGTTTTCCCTATTATACCAGCAACAAACCGTCGAATCTAATCCGGGCAAAACATAAAAATACATAAGAAAATCCGTTAAGAATAGTTGATGATCGCCACCAAAACCATTAAAATGGTGACAAAAACGTTGAAGACAAGGAAGGGATACGACAATGACGGACTCCACCCAATCCGAAAATCCGCAGCAACCGAAAAAAATCAGCTTGGCGGATGCCGTACGCAATAAGCTCGCTCAGAAGAAGCAGGCCCAGAGCCAGAGCAACAAAAACTTCGGCCCGCAAGAAAATCAGGTACTGAAGAGCCAAATGACCAAGAAAGTCAACAATCAGCGGCGGCGGACCGGAGGCAGTTAATGTTCCCCGAAAGTTAGATAATCAAACCGGGGGGCGTGACGTGAAGAGTGCCGATCAGTACTTTTCACGTCATTTTTTTGTGCAGGATGAGTATGAGCCCTGTAAAATCCACCTACTGTGACGTATGCAGGGGAAAGCCACACGTCGCATCCGGGTCGGTAAATACATCGCAAAGACGAGCAAAAATACATTAAAATCGCGCCTTTTTCCAAAAAGAGGGTGAAAGACGCTCAAATGTGCCGGTCTTTTCGGCAAAATGCGGCCATTTCGCAAAAATCGCTCCAAAGACCTGCATTATCGCTTTAGAATAGGGCACTACGCGGCTTTTTCCAGAAAAGACCTGCAGTTTTGATTGTCTTTTACACCATCCGGTGGACAACCGGGGCTATCTCATAAGTCGATTTATGATTTTTCAAGCCCCACCTAGTGTTAAAGTTGGCTGCTAAAAAAGGACCCCGTTCCCACTCACAGTGGGATTTGAGGTCCTTTTTTCTTCGTTTTTGGGATGCTCTCGTTTTATGCGAACGCTTTTGGAGCAGCCCCTTCCTACCGGGGCCACCCGGCCGTGCCTATTATACGCCCAGAAGCTGCTCCCTCTGTTTTTTCACATCGGGATGATCCAGGTACTCATCATAAGTCATCTGCTTATCGATCAGGCCATTAGGCGTTATTTCGATAATGCGGTTCGCGATCGTCTGAATGAATTGATGGTCGTGGGATACGAAAATAAGCGTCCCGTCAAAATCAATCAGGCCGTTGTTTAACGCGGTGATCGACTCCAAATCCAAGTGGTTGGTCGGCTCATCCATCAGAAGAACGTTGGCCCCCGACAGCATCATCTTGGAGAACATGCAGCGCACCTTCTCTCCTCCGGACAGTACGCTCGATTTCTTCAACGCCTCTTCCCCGGAGAAAAGCATCCTTCCAAGGAATCCGCGGATGAAAGACTCGTCCTGCTCCTTGGAAAACTGTCTAAGCCAATCGACCAAAGTCAGGTCGTTCTCGAAATAGCGGGCGTTATCCTTCGGAAAATACGCCTGGGTAGTGGTGACCCCCCAAGTATAGCTTCCTTCATCCGCCTCCATCTCTCCCATCAAAATTTGGAAAAGCGCCGTCTTGGCATTGCCGTAGGGTCCGACTAAAGCGATTTTGTCCCCTTTATTAACGACAAAGCTAACTTTGTTCAACAGCTTCTCGCCATCGACCTGCTTCGAAATGCTGTCCACGGTCAACAGCTGCTTGCCCGCTTCCCGCTCCGGCTTGAAATGGATGTACGGGTATTTACGGGAAGACGGCTTGATGTCATCCAGCGTCAGCTTCTCCAGCAGCTTCTTCCGGGAGGTCGCCTGCTTCGATTTCGAAGCGTTGGCGCTAAAGCGCTGGATAAAAGCTTCCAGCTCCTTCCGCTTTTCCTCCACCTTCTTATTCGCTTCCTTGGCCAGCTTCAGAGCGAGCTGACTGGATTCATACCAGAAGTCATAGTTTCCGACATACATCTGAATTTTACCGAAATCAATATCGGCGATATGCGTACAAACCTCATTCAGAAAATGCCTGTCATGGGATACGACAATAACGGTGCCTTCATAGCCGTCCAGGAAATTCTGCAGCCAGCGGATCGACTCGAGATCCAGATGGTTGGTCGGCTCATCCAGCAGCAAAATATTCGGCCGTCCGAACAAAGCCTGAGCCAGGAGTACGCGAACCTTCTCGTTCCCGCTTAGCTCCTTCATCTTCTGATCGTGCAGCTCCTTGGGTATCCCGAGACCCATAAGCAATTCAGCGGCATCCGATTCGGCTTCCCAGCCGTTCAATTCCTGAAACTCGCCTTCAAGCTCGGCCGCCCTCATCCCGTCCTCGTCGGAGAAATCTGGCTTGGCATACAGAGCATCCTTCTCTTCCATAATTTCGTACAGCCGGGTATGCCCCATGATGACCGTCTTTAACACTTCAAATTCATCATATTCGAAATGGTTCTGCTTCAAAACAGCGAGTCGTTCGCCCGGCGTTATATGAACTTCTCCGTTCGTAGGCTCGATCTCTCCCGACAATATTTTAAGAAAGGTCGATTTGCCCGCGCCGTTAGCGCCGATCAACCCGTAGCAGTTCCCTGGAGTAAATTTAATATTAACGTCTTCAAAAAGTGCCCGGCTGCCGAAGCGCAGCCCTAAATTACTTGTGCTGATCATTTATAGGAACCCCCTTCGCAAGGATCATTCTTATTCCGCAACAGCCTTCCTGTCCCAATCCGAAAATATAGGGCGAAGGCCGCAACTTCTATCTTAACATAAGAGGACGGTTTAAGCTCACTTTCTTTTTTCCTGCTCGATCTGCTCCACCAGCTCGGAAAGCTCCGCCCAGCGGTTCATCGCCCTCTCCAGCTCCTCCGATGCGATTCGCTCCTCTTCATAAAGCGACTGGACCTGAGTAAAATCACTTCCGGCCCCGGAGATTTTCTCCTGAAGCTGCTGAACCCGCTCCTCCAGTTCCGCAATAACCTCTTCAATTTCCTCCCATTCCTTCTGCTCCTTATAAGAGAGCTTTCGTGGGCGGTTGGAGTAAGAATCGGCCGACCTGCGGTTGTCGCCGGAACGGAGTGACTCTTCCGGCAGCCTCTTCTTCTCCGCTTCCTCTTCTCTGGCTTCTTCCCGCTTCAAGGATAAATAATCGGAATAACTGCCTTCGAAGGTTCGGATACGGCCTTCCCCTTCGAAAGCAAACAGCCGATCTGCTGTCCGGTCAAGGAAATAGCGGTCATGAGAGACCGTTACGACCACTCCGGGGAAGCTGTCCAAATAATCTTCCAGAACGGTCAATGTCTCGACGTCCAGATCATTGGTCGGCTCATCCAGCAGCAGAACATTCGGCTCCCCCATCAAGGTCCGCAGCAAATACAGCCGTCTGCGTTCCCCTCCCGACAGCTTGCCAATGCGGTTCCATTGGGCGGCCGGCGGGAAGAGGAATCGTTCCAGCATCTGTGCTGCGGAAATTGTCTGACCGTCTTGGGTGCGAATCATCTCCGCCCCTTCTTTAATGTAATCGATCACGCGCATCTGTTCGTCCATGTCCTGGCTTTCCTGGGTATAGTACGCCAGCTTGACGGTTTGTCCGATTTCGATCCGTCCTTCATCCGGCTGCATCCGGCCGGCCAACAGTTGGAGCAAGGTCGTTTTGCCGCTGCCATTCCGGCCAATGATTCCGATGCGATCCTTAGGCAGCATGATGTAGCTGAAATCTGAAATCAAGATTCGCCCGCCGAAAGCTTTCGACAGGTGCTCGATCTCAATGATTTTCTTGCCCAATCTGGAGGCGGAAACCGATAGATCCAGTGACTCCGCTTGTGCTCCGGGCCCCCTCTCCTTAAGCTCCTCCACCCGCTGAACACGGGCCTTCTGTTTCGTCGTTCTCGCTCTGGCCCCTCTTCTGAGCCAGGCTAATTCCCGGCGAAGCATATTCTGTCTCTTGGCCTCGCTTGAAGCCTCCTGCTCCTCCCGCTCCGCCTTCTTCTCCAGAAAGACACCGTAGTTTCCTTCGTAGCTGTACAGTTGGCCTCTGCTGATTTCGAAAATTCTGTCGGTAACACGGTCAAGAAAATAGCGGTCATGGGTGACAAGCAGCAGGGCCCCTCTGTATTTGGACAAATGCTCTTCCAGCCATTCCACCGTATCGTTATCAATATGGTTCGTCGGCTCGTCCAGAATAAGCAGATCGGCGGGTTGGATCAATGCGGCAGCCAAAGCCACCCTTTTGCGCTGGCCTCCCGACAATAGAGCGGCCGGTTTATCGAATTCGAAAATTCCCAATCGGGTCAAAATGGTTTTGGCCTGTGTTCCCGCTTCCCATGCATCCGCTGCATCCATCTTGCCCTGCGCCTGAAACAGCCGGCGTTGAGCGGCCTCATCCTCGGGGCTGCGCTCCAGATCGAGTAAGGCCGACTCGTATTCCCGGACGGCCTGCATGATGGGGCTGTCGCCTTTATACAAGTATTCGAGAACAGTCGTCCCTTCTTCGAAATCCGGATTTTGCGGCAAATATTCGACACGGAATTGCCGCGAATGAATGACCTCGCCTTGATCCGCGGTCTCCAAGCCCGCCACGATTTTCAGCAAGGTCGATTTGCCGGTACCGTTCACCCCTATTAGGCCTATCCGCTGCTTCTCGGCAATCGAGAAGGTTATATCGTTAAACAGTATTTTATCGCCATAGCTTTTGGATAAATGCTCTGCTGTTAAAATGTTCATTATCGGTCAACTCCCGGCTTCGTCCGTTATATAAGCAGCCAATAAAGCTGTCGTATTCCACAACGCCTTCTCATGAGTTCTTTCTACCGCATGGGAAGCCTGAACTCCGGGGCCGACCAGAGCAGCCCGGATGTTGCTGCCGCCGCGCAGCGCAGCAGATGCATCGGAGCCGTAGAAGGGATACAGATCGACGGCAAAATCCAGTTTGTCACGTTCGGCCAAACGAATCAGCTTCGAGGTCATTTCATAGTCATAGGGACCGGTCGAATCCTTGGCGCAGATGGACACGTCCTTCTCCGTACAGGTCAAATCGTCCCCGATGGCCCCCATATCGACAGCAATCAGCTCCCGAATATCTTCCGGGATATAGGACGAGCCGTGACCGACCTCTTCATAGACGGAAATGAAGATTTTTACCGTTCTTGGCAGCTCTATGTTTCTCGCAACAATCCACTCCAACAATCCGAACAGACAGGCTACTCCCGCTTTATCATCCAAGTGCCTGGACTTGATCCATCCGTTAGGCAGAAAACGGGTTCGGGGATCAAAGGAAACATAGTCTCCCGCCCGAATGCCCAGCGCTTCCACATCTGCCCTGTTGGCGACTTCCTCATCCAGCCGGATCTCCATATTTGCCTCTTCGCGCTTCAAATCCCGGGCATCCGGATAAACGTGAACGGAAGGACTGGTCGTTAGAATGGTACCCGAGTACTGTCTCCCGTCACGAGTATGTACCGTACAGTACTCTCCTTCAATGGAGCTCATTGCAAAACCGCCTACGGGGGATAAGCGGAGACGCCCGGAATCTTTGACGGATCGGACCATCGCCCCCAAGGTATCCACGTGAGCCGTCAGCCCGATCGGCGGGACGCTACGGCCTTGGACCGTGATGACTCCCCCGCCCTTGGGCAGCAGCTCGAACTGGCCGCCCAGCTTCAAGGCTTCTTGAGCGATCAGTTCCATGGCTTCCTTGCAGTAACCGCTCGGACTTGGAATAGACAGCAGACGCCGCAGAAAATCCAGCACATAGTCACGGTTGATTTGATCCATCATTGAAATCCCTCCTGGAATATGGAATACATTGTTCGCGAAATGTTAATATAACGAGTAAAAACAGCAC
Source organism: Paenibacillus residui (assembly GCF_042677205.1). Lineage (NCBI taxonomy): Bacteria > Bacillati > Bacillota > Bacilli > Caryophanales > Paenibacillaceae > Paenibacillus > Paenibacillus residui. The sequence continues at coordinate 145,592 of NZ_JBHTIU010000012.1, forward strand.
GAAGTGGTTACAGTTATTATGGTAAAATGATTGAACAGCCAGCATTGATTTATGGCCTTAAGGCCGATAACGGAAGGAGGACTAAGCTATGTCGGAAACACTTCCCCCTAAAACTTGTTCAATAGACCGTTTGATCACCGTTGAGGAAGATATTCAAAAAGTGCTGAACGGCACAAAATCCGCACAAAGGCGAAACGGACGCTACGCCGATCCGGGAGAGATTATGGAGCTGAACGGCCGTTCCTTCGAAGTCTATAATGTCTACAGGCAATCTCTGGGCGAACTGACCGATGCCCAAGCTCAAGCGGAAGGCTTCGAGAGTCTGGAAGCATACAAGCAATATATTTTGTCCATGCATCCAGGAATGCCCTGGTCAGCGAATATGAAAGTATGGGTACATGAATTCCGCCCCATCGCTTAAGCTTCTGACAACTTATGGCCGTCAGCCCGGCGAACCTGCTATTTCAACTTTGCAGTGTAGTTCCATTTAGGATACTACACTGTTTTACTGTATTTTTCAAACGTTCCGGAGGATAAACCGAATGTATTCGTTGTTGTTGTATGTACATATATTAAGTGCTGTTGCTTCCATCGGCCCTTTCCTGATTCTCTTCCCGCTGCTGCCCAAAATGCGCCGGGCTACGCAAGAGAGCCTTTCTCACTATGTGCCCATGTTTAAATATGCCGTGCGTCTGTGCAAGCATGCCGGACATGTGCTTGTCATATCAGGGGCTCTTCTTATTTGGATCACTCACTGGACATGGCTGACCTCTTGGGTAGTGATGACGCTGGTTGTCATGTTTGGCTCGTTGTTTTTTATCGCCCGGGCCTTCTCTCCCACCCTGCGCAAAATTATGGAGCCCGAAGCGGATAAGGAAGCGCTGACCGCGAAGCTGCGGTTGAACCTGATCCTATATCTCATTCTCATGCTGCTTATGATGTGGTTCATGGTCGCCAAACCCGAGCTGTGGTAATAGGACCCCAGGAATCACATGATTGGGCCTCGCTTATCGGTTATTGAAAATTATTGCAATATCCGACGGGGCCTCAACTCTCTTTTCTCCCCGCCCTTCTGACAGCTATCCCTTCGACTCAGTTTCTTTTGTGCCGGACCGGATGCTCTCACTGACCTTCTGACTGTTATCCCATTGAATCAGTACCTTTGTGCGAATAGTTGCCCTTCTCCGTTCTTTTGGCTGTTATCCCTTTGTCTCAGTTTCTTTTGTGCCGGACCGGATGCTCTTACTGATCTTCTGACTGTTATCCCATTGAATCAGTACCTTTTGTGCGAATAGTTGCCCTTCTCCGTTCTTTTGGCTGTTATCCCTTTGTCTCAGTTTCTTTTGTGCCGGACCGGATGCTCTCACTGACCTTCTGACTATTATCCCATTGAATCAGTACTTTTGTGCGAATAGTTGCCCTTCTCCGTTCTTTTGGCCGTTATCACTTTGACCCAGTTTCTTTTGTGACGGACCGGATGCTCTTACTGACCTTCTGACTGTTATCCCTTAGGCTCAGTGTCTTTCTGGGACAAGATTCCGGCGTAAATGATTTTTAAAATTAGGCAAATAGGGTCGAAGCTTATTATCTCGGTTGACCGCTGAGAATCTCGGCAATTGCGCCTTTCTGAGTAAAGGGGATAACAGTCCAAAGCATCGACCGGGAGGATATTGAATGAAAGTCGGAAGTGAATTTTTGTTTCTTCAATGCCCAAATCACTATATATTTTTTCAGCTAAATAGAGTATGCAAAATCACCAGAAACATTAATTCGGGCTCATCCGTAGTAATCATCCCCCTCCCAGGCAAAGCGTGCTCTACCTTGAAAATCCGTCTATTATTCATTTTCTGATGGTGCCGTGCAAGCGGATTGGCCGTCTAACTAGAAAAAGGAGCCGCTTATAAAACGGCTCCCTCATACTAATCTTAGGCAAACAATCAGCTCTCGTAATCTACTGCAACGGAGGATTCCCTCACGTTGTTCATATGCCGGATGACTTCCTGGTGGACAGGATGTACCTGGTACGCCTGCAGATCGTCAAGAGTGTCGAACTTAGTAATCAAGGCGATATCATACGATCTCTCGGTATGGAGAACGTCCACACCAACTTCAATGTAGCGCAGCTGCGGGATTTTTCCTTCCATATTTCTTAAGACGTTAACTGTTTCGGATACTACCGCTTCCGATCTTTCCTTCAATTTAAAAAATACAATGTGGGTAATCATAACCGATGGCTCCTTCTCAAAATATAGTTAATTTCATCGTGCTGCTTCAACCCGTAAACCGAAGCTGCACGACGAAGCTTAAACTCTTGGCGATCAGCCCCAGCCGCGAAGCCGGAAAATATAGCGGAAGGTTATCAGGAAATGACCTGACGATGAGACCATTCCTCCACATTCCAGACCTTCGTAATCCAATTCTCATAGAAGTCCGGCTCATGACAGACTAACAGAACCGTGCCTTTGTATTCCTTGAGGGCTCTTTGCAGCTCCGCCTTGGCCACTACATCAAGGTGGTTGGTCGGCTCATCGAAGAGGATCCAGTTGCTCTCCCGCATGAACAATTTGCACAAGCGGACCTTGGCCTGCTCTCCTCCGCTAAGCATATTTAATGGCCGGGTAATATGCTCGTTCTTCAGACCGCACCGTGCAAGGGCTGCCCGAACCTCGTGCTGGTTCATATGCGAGAATTCGTTCCACACATCGTCGATCGGTGTTAGATTGCCCGGCTTCACTTCCTGCTCGAAATAAGCCGGATACAGATAGTCTCCGGTGAAGGTCCTGCCGGATAACGGCTCGATCTTGCCAAGAATGGTCTTGAGAAGCGTCGACTTTCCTACCCCGTTGCTGCCGACAATCGCGATCTTGTCTCCGCGCTCGATGGTCACATTCAGCTTCGGCAGCAAAGGACGGGTATAACCAATTTCCAGATCCTCCGCTTCGAAGACGATTCTTCCGCTGGCCCTCGATTCCTTGATCGTGAAAACCGGCTTCGCCGCCTCCTCGGGACGGTCAATCTTCTCCAATCGGTCAAGCTGTTTCTGCCGGCTCTTCGCCCTGCCTGAGGTGGAGTATCTAGCCTTATTCCTTTGGATGAAATCCTCCTGCTTTTTAATAAACTCCTGCTGCTTTTCGTAGGCTTCGATATGCTGGCTCTTATTGATATCCGCCATCGTCAGAAATTTCTCATAGTTGGCCGAATACCGGGTTAATTTCGCGAACTCCAGATGGTAAATCACATTAACGACCTTATTCATAAATTCCGTATCATGGGAAATGAGGATAAACGCATACGGATATTCTTGTAAATAGGACGTTAACCACTCAATATGACCGACATCCAAATAGTTGGTCGGCTCGTCCAGCAGCAGCACCGTCGGCTGCTCCAGAAGCAGCTTGGCCAGAAGCACCTTCGTTCTTTGACCTCCGCTCAGGCTGGCGACATCCCGGTCGAGTCCGATCGCGTCCAGGCCAAGGCCGTTTGCGGTCTCCTCGATTTTCACATCAAGCATATAAAATCCGCTATGATCCAGTCTTTCCTGAATTTCCCCCATCTGCTCAAGCAGGGGTTCCAGCTCTTCAGGTGAAGCATCGGCCATCTTCTCGGTAATGGCCATCATCTCTTTCTCCTGCTCGTATAGGGGAAGGAAAGCTTCTTTCAATACATCGCGGACCGTCTTGCCTGGCTGCAGATTAGTATGCTGATCCAAATAACCGTAACGGACATTCGGAGTCCACTCCGCCTTGCCCGTATCCTTCAGAAGCTGACCCGTTAATATATTCATTAACGTCGACTTCCCGACCCCGTTGGCACCGACCAATCCGACGTGCTCACCCGCCAGCAGCCGGAACGAAACGTTCTTGAACAACATCCGGTCGCCAAAACTATGACTTAAATCTTCAACTGTCAAAAGGCTCATACTCTATTCCAAATCTCCTGTCTATTCCTAATCATCGGTCTAACCCGTCGGTTTATTATAACACCAACTGAATCGGACAGGAAAGACGGCAGATTTTTTACAATAGGAATCTTTATATTTTACAGTAATTCCTACTGTCACAAAAAGCTTCTACTAATGCCGGGCGTCTTCAGTTCCTGGACTCCCTTCAAAGTACTGTATAAACCTTTATCGAAGTAAAGTCATGAAGAGCGACCGCGTTTAGAGGAAGGTTTGGACGCCGACTCTGTTGGAGTGCGGACGGAATAAGCTTCGAAGGTTACGTCACGTGGGGTATTGATATGGCCCCAGTTTTATGACGGATTTTTAAAGATCATCTCCACGGTGGCGATCTTGATTCGGTCCTCTGCCTGCACTGCATATTTCCGATATGGAATAAGCCGTTCTTCATTTAAGTAGCTGCCGTTCTTCGAGCCCAAATCCTGAACAAAATAGCCCTCCTGCTCCTCGCTGCGGCTGATTTCCAGATGAATTCTGGAGACCCCGATCGTATCCTCCACGTAATGGACCGCTTCCTGGCTTCTCCCTATTCGGAAGACATCGTCTGAAATCGGCACCTTCTCGGTCTCGTCCTCTCTTTTCACCTCAAGATAAGGTCTGGCCGGGCCCGAAATCGCTTCAATGCCTTCCGGCGTAAGCAGTACCGTCGCATCCTGCGGTACAAGCAGTGTAGTTTGTTCAGTCAGAGTCGAAGAATGATTCAAGACAGCGGCCGTATTTCCGCCCGGACTTACGTTCGAAAACGTAAGCTCCTCCCGTTCCGCTCCCATCCCCGAAGAAGCCCGATGCTCCCAATGGCTCTCTTTGGATAAGGTCCGCGAGAACCCAGGTACAGCCGGCTCTAACGCGGTTGAACGGAAAGACTCCATGATATCGGCTGCACTCTCCGAGCCCACTGTTGCATCCTTGCCTTCCTGATGTTTATTCGATCGGAAAGTTAAGGATAGCCTGCCCATTTTGTGTAAAATATAAATTCCGTCCACCAGCAGCAGGCTGGTCCCTAGTCCGATATACAACAATCCTTCGGACGGTTCCGTCCAATAGAAGGCCCAGACCGCTATCAGAAAGACCGTACCAAGCAGGACAATCAGCTTGCCGGACGACGTGGATAAAGCGCGCTCCGTTCCGAAGTTCAGATCGTCTTCTGGCACAACAGGGCTATCAATTTTCCTGTTTTCCGTTATTTGTGGAGCCGGGAGCTCGATTTCATTCGGCTTTGATTCCTCTAGTAGCTGTCGTTCCATGGCTTCGAGCAGAACGGACTTCAACTCCATCAAACTGAATCGCCCGCCGCTAAGCAGCATTTGCAGCTTGCGCCAATTTTCGCTCTGCTCCACGTATGTATGCTTCGCTAAATAATCTGCCAAGCGGACCAAGTCCTCTTGCGCACTCCCTTTACCGGATAATTCCTTAAGCGGCAGATACAGCAAATGAATGTCATCATGCCGCTGCCCGATGTAGATAAACTCTTCCTTAAGTACGTAGCGGTCTTCGCTAAGCATATAGATTTTGCAATCGTCCAAAGCCGCAACCAACGTATACAGAAACGTATAGAACTGCTGTTCAGAAAGTCTGGATTGCTTAACTGCCTCCGAAAGCGGAATGAATGAGGTGGTTTCATATCTTAACCGGATCTTTCGATTCTGTTGTTCAAATTCTATTGGAAGCTGCCGGGGAACGGTATAGGTTTCCAGCATTTTGTGCTCTAACAGGACAACATCATCAGGTGTCAACGGCGGTTCCCCGGATAAAACCAGATAACAGCCATGCTGTCTGTCCATTTCACATTTTAAACCATACAGCAAGGTAGTCATGATTCACTTCCTTTCTATCCTATAGGTTAAATACCTCATACAGTGCTGTTAAATAACCCGGAAATGCGGCATAGAGAAAAGGATATCGAATAACGTCTTTGCCTGTAAACCTAACTGCTTTCCGGTTTTTCAGGATAATAAAATCAATGATGCGAAAACCGAGACCGGATGCCTTGGCCGCCCACTGCTTGCGGACCAGCAGGATGACCACACCGATGATTCCGGCGTAGAATAGGGAATAAAAGAGGAAATAACAGACAAACTCCACACCCGTTAGTGCACCTATAGCCGCAAAAAGCTTGACATCCCCCGCCCCGATTGCCTTGAGCAGGTAAAGCAAAAACATTAAAGCAAAACCGGCACCCATTCCGGATAAAGAGTAGAGAAAGCCGGACCAGCCGTCCGACCAGCTAAAGTAACCGAATCCCGCGGTCAAACCTATCAGCACGATGGAATTCGATATTTTATGCCGCGTCGCATCTGTATAGAAGGAAGCGGCCATAAGTATGGAAGCAACTGACCATGGTACCATTGACTTCCCCCTTTCCACGATTGCCGGGGCCCTGTCCTCAGGCCCCGGTCCATATTCTCTCGTAAGCTCTTTTGCGTAAATACACCGTTTTATTAACGAAGGGAATGGGCAGCTTGAAGGCAACTTCCGCTTCAATCCCCAAATAAGCCTTAGACGGATCTCCTAGAGTCGGAAACTTCATATCCGTAATGCGGAAGCGGTCCGGTTTAATAACGGACTGATTAGCATGGTGCAGAACAATCGGCTTAAAAGCTTCGTAGATAAGGGGGGCTAAAGTATTGTTGTAATATTGATGATAGGCTTCCTTGCCCATCTCTTCCCCCTCCTCTCTCATCGTCTGTTCCCACTGCACCCACTTTACGATGGATTCAGGCAAGAAAGCGGCGTAGTCTTCCACCCACTCCTCCGCCTGAACGAGCTTATCCCTTGCCTGACCGATCTTCTCCACCAAATCACGCCACACAGCAGCGGCCTTGGTTCCCGAAGCCTTATCCCTGGCCTCCACATACAGCAGTTCTACCGGATACATGTAGGCAGCCATTTGTTTAGTAGATTCGGTAACTGCAGTTTTCAACGATAGCTCGAGAATGGAAAGCTGGACAAACATATTTAACGCTAATGCGAACACCAGAAAGACAGGCATGACAATCGCCGCTTCCAAGGCTATTCCGCCTTCCTGACAATGGGTCAGCCTCCGAATAAATGCTTTAATAGGACATCACCGCTGTCTTTGTTATTTGGCATCGTTTATTTTTATTGCCGCAATCCAGCAAGCCAAGATCACTCATTAACCTCATGGCTGCCGGCATAAACCAGATTCGAACGGTTGAAGAAGTGGTTGCCTGCAAATAAGTCGTTCTTTCTGTCAGATCCTTCCCCGTGTTCAACTCGATTAAAGCCTGCATGCGAGACATCATTTTACTGTCATTGCTATGGAGCAGCATAAAAAGCCTAAGTAAATCTTTATAATAGACGGTTAATGACTTCACCTTCTTTAGTACGGGCACCGCCTCACCCTTCACCAGCTTCTGCATATCCTGCACTGCCTCAATGGCCGCCTGGGCAGCTACGACAGTAAATAAAAGCAGGGGAGATCCGATATTTAAAACACTCTTCTTCGGATCCATAAGTCCTTCGACAATATGGACCGCCATAAAAAATACAAACATCTCGCCATATGCTGCGGAATAATTGGACGCACAGGAATTCATTCCATAGAGAATATACTCCGCTTCCTGATCTGCAAGAGGGTGATCCAACGGCTTAGACGGCACATGAGAAGCCGGCGGCACCCCGCCTTTACCCGCTTCCAGCTTGGCTGTCCGATAACTGAATTTCGTTAATGCATACTCGTTCATATAGATCTCATCACGTATTCCGGTAAGCACATTCGAAATCCGTTCCGAGAAGCTTACAGCCTGCTTGATCGCTTGATCCGGGCGATCGGCCGCGTACACCTCAGACATCTCCGGGGGTTGATCGGAATTATATTGATAATATTTAGAATACAGCCCCGGGTTCCCGTTCGAATCCCCTTCGAGCCTCTGATATAACGCTGTATAAGGGTCCTGGCTGCCCCACATGCCGCACTGGCCCAACATAGAATTCAATTCCTTGAGAGCATCCCCGAGCTTCTGTTTATGTTCCTTATCGCTAACCTCCAACTGATTCATCCGCTCCTGACGTTCCCGTTCTTTCTCTCCCTGCTCACTTTCAAATCGGACAAGCAGCTCTTGCATCTTCTCCAACTGTCTGGAGATTTCTCCGTAGTCATCCCCGATGAAAAAAACAGTAGATTGCCATTTTTCCTTCAGCCAGGAGAACTGCGCCAGGCTTTTGGCTGACTCTGTTTTGTAAATAGAGAAGTATTCGAGGGAGTACACCGGAATTTTGTCCAGCACGTCATAGCCCTGGAATGAGTCGTTGTCCAGGCTGCTCTTCAGCTTTTCCTTTTCCGCGCGGAGCTCCTCATTTAATACTCTGGCATTCTCTACCTTCTCCAACAAGCGCTCATGCTGCTCGGCAAATCCGGCGTAATCCTCCTCCAGCGACACTTGAAAAGATGCCAATAAAGCAGTATAGGCCAAAATATCCTTCAAGAGCTCCTCCAGTTCATATTTTCGTTGTAAAAACTCGGAAATTTGCCGCTGAGTTTCGGAAATGGATTTCTTCGTAGATTGCAAGGATTGATAGAGCGAATTTATTGCCTCGGCGTTCCCTTCGGGATTCATCAGTAATAAGGCGATAGTGCTGCCAAGCGAATCCGCAGATTGCTGCAAAGAATCCAAAGCTTCCTCGGCCTTCTCCAACCCTTCCTCCACCTCGTGAATCGACTGTCTGACACTATCCGCTGTATTTAGACCAATGCGGTCCGCCCGTTCGTGAAGCTCGCCCAAAGTGCCGCTGTACTTCAGATGCAGCCGTTTGCCCCTATCGATGAAGTCCTGTGCGGCTTCCCATGCCTCCTCCAATGCTTCATTCCATGGCTTTATTTTTTCCTCCAGTATATTTGCATGCTCGTGGAATTTAGCGGCTTGCGCTAACTGCTTGGTCAAGCCGGAGTTTTTGAACCGGTCGAGAAGCTCCATCGTAAATTCAATCGGGGCCTGATACTTCATATCTTCCAGCATCTGCTGCCGAAACACGACATGATTGGCTAGTGTAAATAGAGGCCGTATATAACTGTCCTCCGGCTCGGAGCGGATATCCAAATAATTGAAAATAGAATCTTCGCTGGAAGCCGTCAAATTGTGATCCAGTACGGTTTGAAATACTTGCCTGCTTTCTTCCTCATTGCCCGCAATTCCGAATAATCCGTAGGATTGCAGCTCTCGATCAAAGCGGGAAAACATCGAGCGGTTGGCGGCCCAAAGAGCGGCCTCCGTCTCTCTTTCCGCAAGCTTAACCCGGACAAAATCGATCAGAACGGCATGGAACAGAAAAATTGGTACGATGATCACGATCAAATAGACGGAAACAGAACCGTCACTGGTACGTAGAAACCGCTTCAGCTTCATTCCATTCCTCCATCCTTCAGTTATGGACGATCACAACGATGCCATTCCGTTCCAGTTCTCTTCTGAGCGATGGAGTGAGGGCTGTCTTTCCAGTCTTGACATGCCGGAAAAAATGCCACACTACCCCCTTCACTTCTCCCCTTTTCATAAGTTCGACATCCTTTTTTATTTGATCCTTAACATTTTTGGAGTTGATTGTATACTTCGCTTCATGAGCAACGCCATCCCGATCTAGTGCATCTATTATCCTATACTGGCCCACCGTATGAGTTTCGATTTCTACCGACTTCCCATTGACGAAATTCCGTAAATATTCACTTGCTTCTTTTTCTGAGCGAATGATTACTTCCGGCGGGTCCGAAACACTCTCCAGCCATGTTTTCTTCACATCTGTTGCAGGAGCTTTACCCTTAATCCTGCTTAGATAGGACTTGGTTAAATCTACCGCGCGAATCCATTCCACGGGATCCGTCACTTGTGCGACCGACTCTCCCGCCGCCTGGTCCATGGCAAACCAGTCTTGAACTAAAGAAGGAATACCCAAAAACTGGTTAAGCTTGATCTGCACGGTGCGGTCGAGACCGTGGTTCGAATAGCTTAACTGACCCTCCAAGGAGACGGGAAGTTGTTGAGCCGCCTGTAAAAGCTTCTTATTCGGGCCGGACCCGGAAGGCTGCGTTCCTGATTGAGGCAGCTCGACGACTGCCGGATTACCCAATCCGATGATTCCCAGCAAGTCTGACGCCTGATCGTTAAAAACTCTCCAGTACAGCCCGTCATTCTTGTCCAAGGGGTATGATCCGGTCACCGGATCTTTATACGAATTGTCCCAATGAGCCGCCGTTCGATCCGCACTGACTGCCGCCGTATGGAACAATACCGCCTTCTGGTACATAAACAGCGCGAAGAACAGAATGGCGATCGTGCATAGAAAGATCACCGGAAGCACTAAAGAAGCCTCTATAGTAAAGCTTCCGGCCTCACTCAGGCAGAAACGCCGCAGCCTTCTCCCTTGCGTTACGTTCCGCATCGGCTTATTTTCCTTTAGGCATGATATTGCCCGTATCATCACCGGTGTGGACGTTAATTTCTTTATCCGCTTTGTTAAACAAGCTTTCCACCCACTGAAAAATCCACTTCCTGAAAGCTACTGCCACAATGACGATCACCGCCAGAATCAATAAAATCTCAAGCGTTCCTAACCCTTCCTCATCCTGCCAAAAACGAATAATAGCTTGCTTCAGGTTCCGCATAGTTTTTCCTCCAATTTTCTATTTTCATATACTGAGTTTTGCAAATATCGACTTCACTTCTGTTAGGCCGTTATTGAAAGGCATGGCCGGTTCGGTCTCATCCGTGATTCTGCACCTAGCCCATGATTAATATGGCAGGAGTGGCAACGATGACCATGACTATTCCGAAAGTAATGACCATCGGAAACACAAGCTTGGAAGAAGCTTCCTCGCCCATAGTTCTTGCCAGCGCTTTGCGCTTCTCCCAAAGGTTTCTCGTCAATTCTCTTAGGGCAACAACAAAGTCGTCTCCGCCTCTTCGATAATTAAGCAGCACAGTCGTCGTAAATAACGATATTTCGGGAAGAGCGCACCGCTTGCTCAATTCCTCCATTGCCCTGGCAAAAGAACGGTTATTCTTTAATTCGTTGGACATGATCGATAATTCCCGGAAGAGCGGAGATAATTCCTCTTCCCGGCGGGAATCTACACAGCGGATGATCGCCGCCTGTACCGTCTCCCCGGCATTGACCAGCAAGGTGAGCTTATTCAGAAATTCCGGAAGCTCAATAAGCATGCTTCTCTTCTGCAGCCTTATTCGCTTACTTAAACCGCGCACTTCTATCCAAGGCGCCAATACAGCAAGCAGCAGTCCGCACAGCGAAACCGATAACCATTCTCCCGTTACAGCAGCCAGCAAGAGTGTCAGCATAAATACCAGTATTCCGCTCGTAATCATCCTTGCGATGAATTGTTTGGTCATTTCCATTGTCGCTCTCCGCCCATAGCAGGAGACCATCATTAAATGCAGCTTGGTGACGAAGGCGGGCATCCTTTCCATCAGTCCCGATTTGGTCACCACTTTCATCGCAAGAGGCATTAGCCATTTGTATATTGAAGAGTTGCTAGGTGTCTCCTCCAAATTCATCTCCCCTAAACCTTGATATCCATTATTTTTTTGACAAGCCAGTGACAGCCTAACAGCAGTACTAAACATAGCGTCATAATAAGCGGTCCGGTTAAACCCGAATATAGCGGAGCCATATAATCCGGTGAGCTGATCGTCAGCAAACCGATAACAGCCAACGGGGCAGCGCTCAGAATCGCCGATTCGAACTTCTTTTGCGCGATCAGCACCGCTATTTCTTGCTGAATTTCGATTTTCTCACCGATTATGTTCGCGGTTCTGCGGACGACTTCGATTAAATTTCCTCCCGATCTTTTACAGGTAACGAAAACGTCTACGAAATTATGAATATCTTCGAGATCGGCTCTTTCATCAAATTCTCTCAGCACGGCTTCAATCGTCTCGCCGTTCTGGATTTTTCTGTTCATCCGATCGAACTCTGCAATAATATAGGTATTAGGATTGGAATACAGGGTTTTTAAATCGTTAACCGCCTCCGCCAAACCGCTTTCCACCGATTTTCCGGCTGTTAGCGATGAGGACAATGAAAAAAGGGCCTGCCGGAATTGATCATTAAGCTCCGCTTTGCGTTTAATCATCTTTTTCCTGGATATCCATTTCGGATAGAATAATCCGAGTGCCGCCATAATGAGAGAGATTAACGGCTGCTTGTAAAAAAGATATCCGACAGCATAAAGACTCCCGCTTGCTACGACAACCGCCATAACCCTCTCTTGTACGGATAACCGGTACACCGAGTAATCTATGACCGTTTCCGCCCTCGACACTTTGAACTGAGATATGTCCCCCTGTTTGGACTTGCGGGTGCGCTCCAACAAAGAGAGCAGTCCCCATACGAACAATCCTATCCCTGCGGCACAGGCTATGATGATGATCGCTCACACCACCTTCTTCTTAAAATCCTGCTGCGTGCAGCTTATCCGTTCGGGTAAGCTTATGCTCCGTAGGCTGCAGCTTGCCTATGATCTTGCCCTGCTGTGTGCCTTCTTCCCGAAAAATAAACAGCGGCTGCAAGTGCACCTCCCCTCCCCGCATTCCGATTACCTCCGATATTTCCGTTACCCGCCTGGATTTATCGCGCAATCGGGTCAAGTGAATCATGATATCAATGGCCGAAGCGATCTGCTTCCGTACAACATCTAGCGGCAGCTCCGCCCCGCTCAGCACCATCGTTTCCAAACGGCTGATCATATCGGCGGTGGAATTGGAATGGCCGGTAGAGATCGAGCCTTCATGCCCGGTGTTCATCGCCTGCAGCATGTCCAGAGCTTCCGCCCCCCGTACTTCTCCCACAATGATCCGGTTAGGCCTCATGCGGAGGGATGCCCGAATCAAGTCGCGAATCGTAATTTCACCCTTGCCTTCGGTATTCGCGTTTCTCGTTTCCAAGCTTACCAGGTTAGGCACATTCCTTATTTGCAGCTCTGCCGAATCCTCTATCGTAATAATCCGTTCATCGGCAGGGATAAAATCAGACAGGGCATTCAGGAAGGTCGTCTTGCCCGAACCTGTTCCTCCCCCTATGAAAATGTTGTATTTCGCTTTGACGAGCTGCTCCAGCAAACCAGCCGCCTCTTCGGTCAATGCCTCCTTGTCAACCAGTTCCTTCATGGACATGGGCTTGTCGGGAAATTTCCGGATGGTCATCGTCGGTCCTTTCAGCGCAATGGGCGGCAGAACGACATTGACCCGCGACCCGTCCGCCAATCTCGCATCTACGATAGGAGACGCTTCATTCACGACACGATTTACTTTGGAAACGATAGACTGAATGATATCCTCCAGCTTCTGAGGATCCTCGAACACTGTAGGATAAGGGAGGACCTCTCCCGCCCTTTCGATAAAGATCTCTTGATGGCTGTTTATCATGATTTCCGAGATGGAACGGTCATCAATCAGGGGCTGCAGGACATCCAATCCGCGAAACGAATGAAATAATCGTCTGACAGCGTACGCCTTCTGCCGTGCTGTCCAGCCGGTGCAGCACTCGGAGGAGAAGACTTCCTCTTCAATCATTTCTATTAATTCATCATCCGATTTGGCCTCCGAATAATCCAATTGTTCAGCGATAGACAGACGGAGCTTCCGAATCAGTTCCTCCTCGATCAGCAGGTCATCTCCTCCCCTCTTGCTTCCGGCGCCAGCTTCGTCAACCATCTCATCAATTGAACGCGATAGCTGTTGTCCGCAAACAACTGAGAGGCGGAGTGCAGGCTGCTCCAATCCGGAACGAACGGCAAATGCCCGAATAATGGAAATCCAAAGCCGCCGATGTCGTTAACCAGACTTCCCGTATATTTGTTAAGAATGAACAAAACCTCGGGCAGCTTCCCTTCTGTTACGGATTTGCCGGCTCCCAACCGAAAACGCTCATACACCTGCTTAGTTTTCGTTAAATGATTGAGTTCATCTTCAATCAGCCACAAAATTCGATCGCTCGCCATCAGGCTTGCCATAGCCCTTGTGTGCATGGCGGAATCTCCATCAATAATGACGTAATCGTAATCCGATTGCTTCAGAAGCCAGAGCAGCCTCTGCGTGTCCTGTTCCGTCATGCCTTCCATCTCTTCCATGCTCTCGCAAGGGTCCAGATATTCCACCTTGCTTACAGGATCAATACTTTTATACTGCTCCAGCTTGGATTGAATGTAAGGAGACTCCGCCTGCAAATAATAGAGCATCCGTTCGAACGAACGCTTCTCCGGCTGCCGGGGAAAGTATGGAATGGAGCGAACTGTCTCCAGACTCAAATAGAATACTTTGGAGCCCTGAAATGCCAGAGTCGCGGCCAAATGGACAGCCAAAGCGGTCTTGCCGCTGCCCCCGACAGCGGAATAAACCGAAATCAAGCTCGGTTCGGCTTCCTCGCCGCCGGTCAACCGCCACGGATTGGGCCGTTCCATCATGATCGCTGTTAACTGTGAAAACAGTTGATTAAGCGGCTGAAACCGATAAATCTTCAGCTCGGCATTATCCGCCGGAACCGGTTCGTCTACGAGGCTGGCTACCGGTATTGCGGACGGTATTTGTTCGGGCAAGAGGTCCGAACCGGCCAGAATCAGATCAAAGCTGTCCGGCTCCTCCAGCATGCCGGGTTCTGTAAAGATTTTAACGATCATCTTGGTCCTGTATTCCGATGTTCGTACATAGTTAAGCAGCATATTAGTATAAGCGAGATCGTTATCCAGAATTGCAATTCGTCTTTTCTCCATATTTCTTCCTCCTTCCCGCTTTACTACGACAGTAATCCGGCCATTTGCAGCGCCCCGCCGGCGATCAGCAAGAGAGACAACACAGCAATCCCGACCGCTAATCTCATCTCTTTTCCGATTATTCATCTCTCCCTTCCGACAAAAAAAGAAGCACCACAAAGCAAAATCAATTTGCTCTGCGGTGCTTCCGCTTGAAAATGAAATCTATTAGAATTATACCATAAAATGATAACTATTCAATATATTTACATAAATTTATTTAAACCATTTGACCAGCCATTTGCCGAGCTTTCGTTCGCTCCTGTCTCCTGGATGGCAGATAGCGGATACAAGAGACCCGCAATGCTGCCTTAACGAATCAAGTATACCCGGATGATCCTGTGCTATCCTCCCCTTCCAGTGAGAGTCCAGAAGATGTTTCCCCGCATAAGCGGGAAGACAAACCGGCTGCCGCGGAAACGTGCCCAACCACTCTCTTCGGCCTGAGAAAGACTCATCACGATTGGCAATCCAATGGACTTCTTTATTCGAAAGGCCGCTTATGAAGCGAAGGGAAGCCTGGGTTTGCGGCATATTTAATTTGGAAGGATAAGGGTCTGCGACAATGATCACATGATCGGCCTCCCTGCACATTTCTTGAACCGTAGGGTCGCCCCACTGGCTGGAAACATCGAGGAGGACAGCCGGATAGTCCAGTAAGTACAGCAGCCGGAAATAGTGATCCGCCGTCCACACTCTCTCCGACATACGCTCTGGAGGAAGCGGCAGCCACTCGGTGTATCCGTCCTGCCAGCGCATTCCGGTCGAGCGTTCGGTCATGAAGTCCTGCTGTGTGTAGTAACGATATTCCGGCGGTGCATTTCGCTCTCCGAACAGAAGGGAATGAAGCTCGGGCGAATTGCCCGAGTGCTCAATAAGAGCGTGGGGGATCTTGCTGTCGTGCAGCAGTCGGGCCAGAGAAACCGCGACGAAGGTGGCTCCGGCACCGGGATAAAGTCCCCCGATGACGACAAGCTTACGCTTGTCGGGATGCTTGTCGCCCGGCGAATGACCGTTCATCGGCCGCTGGTTATCCGGAAGCTCCATCCCTTCCTGAAGCAGACGCTTAACCTCTAACGCGGTCTGAATTCGTTCATCTGGCTGGTCTGCCAGCAGCCGAAACATGACATGCGTCAATGATGCGGGCAAATTCTTGGGCAGTTCCCTCACCGCGCGGTCGCGGGCATCGATGCTGTAATATCTTCCCCCGCTCAGCAGATAGTACATCATCGCACCCAGCGTATATAAATCCGTCCTCTCGTCTGTCTGGCGATTCAAAAACTGCTCCGGCGCAGCAAATCCAATCGTACCAAGCTGAATCGTATCGGCCGTACGCTCGGCATTATATTTACGGGCAATGCCAAAGTCAATCAAGCGAACGTTATTCTGCTCATCGATCATTACATTGCTGGGCTTCAAATCACGGTATATGATGGGGCGTGGCTTAAAATGATGCAAATAATCGAACAGCTCGCAAAGCTGAACCGCATATTTGATCACATCGTTATAGGGCAGAGCTCCCACTCGTTGAAATCTCTGCTGAAGGGTTTCCCCATGAATATAATCGGTCACCAAATAGCTTAAGCCTTCCTCATTCGGCGGGAAAAAATCGACGATCTTGGGTAAAAACGGGTGGTCTAAACGGATTAGCAGGGCCGCTTCCTCATGAAACAGCTTCTTATGCCCGGAATGCTTCCGCGATTCCTTGACAGCCCAGCGTTTGCCCGGAAGCTTCGTATCTTCCGCCAAATAAACGTTGCTCATCCCCCCTCTGCCGATGACGGACAGAATCCGATAACGCCCCGCCAATAATTGTCCGGTGAGCATGGGCTCGCACGTGTTCATTCTTCTCCTCTTCCTTTCTGGCCACAGTAAAAAAACAAACACCGCCCCTATGCTTGCTAAAGCATAAGGACGGTGCTTCCGTCTCGAAATGAGCCTATATTTTCAAATAATATATCTTAATGGTAATAGGTTACTTTTTACTATAAAACAAACGGAAATTAATGTCAACTATCGTATTTAAAAATTGACCTGCCGGCGTTTAATTCAAATTATCACCTTGTTCATGCTAACAAAGGAGTTTTTATAGCCAATAATAATCCCGCGATGATCAACCCAACTATGAGAAAAGACATCACTTTCTTCAGTTTCATTAACTCCTTGGAAAATCAAAAAAGAACTTTCAAATTTGAAGGTTCTTTTTTCGATCAAACCATAATGAGTGCTTAGATTCCCATTTCCGCTAAACTAATTAGAGGTTTGAGAGATTGTAGTGCGATAAAGTGCAAAAGCACCTCAACGAAATCATTAGTTTACGAAAAACGTTGTGAACAGGGAGCATTTTCGCACCCTAATTATAAAAATAAAATGGATACAATCCCAAACATGTGGTGCGGATTTGCACCATATTCTAGTCTGGCATGGCAAAGCAGCTATGCAGAATCACCAATTTCAGAGGGCCGTTTCGTCAAGAACAGGTTGCGGTTTTGATCCCTTTTTATTATTTTATTTTTTATCGTGGTGAGCCATTCACTTGAATGGCTCACCACGATTAGTTTATCTACATCATTTTGCGAATCGCATGACACTCGTTCCTACATGCATCACTTACTAAAAATTTTAATAAGCAGAACCAGAAATAGTATAATAATCAGGTACCCAAGAATCCCTTTGACAAAACTGTCGCTGGTTCTATCCTTATTACTGCTTTTCTTCTTATTACTTTTATTGTTCAAGCTTACCACTCCCATACCAAATTTTTTTGGACGTAGTGATAAACTAATCGTGCTGGCCATATTCCACTGTATTGTACTACAAACAAAACGTGTTGTCACTTGATTTATTTTGACATTGATTAAATTTTGCTAACTGCAAGTGGTGATGTGTGATCAATGATTATTTACAGTTTATTATAAATCAAGAAGACTCACCGAGTTTTCCTCAATCATTTCGATGACTTTGGTCATTCCTTGTCGCTGCGCCAACTCTAATGGGGTCATTTCGAGCTGGTTCTTTGAGAGCAAGTCAATCTCGGGATGATCGAGCAGCATCTTTATAATATGGTGTTCCTCGTCGAAATTAATGACGAAATGCAGTGAAGTCATCGGCTCCCCTTCCTGAGCCCACCCCTTTTCATTCGGATCCATACCTTGCTCTAGTAAATATTGAACCATCTCCCTATATCGTGCACCAATCGCATTAAGTAACAATGTCGCACCATCCGAGCTCTTGACATGAAAATATAACACTTCTGCCGTTCCCACCTTGAATAAGGCATCGTTGCTGTCTACTGCGTTAGGATCGCCGCCCTTTTGAAGGAGAAGTCGATTCAACTTGCGATCTCTCCCCTGGGGATATCTGTATAGATGCCATCCTTCCAATACATCGTCCAGCATTTGATTGAGAACATTTTCGCCCATTCTTCCAATAAGTTTTCAACCTGGGAGAATTCATATTGAAGAAGCGCCTTCAAGTAGCATGGAGACGATTGCTTCGCGCTTATTTGTATTTGGGTTGCTCTCACAGGCTGTCATTGCTACCGAGGATACAAGCAGCAATCCAATCACCAACTAACTCTTAACATTCACCTCCTTATGAAACATCGAGAAATTCCCCTAATCAAATATCTCCTTATATTGGTTCTCCTCATATCCTGTTATTTCGGCCATAACATCGGCCAAGGTTCTGCCTTCCTCCCGAATGTCGTCAATATAAAAGTCGGCCTTCACCCGCCCGTAGCGAAGAATGATGGCCCGGTCCAGCACATTTTCGATTTCATCAATAATATGAGTCGTTAGAAGGATCGTTTCGTCCCCTTTCAGGCTGGAAACCATCAGCTTCAAAAAATCCCGCCGGGTAAACATATCCTTGCCGAGAAAGGGCTCATCCATCAGAATGTACTTGGCCCCTTTGGAAAAACCGGCGCAGATCTCCAGCTTGGACTTCTGTCCTTTGGAAAACTTCTTGATCTGTCCGTGGCTCTCGATGTTAAAAAACTTCAAGAGCTTGTTATACCGTTCCCAATCGAATCGAGGAAAAAAATCCGCCAAAAACTGGCCGTATTCATAGGGAGTCAAATCAGGAAGGAAGCTTCCTTCTTCAGTAATAAAAGCCATCTTCTCATATTGCTGCGTGACCGGAAGCCCGTCAATCCGGATTTCACCGTTCTCAATGTCTCCAATTCCCATGATCGCTTTGAGCAGGGTTGTTTTGCCGCTGCCGTTCTCCCCTAATATTCCTACGATTTCTCCAGTAGGGATCGTTGCGCTTTCCCAATACAATCCGTAATGGCCTCCGGCATATCGCTTGGTAACGAACTTCATCTCAATCATGCTTCTCCCCCCTGCCCGATGCGAACGTTATCGAAATTTCTGTATCTGACCTCATCATATCCGAATCCTCCGGTCGAAGGAGGCAAATTACGGACATGGATGACATCATCATTCATATCTGTCACCAGTTCACCCTTATAAACCAGCTTTGCATTCTCATAAACATAGATCATGAGATGTTTAGGACGTACAATATCATAAGGTATTTGACTCTTTTCTTCACTGTCCCTCAACGTTTTCACTACATAAAGCTTGCCCTGTCGGTGGCTGATCAGAGTCGTATCATAGAAACGGTCGATTTCCTCTCTCGGATAGCTCTCCTTAACCGTGCCGATTAACATGACTCCGTCGGACAAATCAAAGCTCAGCATCGTAGTTTTCACTTCATCGGGCTCCGCAGGCCCTCTGCTGAATATCAGATTAATCACTTGCACATCATGATCGATAAAAGCTTCATAAGCGGCATAATGCGTCTCTTCCTTGGAATCAGACGGATCCTTTACATTTTCCCGCCCCCCGATTGCGATATCCTCCATTGTGACTTTGCCCAGATCTGCTCCACTATGGCTGTCGAACCCCCGAAGCGTCAGTTTGTTATCTTCGGACAGGATCAGCACCAATTTATCGCCGACCGCCTCCAATCCAAGCACTTCAACCTTGGGGGCCCCTTCTTTCCCATTGTTATCCAGATCGATAGCCACCAGCTCTCGAGCAGCTTTTTCAGCGGGACGCAGGAATCCTCCAACAGAAAAATCCGTAATCTCATATATCCCGTTCATTCCCGTATATCCACTTGTAGTGGGCACTGTAAAGTAGACTTTGTCACCAATTCTTGTAATCCCGTAATTGAGGTCATTCGCGAAGAAGTACTGCCTGGACGAAACATTAGTACTCCCAGCCCCCGTCGTTCCAGACCCGGTGTTCGTATTCGTCCCCGTGATCATTTCGGTATCCGTATAATCCATAATCATGTCGTTATTCGTGCTCTTGCTTGGATCGTGAAAGGCTAAACCTGTTTTTACATAGCCCGTACCTGTGATCATATGTTTAGGATTCCTTCTATCCTGATAGGTGATATCGAAATCATACTCACCCACAAATGAGGGTCTTGCCTCATGCTGTATACCATCAATGGTTTTTGCTGCACCGACTGAATGTCTATGCGAGAATCCTCCCGGGTTTTTCTCATAAAAATCGGTAGCAGTTACGACCTGACTTCCACGAATAGAAAAATGTGTCCGGTGATACCCGTCCCGCAGGTCCCCGCTAATCGTTACGCCCTCAAGAGCGGAGCGGTCGCCGTACAGGTCCTGCAAGTAAAATGTCCCCTCGTCCTTGGACAAATACAGCTTTGCAAACATTCCCCCAATCAGCGCTAAAGCGATAATGAGCAGCGGAATGGCTAAATGCTTCCTTAAGCGATCCAACATAATCTCCCCTTCCTACGCGATGGCGCCTTTTTGAATTAATCGAATGCTGTGCCACATGAAAAAACCGCTTAAAGAAAGCAAGAGGATGCTGGGCAGGTAGAGATCGTGGTGGATGCCGTAATAAGCAGGCGGGGCTAACCGGTGATTAATGACATAAATCAATACCACAATAGCCGCCGCTATCGGAACAAATCCCCAATAGCGCTTACTGCGCTCACACAAAACCGCATAGTAAATTCCGGTTAGAACGGTTATCCAAAGGCTGGCCGATGACAGCAGCCCGCTTATATTCATGGGGAGGAGGATTCGTAGAAATTCTGAGCGGATGAAGGCCAGAAATAAGCCGTTCGCCATTAGAAATTGCCCCTCGTTCAAATGCTTCAGCTTGGAGGCGACCCAGCCGTATCCCAGCCACACGCTGAAGATCTGCACCGAAAGCAGAATAGCAAGACCAATCGCAAAAGCCAGCAATTTGCTAAAATAAACTGTTTCCCGTCTTACCGGAAGAGTGAGTAAAGTATAGATGCTTTTGCTCCCCCAATAGTTGGCGTATACGGATTTCACAAAAAAGGCGAATAAGGTCACCAAATAAATCAAAAAGACAATGACACAGCCCGATGAAACATATAAATCTTCAAACCGCTCATGAACGGAATAAATGCTCAAATCCCGGATGGCTGTATTCAGAAACAACAGCGGCGATATAAGGGTGCCCAGACAAAGCAGCAAAACAGCCCGGAGCATCGTTGAAAACTCATAATTCAATAATCGATAGAATCCTTTCATACTCCAACCCCCAGTTGTATTAATCAACTAGTACACTTTAACCAAAATTAATCTTGTTCCCAAAGATCGCTGATGAGATCGATCACCTTCTTGAATGATAGGTCAATCTCTTTGGCCGAGGCAATAAATTCCCTGACCATCTGGCGGGTCAGCTCTTCTTCAATGGAGGCAGCGATGGCCGAATCCACGTAAATAATGCTGCCCTGATTGCCGCTTGTATGCACATAGCCTTCCTCTTCCATCAGTCGAAAGGCCTTCTGTACGGTATTGGGGTTAACATTAAGCTGTGCCGCCAATTCCCGCCTCGACGGCAGTTTATCACCGGTGGCGGCTCTTTTCAGCAGGATTTGTCTCTTGACATACAAGGCAATCTGGATATATACAGGCTCTTTGTTATTGAGCTTTAGATCATGGAAATTCAGCACACGAGGCTCACCTGCCTTCTCTCTTATGTGTATTATCGGTATAGTACACATTATTGTCAATAGTAAAAAAAGCTCCTAACGGAGCCTCTTCGAAGACGAATAACCCGGTATTAGAGGAAGCTTTTTATGCCAATTAGAAATTTTGTTCCATTTTAATGCTTTAATCAACTTAAACTTTCTAATGTGGTAAAAAAAGCTCCTAACGGAGCCTCTTCGAAGACGAATAACCCGGTATTAGAGGAAGCTTTTTATGCCAATTAGAAATTTTGTTCCATTTTAATGCTTTAATCAACTTAAACTTTCTAATGTGGTTAAAAACCGCCCTCGGATTTTTACCAAGGGCGGCTGCGAATTATCTATAGATCGTACAAGGCCTGCGTGCTCACATGCTGGACGAATTGAGCGTTCTTAACGTCCCGGCTCGAAAAATTCAATCCATTCCCCGTCCGGTCCGTGGAAGAAGAAATATTTCGAACCGTTGGGCAGTGTCGTAATCTCCTGATCAATCAACTTTACATGCTCCAGACTCTTGATTCTGGCAAACTCCTCTTCTATGCTGTCTACGGTGAAGGCTAAATGATGGACCTTCCCTTCCTGCGGCAGCCCGGCATTATATCCTTCAATCAGCTCGATCTCCGTTTCCCCGTCGACATTAAATCCGAGAAAAGCCAGCTTCAATACCCCGTTGGAGTGATCCAATTTCCCTTTCAGCCGCAGACCAACCACTTCCTCGTAAAAAGAAATGGACTTGTCCATATCGGCCACCATTAATCCAACATGCTCTATTTTCGTTCTTGCCATTTGCTTCCCCATCCTCTTCTTATGATTTTCTTTTATCCTATCATAAAAGCCGTGTATTTTCATCTGAAATATCGGTATTTGATTATCTTTTGCAAATGCAGGAGAATGAGACTTCAACCAAACTAATCCGTTTGACAATTAAAGCTTCTATCCTACGTTAATCCGGTCCAATGTTTTCGCCGTCAATATAATCCCGGAGGTTTCTATATACTAAAGCTCAAGGATTACCGACAACAGCTGCACAGCGCAAAGGTCAAAGAAAGCCTTTTCACAAATAATGAAATGTTGGTATACTAGAAATATTGTTCCGATTTTTCGGGAGAGGTGTGAAGCTTTATTTATGATCAATCTTGGAATGGTTAAGGGGAGCTTTTACCGAAAAAGCTTAATTCTTGTCCTCATCATTACCTGCCTGCCCGTGACCCTGATCAGTATCGGTCTCTACTACACCGGCAGTGATCGGATCGTTAACGAATTGAACAAGGCACATCAAATCCAGCTCAAGCAATCCATCCAGAGGCTGGATGACTACTTGTCGCATTTGGAGCTATATTCCGCCCAGCTCGGGTTCAATCCGGGCTTTGACATATCGCTGACGGAGATCGACTTTCACCAGCAATTCCAGAGAACGGACGAGCTGCTTCGTTCGTTAGCCTTGATGCAGAACTCCAACCCTCTTATCAGCTCAGTCGCTTTATATCTCAAGGATTCCAACAAAGTCATCGGAGACGATTCCGGCGTCCGGACGTTGTCCGATGAAGCGGAGCGGAAGCTTTTCCAATCCTTGTTGGACCCGAATAAAGGAATTTATTGGATTCATTCCATTCATCCCGTTCACCTGCCGGATATGGCTCGTCATGGAGTTATCATCAAGCTTCCGGGAGGGACTCAGAAGGAAGCTTATGGCGCATTCATCATCTATATTAATCAGTCGGCTCTGAATAACATGGTACAGAAGTTGACTTCCGGTGCGGGCGTCGCTTTTCTTATGGACCACCAAGACCGGCAGGTCACGGATTCCTCCAATACGGAAGGAATTCGCGGGCTGGAAGAGGAGTTACGAGACTACGTGCGAAACGATAATCTCCTCGAGAATACGTTCGTTTATGAATGGCAGGGAGAGAGCTTCTCCGTCTCTTACGGCAAGCTATCCAGGCTTGGGGATGAATTTACTTATATTTCGGCTACCCCGCTCTCCCAAATCATGGCCCCTGTATCCGCCATGGTGAGGACGATCCTTCTGGTAAGCACCTTCGGCCTGTTTATGGCCTTGCTGCTGTCCTGGTTCGCCTCGCGAAGAATCTACCATCCGATCCGAAGGCTGACCAAAGTATTTCAGTAATTCAAGGACGGGGAACCCGTAGCCAACGATGAATTGGCCTACATCGAACGGCAATGGCAGCGGCAGCTGGAACAGAGCGAGCAGCTTTACCGCAAGGTCAAGCAGTCCATACCCAGTCTGAGGGAAGGGTTTATGCTGCAGCTTCTGGAAGGCCACTTATACTACTTAAGCGACAAGGAATTGGCCGGCAAAATGAAAGAGCTGGATTGGGACACCGAGAACAAACAATTCGCTTACGTCGCTGTACAGCTCTCCGGAATGTCCAGCTATGATGCGGCCTCCGAGAAGGACAAGCAGCTAATTTCCTTCGCTGCAGCGAATATTATCGAGGAATTATGCTCCTCCTCCCGGGAACTGTTTCATGTCATTAACTTTCAAGATTTGTCCATCGGTCTGTTCCTGATCGTCGACGGTTCGACAGATCCCATTGAAATCAAGGAAAAGCTGACCAAATTGGCCAACGACTTCATCTCCGCCTTGAATAAGGTCCTCCGGATGAATGTGACGATTGTAATCAGCAGAACGTCCCGCCATATCGGGGAGCTTCCCGAGTTGGCCGCACAAACGCGGCAGGCCCTTCGTTACCGGGAAATCGATCCTTGCAACCAGCTGATCGATATGGATGATTTCCTCTTGGCCGGACATCAGCCGGTCCGTTTTCCTTTTGAATTGGAGAGGGAGATCGTCCACGCCTTCAGCATCGGAATGGAAGAAGAGACGCTTGAGCGGATTTCCCGGTTTATGCAGGCCCTGCAGAAAGAATCCAGCACCGAGCTCATCGTCCATCAAGGCATGATGAAGCTGTTAGGAAGCATGTGGGACGCTGTCCTTAAGTCCGGAGCAAATCCGTATATCCTGTATCAAGGTGAAGATTTGTATGAGCAGCTGCAAGCGATCAGAGAGCCCGGGGAAATGCTTGACTGGTTCCGAAACAAGCTGGTGGCCCCTTTTATTCAATCTCTGTCTCCGTCCTGCGACCCGGAACTGAAAGCCGCCATCGATCAACTGCTTCTACGAATCCGGGAGGAGGTTCAGTCAGATATCTCCCTGGAGGGGTATGCGGAACAAATGCAAATGAGCCCGTATAAATTAAGCCGGGCCTTCAAGCAAATCACCGGAGAAAATTACGTCGATTACGTTACGAGGCTGAGAATAGATAAATGCAAGGAGCTGCTCCTTAAGACCGATCTGAAAATAAACGATATCGCGGAAATGCTGCGGTACCAGCCTTCCCACCTGATCCGCCTGTTCAAGAAAGGTGAAGGAATGACGCCGGCCAATTCCGCAAACGGCATTCCTCCTAGTGTCTGTCCTATTTCATAGACAAAGCAAAAGGCCCGGCCTTCCCGATTGGAAAGCCCGGCCTCTCTTTCATTACTGGCTGGCCAGCTTTTGCTGATAAGCTTCGTTCATCTCTTTCACGATCTTCTGCAGATCGGCATCCTGCTTTAGCTTCTCGATGAATTCATCATAGGCTTCAATCGTGACCTGTCCCAGGACGACTTTCGTTCTCATGTCGTCCACCTTCTGCTTGATATCCGGCATTAATTTCGTATTCGCATCGGATACCAGGCCCAGGGACGGATAATCCACCTTCACTTTCTTCCTCTCTTCCAGAATCTGAACATTCCGTTCGAATATTTCCGGGGTAGTTGTCGAAGGATCTCCCAAGACGATTTCATCGCCGAGCGGATGGAAGAAATAGTGCATCGCATCCGCCACCAGATCTTTCTTGGCTTGCTCGGTCGGGATTCGTTGGCCGTTCTCCATCTTGTAATGTACATCGGGGATACCGTAGGTGGCCAAATCCGAGCCTTCCTGGCTGTATCCGAAATCCATGAACCCCAATATGGCCTTCAGCTTCTCTTCCGGCACTTTCTTAGGCACGAGGAAATGTCCGTAGAAGGGAGCGCCAGACGGGACATATTCATTGCCTTCCGGCCCTTTTAAATAAGCCAGCGGAATCAAATTCGCCTCGGGATCGATCTTGCGGATTTCCTGGGTACGGGTCAACGAGTTGTTCATGGCGTAGCCTCCGCCGCCCGCTTTTCCGCTGTGAAGAATATCGTTAATCTGTGAAAATTTCAAAATCGCGAAATCAGGCGGGAACAGACCGTCCTCGTAAGCTTTCTTGAGCCACAGCAGAGCGTCTCTCGATGCATCCTCGGTAATGATCGGATACAGCTTGCCGTCTCTAAGCTTCCAGGCTCCCTGGGTATCGTTGAATACGTTATAAATGAATCCCATATAGGCGAGACCGGCGGAATAACCGATCGTATCGTCTACCCCGTTGCCGTCCGGATCCTTCTCTTTAAATGCCTTCAGAGCTTCGTAAAATTCATCCAGCGTTTCCGGAACCTCCATTCCCAGCTTATCCAGCCAATCCTTGCGCAGCATCGGAAACACTCCGCCTCCGTGAGTCGGATAATAGCGGGGAATCGAATAATTTTTGCCTTCAATTTTAGCGATCTCCCACATTTCCGCCAAATTCGGGTTCATCAAATTCGGATAATCTTTAATATATGGGGTCAAGTCCCAGAAGACGCCCTGCTTGATCAGCCCCCGGATTTGGGAATCATTCAAGTCCTCCACGAAAGTGACGTCCGGAAGATTTCCGGAGGCATACAGCACTTTGAACTTGTCCTCTGAAGTGGTAACAGGAACCCAGTCAATCTTCAGCTTGGTATTCGTCCGCTTCTCAAATTCCTTGACCACCGGATTATTATCGTCAGGAAATTGCGTTCCGTAGCTGAGGGTGTTCAACGTAAGCTCTACCGGCGCCTGGTCTTTATCGGTCGGCTGTCCACCTCCGGAGCTCGTGCTTCCCCCGCAGGCAGATAATACAAGTGACGAAGACAGAAGCACCGAGAACGGCAATGCTATCGATTTTTTATTCATATCACAATACCTCCCTTTTTGATTTTAACTTTGTATGTTCTCATTCCTTGACGGAGCCCACCATGGCTCCTTTGGCAAAGTGCTTCTGCAGGAATGGATACACCAGCATAATAGGTAAAGTCGCGATGACGACGGAAGCCATCTTCAGCGTTTCGGTCGGCATCTGCCGATTCGAACGGAAATCCATGGCGGAGCCTGCATTGACCGAAGATGTCGGATCGACCAGCATATTTTGCAGGAGCACCTGAAGCGGCCATTTCTTATGGTCATTGATAAACATGATTGCGTTGAAAAAAGTGTTCCAGTAGCCGACGGCGAAGAACAGTCCGAAAGCGACCAGAGCCGGAACGGATAACGGGAGAATGATCCTCAGCCAAACTCCAATTTCATTGGCTCCATCTATTCGGGCGGCGTCCTCCAGGCTATCGGGGATGCTGTCGAAGAAGCCTTTCATCAGCAGCACGAACCATCCTCCGGTCAAAGACGGAATAATAAGGGACCAGAGGCTGTCGATCAATCCCAGCTGCCGGACGATCAAATATTGCGGAATCAATCCGGGCTGAAACAAAATCGTGAACAGGATAGCGAACATGAACACTCTTCGGAAACGCAATCTTTTGCGGGAAATCGCATACGCCAACCCGGAGCTGACAACTAGGCTCAGCACGGTTCCAACCGTTGCCAGGAAGGTGCTCACGCCGATCGCGTTAATCATGGTATCCGTGGACAACAAATATTGGTAAGCGCTTAAGGTCCACTTCGTCGGAAATAAAATGAGCGGTTTCTGATAATATTCGACCGGATCGGTGAAAGAAAGGACGAACGTATAATAAATCGGAAAAAGGCAGGCCAAACTGATCAGCAGCAAGAACAAAATGTTGCAGATGTCGAAGATCCGGCTCCCCAAGCTTCTATTCCCCATAGATCAGAATACCCCCTCTTCGCCGAACCGCTTGGCCATTTTGTTGGCAAGGACGACGAGAATGACGCCGACCACCGATTTAAATAGGCCGATGGCCGTGCTGTAGCTGAATTCTCCCTGCTTGATCCCTGTTCGGTATACGTAAGTATCGAAGACGTCCGCCACATGGGAAACGGCCCCGTTCATCATCAGATAGACCTGCTCGAAGCCGGTATCCATAATCGAGCCGAGCCTGAGGATAAACAGGATGACTACCACATTGCGAATCGCCGGCAGCGTAATATGCCACATCTGGCGAAAACGGTTGGCCCCGTCCATTACGGCCGCTTCGTATAGCTGGGGATCGACACCGGCGATAGCCGCCAGGAAGATGATCGTCCCCCACCCGGCTTCCTTCCACATGGATTGCGCGGTGAGCATGGTCCAGAAATAATTCGGCTCGGTCAGAAAGCTTACCGTCTTCATCCCCATCGCCGCCATCAGCTTATTAATCAGCCCTTCCGACTCGGAAAGCATCAGGAAGGTGAGCCCCGCAATAATGACCCACGACAAAAAATGAGGGATATAAATGATCGTCTGGACAAGCCGTTTGTAAAGCACACTCCTCAATTCATTAAGCAGCAGCGATAAAATAATCGGAAAGGGAAAGAAGAAAGTAAGATTCAATAAATTGATCGCCATCGTATTGCGAAATAACAAATAGAAATCTTCATTGGAAAAAAAACGCTGAAAATGCTCCAGCCCAACCCACTCGCTCTTCCAGATTCCGAAATAAGGCGAATAGTTTTGAAACGCCACCAGCAATCCGCCTATAGGCAAATATTTGAAAACAAGAAAATAAAGCAATCCGGGAAGCGCTATCAAATATAAGTATTTGTCCCTCTTAAGATCCAGCCACAGCCTGCGTTTTGGGGACGAGGGCTTTTTCCGCTTGGCGGCTAATTCTGAAGAAGCTTCTGCATGCATGATTCATCCCTCTCTTTTTCGGTTAGTTTGAGCCATCGTTGTCTCCGGTGAAGATTGGTCGCAAGCTTTGGTGAGCTGCCAGTGATGCTTACCTTGGCCTGCTGAAATTTTCAAGACCATTTGAATGCGGCCTGCCGAAGTCACCGCTGTTTAATAAAGTATCGGAACCGCCCATTTCAAGCAATGACGGATTTTTGCAGGCGAATTTCCGGGGATCGTCATTTTTTGCACGGCGGTAAAAAGAAGCAAGGATAAACGGCTATCGCCGTCCTTAGGACGTGCGCGTTTACCGATGAAATATGAGAACAGGTATAGATGAAAACTTATACTTTCTTATATTTTGAAAAAGCCTGCTCCAGGGAGTTCTGTAACAAGAAAAACCAGCCATCTCCAGAGGATAGCTGGTTTCGAATGCTTATATCCGATCAGGCTGTTTGGCGATGAGAGTTAAGATCCAATGGGATTAGCCGCCACTTTGATCCACGGACGGTTTCCGCTCCACTCCAACGAGACGGGCACGTCATAAACCTGGAGCAGATGCTCTTCCGTCAGCACTTCATTCTTGGGACCGGCAGCCACGATTCTGCCTTCGTGTATAAGTGCAATATGAGTAAAGATCGGCATAATTTCTTCAATATGATGGGTGACATATAAGATGGTGATGCCCGAGTCTCGAAGATCGTCGATCGACTGAAGCATCTTCTCCCTCTCATATAAATCCAGCCCGGAGCAAGGCTCGTCCATTACCAGAATGGTCGGGTCCGTCATTAGGGCTCGCGCCAGCAAAATCTTCTTCCGCTCTCCCTGAGACAAGGTACCCAGCGGCTGATCAGCCACATAGCCCAATCCTACCTTATCAATCATGATGCGGGCCTTGTCTATGGCCTCTTGCGGGATCTCTTCATAAAATCGCAAAAAGCCGTAATTCGCGGCGGCAACCGCTTCCCATACCGGGTCTCCCGGAGTCAGCTTCTCAAACAGCGATTGGCTGATATAGCCAATTTGCTTGCGGACCTCCCGCACATCACATTGACCGTACCGATGACCGAGTACTTCAACCGTTCCCTTACTAGGGAAATGGTAACCGTTGATCATCTCCAGAATAGTCGTCTTTCCGGAGCCGTTCCTGCCCAGCAGAACCCAGTGCTCCCCCTTGCGGATGGAAAGATTAACGTCGTTAAGAATTCGTCTCTCTTCTCTCTTAAAATAAATCGATTTCAAGTCAATCATGAATCCGTTCACCAACTTGTCTATGTATTCCGTACTTGCTCTCTCCTATTGTAACTTGGAAATCGATTTATGACCATACCGCAGAACGGAATCCCGCCGCTTTATCGAGAATATAACGGATTTCCCCCTTATGGGTATGATCGGGACCTGCAGCAGTCTCCAGAATGACCGGGACCCTGCGGATAGGGGGAGACATTAAAAATTCCAGCATGGCTTCTTCACCAATCCTGCCCTTGCCAAAATTGGCATGCCGATCCTTCCTCGCTCCGCTCGGATAAACGGAATCATTGAGATGGACGACCACCAGATGATCGAAATAACCGAGCTCCCCGGCCCTCTCGACAAGCTCCGGCCAATTCTTCCCGTTCCATAGCCCGCTGGCATAAGCATGACAAGTATCCAGGCAGAAACCGATCTTGTCCGGATAATCCGTCAGGCTGCGGATTTGGACGAGCTCTTCGAAGGTGGTTCCCATCGCCGTTCCTTCTCCGGCCTGATTTTCGATCAGCAGCTTGGCCCTGCCTTTCCAGCCGGAAAGAATGGCGTTTAAGGTATCAATGATATAGCGGTAGCCTTCCAGAGGATCCTTGCTTTTCGATTTGCCGAAATGGACGACAATCCCTTCCGAGCCGCAGCATTCCGCAATTTCCAGATCGTTGATCAGCGAGGCGACAATCGCATCACGCAGCTTCGAAGGTTCTGCGGCCAGATTGCTTGGATACGGCGAATGCCCGACCGACAGAAGATCCTTCTCCCGGCAATAATCAGCGCAGGCCGCACCGTCCCCCGCGTCGAACGATTTAAGGGTCAGTCCTCTCGGATTTTTCGGGAAATATTGAAAGCAGCCGGCACCGATCGCTGTCGCTGTTTTGGCCGCCTGCAGGTATCCATGCCGTATGCTGATATGACTGCCTAATCGCATGGAGAAGCCTCCTTCCATGAAGATAGGGATTACCTCTGGCAGTGAGAGCAATAAAACACCTTCCGCGACCAGATCCGTTCGAAGACAATCGGGTGGCCGCAGCGAAAGCAAGCCTCGCCTCCGCGATCATAGACGAGGCAGGCATCGTTGTAACCCCCGGTCAACCGGTCTCCGTTATATAACGGATTCTCCATATATCCGCCCTTAAGGATGGCCCGCTGAAGCACATTGGCGATCGATCGGTACAGCGCTCTAGCGGCATTGGCCTCAAGCTCCCCGCATTTACGGGTAGGCAGCAGACCGGCGTCAAAGCAAATCTCGTCAGAATAACAATTTCCGATTCCGGCTACCCAGTGCTGGTCGGTTAACAGCGGCTTTAACGCACCTTTCTTGCCTGCGAGCCGCTCCCGGAATTCCTGCTCGGTATAACGGGCATCCAACGGCTCGGGGCCCAGCTCCCTTAACTCTTCGGCCAACGCTTCATCTGACAGTAAATGCAGGAAGCCGAGCCTTAACCCGATGAAATACAGGGTCTTGGGGCCAAAATCTATCTCCACCTGTGTGTTTCGATCCGGCTTATCCTCCTCGGATCCGAAATGCATCCATCCTCCCAGCATTAAATGAAGGAGCAGGTTATATCCCGAGTCGAGACGGAAGATCAAATATTTGGCTCGCCGGTGCACCTCCGTAACCGTCCGGCCAACCAGCTCCTTGCGGAACGGATCCGGCGGGATATTGATCGACTTCGGCCGATTTACCCTGGCGTCGGTTATCCGTCTTCCCGCTACAAGCTCCGTTAACAGGTTGCGATAGGTTTCCATTTCCGGCAATTCGGGCATCCGGGACTCCCCCTTCGTCATTTCTTCTATTCAGGTATGTCCCCCTTTTTCCCGAGAATAAACGTGGTCTTAGCCCATTTCCTCGTTATACAGCTCCGCCAGTGCATAGTTAAGCTCCTTGAGCTTAAGCCTTTCGATCCTCTTGCGGATGTCTTCCAAAACGGGCTGCCGCTTCTGATGACGCCGCACAAGCGTTTCTCTTCTCCAGGCGATTTGATAGGCCTCTTCCGCATAAGCGAGTGCCGTGCCATAATCTTTCACCTTATGCTCATAATACTTCGCAAGCTCGATGAACGGCTCTATCGCTGTCAGGCCGGTTGAGGCCGCCCCCGCAGCCAGTCCCTTCCATAGGGCCAAGGCGGAGTCGTAATCTCCTTTCTTCTTATATAAAGCAGCAAGCTCCAGACGAAATTCGTCCGCCTCGCGGGAGCTGCATTGGAGCAGCCGTTCGAACGCATGGGCGGCCTGCTCTGCACATCCTAATCTGTCCAGCCATTTGCCCAGCCGGTACAGCTCCTCCGCCTCCATCCCGGTCAGCTCGAGCTCTCCGCGCAGCGCCCTCCCGAAATGGATAGCCAAACCGGCCAGCGACAGCACATCCTGCTCATTATGATCCAGGACCCCCGCCAGAACGGCGGGATCTCCTTCCGACAAATAACGGAAATATAGAGTCGGGGCAAGGGACCCGGGAACATCGTCCACGCGGGTATGTCCAAGCCGGCTCTCCTCCACGATTCCCAGTCGGCAGGCCGGCAGAGTGTTCCGCCAAAGGCTTCGTGATGCATACAGAAAATCCAACTGCACCGATGGCTCGCGCTCCAGCTCCATCCGGTTAAGGACGAACCGGTTCCTAACGATCGGCCAATCGAAGGTGCGGCCGTTAAATGTAACAAGGCAGGAGAAGCGGAGCAGCAGCCGGTTGAAATAGGCGAGCATCGCCACTTCCTCGGCCGGATTGCGGATAAGCATCTGCTCGACAACGAAGGCGCCGGAACGGTAATAACCCATCCCGAGCATAAACGGCACGTTGCCGGCGCCAATCCCCAGTCCGGTCGTCTCGGTATCGAAAAACAGCAATTCCTCCGGATGAAGCTCCTGCCCCCCTTCCGTGCCGGCCATTGCCGACAGGGAGGGACAGACGCGGTACAGATCTCCTATCGGATACCTGCCATGCAGGTAATCGGCCGGGTAAGTCCGCTTCCGGATCAGGAAGGAGCCCCATTCGTTGCTTTCGTACTGCACTCCCATCCGTTCCCAGCCTTCAGCGGACGGCCCCTTCTCTTCCTCCTGCGGCAGCATAGTGGAATGCCCGGACGGATCGGCCTGGCTTTCCTTACCGTCGGGAGGCCCCATTTCTGACGCTGTCTCTGTTGGGAGGGACCCGGTCGAATCCTTCTTCTTCAGACGATTCAGCCGTTCTCTCAGCATGCTCATCCGCCGTTCACCATCCCCGCCAGCAATTCCATGGCCAAAGCTTTGCCGGTCAGGCCGACCTCCTCTATCGGTCCGACACAGGAAGGACAGCCGCTCAGACAGGTACAGCGGCCGATCAAATCCGCTGCCTGCCGCAGCAGTTCGCCATGCACTTCATATAGGCGTTCGCTTAAGCCGACTCCTCCGGGATACCGGTCATAGAAGAAGATGGTCGGCTTATGATTATGTACCGCCTTCACCTGCGGCACGACACGAATATCCAGCGGATCGCACATCAGATGCAGTGGGGCAATATGAACAAGCACATTCGACAACCCGAGCAGCGCATACTGGATATCGTTAACCGACATCGTGGCCGCCAGCTCGTCACTGATCGTAAACCAATACGAGCTCGTGTGCATCTCTTCTTCCGGCAAGTGAATGGGTCCGGAGCCGATATTTTCATGCGTGCGCAGTTTGATTTTCTTGAAAATAGTAGGCTTGGCGTTGACGGTCACTTCCCCGAACTGCCGCGAAATTCCAGGCAGAGACTCCTCCTTGTGGACATGAAGAACCTTAAGCTGGACAGCCAGCGAAGCATCCGTGAAATAATCGACATTCACCTCGCGGACATAAGCTTTCTTCTCTTCCCAATCCAGCTTCTCGACCTGATACTGCACCCCTTCATGAATATAAATGGCCTCCTCATGAATTAAGGTCGGGGCGCTGAAGCGGTCGACTTCCCCGATCACCCGGCTCCCGGAGGTGGTGTCGATGATGATGAAGTTTTCCTGTGCGGCGGATCGCAGCGAGATGTCATGCGCGGGAAAGGACTGCTCCATCCAATACCAGCGGTCCCTTACCCGGTGCAAAATCTTCTCCTCGGTCAGAAAATCCAGGATGTCGGCGAGCGATTCCTCTCCGAACATCTCTCCCTCTTCGAAGGGAAGCTCGTAGGCGGCGCATTTGATATGATCGACCAGAATGATCAAATTGTCCGGATGGATCAGCGCCCTCTCGGGCGGCTTCTCAAAGAAGTAGGCCGGATTCTGAATCACATACTGGTCGAGCGGGTTGCTGCTCGCCACCATAACGGTGAGCGAGCTCTCCTGCCGCCGTCCCGCCCGGCCGGACTGCTGCCACGTGCTGGCAATCGTTCCCGGATAACCGTTCAATACGCAAGCCTGCAGCTGGCCGATGTCAATGCCGAGCTCAAGCGCATTCGTGCTGACGACCCCGCGGATTTCCCCGCTTCTGAGCCCTCTCTCGATTTCCCGGCGCAGCTTCGGCAAATAGCCTCCTCGGTAGCCGCGAATCGATTTCGCTCCCAGCTCGTGGCGGATCGTATCCTGCAAATAGGTGAGCAGAATTTCGACCCTGACCCGGCTTCTGGCAAAAACTATCGTCTGAATTCCGTTGTTAAGCAGATGTCCCGCGATCTTCCTCGTCTCCAGCACGCTGCTTCGGCGGATGCCGAGCTGCCGGTTCACGACGGGGGGATTATAGAAGACGAAATGCTTCTCCCCTGCCGGAGCCCCGTTGTTATCAATCAGCTCGACCGGTTCCCCGATCAGTCTCTCGGCATGCTCCTTCGGATTGTCGATTGTCGCGGATGCGCACAAAAACTGGGGCGAAGAGCCGTAAAACCGGCAAATTCGCTTCAGCCGCCGGATCACGTTCGCGACATGACTTCCGAACACTCCCCGATAGGAATGCACTTCATCGATGACAATATAGCGGATATTCTCGAACAGCTTAACCCACTTCGTATGATGGGGCAGAATGGCCGAATGCAGCATATCCGGATTCGTCACCACGATATGACCGGCATTGCGGATCGCCTGTCTGACATTCGGAGGCGTGTCTCCGTCATAGGTATGGGTCTTGATGTCCGCATCCATCGCATCGACAAGCTCTTTCAGCTCGGCCACCTGGTCCTGGGCAAGCGCCTTCGTCGGAAACAAATACAGCGCACGGGAGCTGTCGTCCTCCAGAATCTGCTGGAGAACCGGCAAATTATAGCACAATGTCTTGCCCGATGCGGTGGGCGTCACCGTTACGGTATGCTTGCCTGCGCGAACGGCCTCGAAGGATGCCGCCTGATGGCTGTACAGCCTGGAGATGCCCCTGTCTCTCAGTGCATCCTGAATGTCCGGTCGGAGGTCTTCCGGAAACGGGGCATACTTCGCCTCCCTCGGCGGTATCGTATGCCAATGGGTGACTTGCTCCATGATTTCCGGGCTCTGCCGAAACCACTCGATCATCTCTGTCATGGAGGATAGCTTGCCGGTCAACGGATTCATGTTCGTTTCTCCTTTATCCTGTTATCCCTTATCGGGCCAAGACCCGCGTCTATAGGCGGAATCCAATCAGGCGGAGCACAATCCCCGGCTGATTTCCCGATGCTCTTCTTTGCGTAGCGAGTTCAGTGCTTAATGTTTTATTGCATCCGATCCCTCTAGTGTCTAAACTCTATTTTACAGAATATACGTTCGCGTGACAATGGCTGGCCGAAAAAATAGCTATAACCGTATTTCCCTATTGCCGAATCGTCCAAAGCGGTGCTAAGATCAGGATATATTTTCCAATCTTAAGACCACGGTCGCGGATGGGGCTTTGGTCTTTTTGTTCATGCAGGGAAATAGTTAATGGGATTAAATAATGGAACAGGAGGGGTCTCGTTGCGTGTTTTTCTAAGGCTGTTCAAGTACATTTTTCCTTACAAGGGATGGGTGACGGCAGCCACTTTGACCATGATCTTCGGAATCGGGTTTGACCTGCTCTCCCCCTGGCTGCTTATGAAAACGATAGACGTGGGCATTTCCGAAGGGAATATGCAGGCCATCATCCTCTATTCACTCCTGCTTGCCTTCGGTCAACTGGTCAAAAGCGCAGCGATGTACGTTCAGGGCTACTCCCAGGAGAAGGTCGGACAGAACGTCATTTTCGATCTCCGCAAGCAGCTGTACCATCATCTTCAGAGGCTGTCCTTCGGTTATTACGATAAAGCGCAGACCGGGCAAATCATGTCGCGGATGACCGGGGATATCGAGGCGGTCAAAAATTTCGTCGGCTTCGGCGCCATGCAAATCGTTACCGGAGCCATCACCTTCGTCGGGACCATTGTGGTCATGCTGCTCATTCAGTGGAAGGTGACCCTCATCAGCATGGCTACGATCCCGCTTCTTGCTCTCGCCCTCTGGCAGTTCAACCGCAAGGTGGGGCCGGCCTGGAGTGATATTCGCGAGCAAATGGGCAGGCTGACCACGACACTGCAGGAGAATATATCCGGAATACGGGTGGTCAAAGCTTTCGCCCAGGAGAAGCTGGAAAAATCGAAATTCAGCGACCGGAATGAAACCAATTTCGACTCCAACATGAACCGGGCGAAAATCGAGTCGCGCTCTTTTCCTTTAATGAACTTCTATGGTGGCGTTATTTTCCTCCTGATGATTTGGGTGGGCGGAATTTACGTATATAAGGGAGAAATGACGATCGGCGAGCT
Source organism: Paenibacillus residui (assembly GCF_042677205.1). Lineage (NCBI taxonomy): Bacteria > Bacillati > Bacillota > Bacilli > Caryophanales > Paenibacillaceae > Paenibacillus > Paenibacillus residui. Next base: position 182,137 of record NZ_JBHTIU010000012.1, read on the forward strand.
GACCGCCTTCCAGTGGTATGCCTGGGGAATTATATGGCCCTTGAACATGCTTGGGTGGCTCGTCAATATTATGCAGCAAGCGATTAAGGCGGCCCCGAGAGTATTTGAAATCCTCGATACTCCCGTGGACATAGATTCGCCTTCCGAAGGCGGGATCAGCGCCAAGGCGCTTCAGGGATATGTCGATTTCCGGGAGGTCACTTTCCGCTTTCCGGGAAGCGATAAAGATAAGACGCAGCCTGTACTGAAGCAGTTGAGCTTCAGCGCTCGTCCCGGGCAAGCGATTGCCATTCTCGGTCCGACCGGGTCCGGCAAGAGCAGCCTGATCCAATTGATGGCCCGATTCTACGACACTTCCTCCGGACAGGTGCTTCTGGACGACAGAGATGTCCGGGAGTACAACCTGCAGGAACTGCGGACGAAAATTGGTATTGTCCCCCAGGAAACCTTCCTGTTCTCGGCAACTATTCGGGATAATATCGCATTCGGTCAAATCGGAATCAGCCAGGAACAAATCGAATGGGCGGCCCGCAAAGCCCAAATTCACGATTTTATAACTACGATGCCGAACGGTTACGATACTCTGATCGGCGAACGGGGAGTAGGCTTATCCGGAGGGCAGCGCCAGAGGGTGGCCTTGGCCAGAACCTTGTTAATGGACCCGCCGATCCTCATTCTCGACGAGGCGACGGCAAGTGTCGATACGGCGACCGAATCGGCCATACACGAAGCGCTCGACGAAGTGATGGAGGGCCGGACCACCTTCATCGTCGCCCAGAGGCTCTCGTCCATTCAGCGCGCCGACTGGATTCTCGTGCTGGATGAATGCAGAATCGTCGAGCAAGGCACCCATAAAGATTTGCTGGAAAGTGACGGCTTCTTCCGTAAGCTCTTCCGTTTACAGATGGAGGCCGGTCATTCTTCAGAACTTCAGTCGTTCAAGCTGCCGGTTAGCGGTTGAAAGGATGGTGACAGTGAATGAGCCAACATGAATGGGAGGCCGAAGAAGAAAGGGAGAAGCCTTTTAACAAAGAATATATGCGCCGTATGTTCGGCTATTTGAAGCCGCATCGCCGAACGATGACCTTCGTCTCCGTTATCGTTGTCGTGAATATGCTGCTCAGCCTGGCGGAGCCGATCCTGATCCGTTACGCCATTGACGAAGGAATGGTCGCCCGCAATCTGTGGGCCATTCATATAGCCGGAATAGCCTTGCTTGGACTCCGGCTGGGCGGCTGGCTGCTCAGCACCCTGCAGATTCGGCTCGTTAACTTTACCGGCCAGCGCATTCTGTTTGCGCTGCGGCAGGAGCTGTTCAATCACCTGCAATCGCTCTCCTTCCGCTTCTTCGACGGGAGGCCGGCCGGCAAAATCATGTCCAGAATCACTAACGACACCAACGCAATCGGAGAGCTGATCAACGGCGGATTGATTACGCTGCTGATGGAAGCCACGCACCTGATCGGAATCGTGGTCATCCTGCTGTACTGGGATTGGAAGCTGGCCTTGATGGCTTTCACGGTCCTTCCGTTTCTCTATCTGATCGTATCCCGTTTCCGCCCGAAGATTGAATCGGCGTGGCTTCGTTCCAGACATACGATTTCGGCGATCAACGGCAATGTAAACGAGACGATCCAAGGCATCCGTGTCATTCAGGCCTTCTCCAGGCAGGAAGAGAATGACCGCCGTTTCCACGAAATAAATTCCAGAAACCGCAAGGCCTTCATGAAGGCCATTTCCCTGGAATCATTCGTCTGGCCGCTGGTCGAGCTGATCGGGATGATCGGCACATGCCTTGTTGTCTGGTACGGCGCCATGCGAGTGATTAATGGAGACTTGAGCGTCGGATTTATCGTTGCCTTCATCAACTACTTGTGGAGGTTCTGGGGACCGTTAAGCTCTTTGTCCAAAGTATACAGCCAATTGCTGTCGGCCATGGCTTCCGCAGACCGAATCTTCGAAATTCTCGACACCAAGCCGGAAGTGAGAGACATGCCCGGCGCCAGACCGCTCCCCCCTATTCGCGGCTCGGTCGTATTCGATCAGGTATCTTTCCGATATGCGCCGGATAAGCCGGAAGTGCTGCGAAGTATTCAGTTGGATATCAAGGCGGGACAGCGGATCGCCATTGTCGGCCCTACCGGTGCGGGCAAAAGCACGATCATCAACATGCTGATGCGATTTTATGATCCGACCTCCGGCAGGGTTCTTATAGACGGCCACGATATCAAGGAGGTCTCTCTGGCCTCTCTGCGCAGCCAGATTGGAATCGTTCTTCAGGATTCGTTCATCTTCTCCGGTACGATTGAAGAAAACCTGCGCTATGGGAAGAAGGACGCCACGATGGAGGAAATCGAGAGGGCGGCCCGAAGCGTCCGCATCGACCGGCTGGTGGAGAAATTTCCCGACGGCTATCAAACGCAGGTGGAGGAAAGAGGCTCGATGCTATCGGTAGGCCAACGGCAGCTCCTTGCATTCGGAAGAGTTTTGCTGGCGGATCCGAAAATCCTGATCCTGGATGAGGCAACCTCCAGCGTGGATACGGAAACCGAGCAGCACATTCAAGAGGCGTTAAATGTTCTGCTGGAAGGCCGAACGGCTTTCATTATCGCTCACCGGCTGTCAACCATACGCGATGCGGACGTCATCCTGGTGATCGAGCAAGGGCAAATTGCCGAGAGCGGTTCGCATGAAGAGCTGCTTGCACACGGAGGCATCTACGCCAACCTGTACTACAATCAGTTCCTGATGCAGCAGAGCCTTGCCAAGAAGGCGAGCGGAACCTAAGTGGCCCGCAATCCCTCTGGATAGACGCAGAAGTCGTTCATCCGTATGCCATACCATAAATAAGAGAACCTGATCGGTTAGGATCGGGTTCTCTTTGTTTATTGCTAGAGTTGAGCACACGTCGGGGGATAAATGGATTTCATCCAGTTAGTTTGCTCCTTGAGGGCGAAAAAACGATAACTAAGTGGAAAAAGTCCATCTATTTTCCGCTAAAAGGGCGATATCAGCAAAAACCCTCCATTCTAAATGCAGTTTTTCCAGTTACTTCAACCATTTTTGCCATTCGCTTGAAATTAACTGGACAAAATCCAGTTAGCCCCCTGCCGTTCACGGCCAATCATTAGAATTGATAGCAACCCTAACCATCTTTGACATTTTCATGGGTCAACGCAATCTCATATATCCCCATGTGACAATCCCCACCGCCAGAATGGCCACAAGTGCAACGAACACCGCGTATCCGCTTCTGGTTCTGGTAGACGTATGCCGATCATAAAAATCAGGGTTTCGGCCCAGCCCGATCCAAAGCTCCCCAATCAAATGAATAACGACCAGGGCGAAGCTTCTAACCATCCTCATTGTTATCCCCCCGCTATCGATCAGAAAATATCATAAACCCATTTTAACATTTTATTCCACCGTCCGCATCCAAAATGGCCAAGTTTATCGTGCCCCTTGATCAGGCTCTTCCCTGTACTCAATATAGAAACTTGTCAGCGCTATTTCCTGTTCGGATTTCACTTGCTGGGAGTAGAGAGAAATTCGATAGATCCCCAATGTCGGAAGTTCGATAGTTTGATTTACTTTTCCATCCTTCATCGATGCCCGCAAGCTCGAAACCGGAACGAAAGCACCCGAGTCCCAGCGCTCTACTTCTATTGCAAGATCGTCCCCGATTGCCTTGCGAACCGTTCCTGTCACCGTATAAGACGGTTTATGAGTCAAAGTATAGCCGCTGGAAGGATGTTCAAGATCCAATTGGGTAAAATCGGCCATTTGTTCATCTGGATGGTGATTGATATCCAAAGGAGCCGCTTCAAACGGACTAAGCTTTAAAGTATTGGGATCGTACGGATGATCAAGCAACGCCGGACTTGGATATAAGTAGTCCAGCTTTGTTTTTACATGTCGAATAAACTTTACCGCTTCCGCCCTTGTCAATAAATCATACCCTTGAAACCCTTCAACACTGTTGTCAGTCTTCCCCTCCGAAATACCGCTATCGAGTAAAAACCGGATGGAATCCTTAAAACTATAAGATCTCCCATTTACATTTGTAATCAATTTTGCAACATACATCCGAGGTATATTAATTTCCGGATCATTAGAAGAGGACAATTTACTTGATGGAGGAACGATGTAGCTTCCGCCCCAGCCCATTTTAAAAGCATACTGTTTGTACGGAGTTCTCCAATCGTCGTCGCCTTGCTGATTCAAGAAATCTTTTGGGTTATAAGCACGAATGAGCATAGCCAGAAATTCAGTCTGTCCAACGGGTGCATCTGGTTTGAATGTTCCATCCGGATATCCATCGACGATTCCTTGATCTTTGGCCCAAAGGATCGATTCATATCCCCAATGCTCTTCATTAACGTCCTGAAACAATTCATTGTCTTGAGCCTTAATACTAACTGGTATTATCGCAATTAGAACAATTAAGATAATACCAGTTACAAACATTTGACGATGTCGAACATATACCATTCGAAATCCCTCCCTTGTATTTTTCTTAAATATTTAGACGAACAACTAATTCATTTTGTTGCAAGAAATCAGTACGATGCACCCTCGAATAATCGAAAGTGCATCGTTCTTTTAGAAAATGCATTCCAGTTTGATTAATAAACTGTCAAATGGCAAGTGCTTTCGGTCAGACTCTACAAATAGTTAAGGGCGTAAGTCTATGTTAACGTAATAATCATAGTACGGCCGAATCGTATTGACGCTGACCTTCCTTTGTTCATCCGGTGTACCCTTCTTATTTGCATGAACTACTACAGAACTGTTCATTAGTGTGTAACTAGTTGGGCTGTAAACATATGCGTCATAAATATGTCCATTTAATAGATATGAACCATCAGATATAGAATGAACATCTCTATATGCCATTGAGAATCCGGTAGCCATTTCGACATTGCTTCCGTCTTGTTTTAAGTAGATATCCGGGAACCAATAGGAGATGGATGTTATATAGTTATAATTTGAATCATAAGCAATAATTTGAAGCTGGTTATCTGCAGAAACACTGTAATTAAAATAAAGAGTACCAGATGGGATTGGGTCCTGAGAGGAAATCCAATACTGATTTTTTCCTTGCAGTCCGTTTATTGCAAGGCGCCATTCCCCCCGTAAATAAAAAGCCCCTACATCTGCACCGCCAAAATATTCGGATTCTAACGATAGATAGCAAAACTCCTTAACTGGCTACACTTTGTCTTTGTGTAGAACTATAATTGAATATCGAGTCAAACATCACAATTACAATATGGACTTTTATGTATATATTTACTATATTTATATAGTAAACCAATTCATCAAATTGTCAATACTTGCCATAAAATTTTACGTCAATCATTCTTTTCGGATGATTTTGTATTAAATCGCAAATCTAGTCTTATTTATTTGACAAAATTAAAGAACTAAATATCACGTAAAATTTCAAAAAATATTGTGAAAATTTAGCCAGTCCTAAAACTATTGCCTCCAAAACCAAATTCGCGGCGTCTCGTTTAGGTATATTACTCGCGTTGATGTGTACATCATAGCGAAACGTGGTACCTTTCGAACTCTCCCGGCGCATTATGACAGAGAATGACGGGTACGGTATTCTCTCCCTTTTCATTTCTTCACTCCATTCGACAACACGCGCCAAATCCCGGCACTTTTTCTGCCCGATCTTCCAGTGCATCTTGTTGATTTTTCACGAGAGCTATCATATTCTGCGCTTTCCCGGGAAATGAAGAAAGTATGGCCTGTTGTTAGAGCGGAAGTGTGACTTCGGGAGCCGATCCATTGTAGTTAAATAGCGTTCGCACAATAGGGATCACCCGAAAAGACCGCATGGGGCTTCAATCAAATGAAAAAGCTTTTTGATGACTAATATAGGCGTCCATTCCGTTCTGAAGGAAAGTGACTCTTAAAAGGACTTTTCATGCTCTGCCACAAAAGCGTGAACATGGATCAAGAAATAGAATCTTATTGCTAATGTGGTAAAATAGAAGCGTTATTAGATGAAAATCAGCTGTAGGAGGAATACATATGATGGACAACCTGCTGCCGGAAGTAGCGGCTGCACGAAAATCGGAATACGGAATCGACCCTATTTTCTTAAACCGGTGGTCTACCCGTGCATTTTCCAGCAAGGCGGTGAAGGATGAAGATTTATACGGGGTGCTGGAGGCAGCCCACTGGGCCCCTTCGGGAAGCAATGAACAGCCATGGAGGTTTATTATAGCCAAAACACCGGAACAGCGTGAAACGTTCCTTCAGTTTATCAGCCCGTTTAACCAAGAATGGTGCAAGGAAGCCCCGGTGCTTCTGCTGCTGCTTTCCAGAAAAGTCAATGAAGCCGGCAAAGCCAGCCCATCTCATGCATTGGATGCCGGAACGGCATGGGGCTATCTGGCGCTGGAAGCCACCCGGAGAGGTCTCTCCACTCATGCAATGGGAGGCTTCGACCGGGCTGCCGCCCAATCCGCTCTGCAAGTACCGGAAGAGTACGAGCCCCAGATTGTCATTGCCTTAGGCTATCGTGGCGACGAAAACCAGTTATCGGAAAGAAACCGGTCCCGGGAAATTCCAAATACGCGGAAGCCGTTGTCGGAAATCGTTTTTGAAGGCCGGTTTCCACAGCCATAAACTTGGCGTAATTCGCCCATATCTGTGAACCTCCCCCACTTACTCGCTATCGCGAGTTGAAGTCGGGGCTTCTTACCACGGGCAACTTCATGTACCTATTGTAGATAGGGATTTGCCCCATCTACTCCATATCCAAGTACGGGGTATCTGTGAAGTTGTCTTAGTAAGCAACCGATGTCTCTTGTAGACATCGGGGGCGGAACAGCCCGTCTACTACTTCTTGCCTAAGCAATCCGTAGATACTTCATCTTGCTTTCTACATCAAAATGCACGAACTCGCTGAATAACGCTTTGCTGAGGATATTCCTGGCCCCGTGCAGATCCCGATGCTCTCTATACCCGCACGCACAGCGATAGTTCCTGGATGTTCGTTTATTGCGCTTCCTGCAGACAGGACATGTCTGACTTGTATACGTTTCATCGACGAGATGGAGTGCGATCCCTTCTCGTTCCAATTTATACGTCAAATACTGCTTCACCTTGCCCATGGACCAATTTGATAGCTTCTGCGCCTGCTTTCGGCTCACGCGTTTGTTCTTACGCGTATTCCGCTGCACGCCTTCGATATCGCCAAGATGA
>NZ_JBHTIU010000013.1:0-72391 GCF_042677205.1 Paenibacillus residui
TCCGCGTTTCTAGGCAAAAATGCCCCCAAGCCAAAACTCTTGTCCGACTCTTCATCCCTCTTCGAACCGAAACTTCCAATCCATTTTCGATATAAACTCGAATGGAAGCCACTACGCCGCTCTAACTCCATAACCTCCGAAGCAAAAGAGGACATTGCATTCACCTCAAAACGAACATTTGTTTGTATTTATTATACAGAATATACGTTCCCGTTTCAATGATATTTTAAATGAAAATAGATGTTTAAATCGAAGTAGAATGCACTTTTATAAAGAGTTTTTTGGCAAAAATTCAAACCAATCAGTCTTGAATTTTGACCAGAAATTTCTATGTTTTTAAAGAGTCAAAGAAATGAAGGGAGACGTCTGAGCGAATGGGATAACAGTCAGAGGGATTGGAGAGGAGGTTATGAGGGCCATTCAGAAACTGAGTAAACGGAATAACAGTCAGAGGGACTGGAGAGAGATAATGATGGCCAAACAGAAACTGAGTAAACGGGATAACAGTCAGAGGGACTAGAGAGAGATAATGACGGCCAAACAGAAACTGAGTAAACGGCATAACAGTCAGAGGGACTGGAGAGAGATAATGATGGCCATTCAGAAACTAAGTAAACGGAATAGCAGCAAAAAGGGCTAGGAGAGAGATAATGATGGCCAAACAAGAACTGAGTAAACGGGATAACAGTCAGAGGGACTAGAGAGAGATAATGACGGCTAAACAGAAACTGAGTAAAGGGATAACAATCAGAGGGACTGGAGAGAGATAATGATGGCCTAACAGGTCCTGAGTAAACGGGATAACAACCAAAAGAGGGGATAGAGATGACGAAGTTGCAGATAAAGACTGAGCGAATGGGATAACAGTCAGAGGGACTGCAGAGAGATAATGACAGTCAAAGGTTCTAGAAAGAGATTTTAGGTGAGAGGAGGGAGGCAAACAGAGGTAAACAGAGGAACAAACAGAGGAATAGGAGAGATATTTCGTGACGGTGGTTTCAAGGAAGCCTAACAGAAAAACGGGTATGAGGCTGCCCAAAAACAAATATAACTATTCATTCCCGAATGGGATGAATGTTCTTTGATAAAATAAAGGAGTAGTTTTATAATTAATGAAGCTGATGGCTCATGATGATTTCGGAGGAAACTTATATGGAACTTATACAGAAAGCCGTTTTGGTCGGCGTTAACCTTAATCAACATACCGATTTTGAGTATTCCATGCAGGAATTGGCCAATCTGGCGGCCGCATGCCATGTGGAGGTAGTGGGGGAACTGACCCAAAATTTAACTCGTGTGAACCCTTCCCATTACATTGGGACCGGGAAAATTCAAGATGTGCTTTCTCTGATTGCGAAGAAGGACGCCAACATGGTGATTTTTAACGATGAGCTCTCCCCATCGCAAATTCGTAATTTGGAAGCAGATCTTGATTGCAAGGTGATTGACCGGACTTTGCTTATATTGGACATTTTTGCAGAACGTGCGAAGACGAAAGAAGCACAGCTGCAGGTAGAGGTTGCCCAATTATCGTATATGCTTCCCCGCCTCATCGGATTAAGAAATTCGTTGGGAAGGCAGAGCGGGGGAGTAGGAACGAGAAACAGGGGGGCCGGAGAAACTAAGCTGGAGCTGGACCGCAGAAGGATTGAGGAGAGAATATCCGCTCTTAACAAAGAATTGGAATCGCTTGTCGCTCATCGACAAACCCAACGGAAGCAGCGCCGCAAAAATGAAATTCCGGTTGTTTCGTTGGTAGGCTATACCAATGCCGGGAAGTCGACGATTATGAATGCCATGGTGGAGTTGTTTAGCCCTTCTGCCGAGAATAAACAGGTTTTTGAGAAGGATATGCTGTTTGCCACTCTGGATACTTCAATTCGCAACATTACCCTTCAGGATAATAAATCTTTCTTGCTGACGGATACGGTCGGATTTGTGAGCAAGCTGCCGCATCATCTGGTCAAAGCCTTTCGTTCTACGCTGGAAGAGGCCGCCGAAGCCGACTTGCTCATTCACGTGGTGGATTACTCCAACCTTTACTACGAGCAGTTAATTAATATAACTAATGAAACCTTAAAGCAAATAGGCGTAAAGGACGTACCGACAATTTATGCCTACAATAAAGCCGATTTAACGCAAAAAAAGGTTCCCGACGTGCAGGCGGAGGCGGTGTATTTATCCGCTAAACAGAGAATAGGCATAGAAGAACTGGTCGGATTGATCGGTAGTCATATTTTTAAAGATTACGTCTCCTGTGTCATGCTGATTCCGTATGATCAGGGCCAGCTTGTTTCTTATTTCAATGAAAAGGCGCATATACTTGCCACCGAATACGAGCAGGAAGGAACCAAATTGACTCTGGAATGCAAGAAGGCTGATTGGGATAAGTATCGGCATTATGTCATCTCTGAAGAATAATACCAGATTCGGAGTGGACAGAAACCAAGGCAAGATGGGGCGAATAGGAGTTTATGAGGAGTACGGTAAGAGGAAGATAAAGGGTTAGGGACAAGAGAAAATTGAGAAGATAGGAAAAGAAAGATAGAGGTTAGGGACAAGAGAAGATTGAGAAGACGGGAAAAGAAAGATAGAGGTTAGGGACAAGAGAAGATTGAGAAGACGGGAAAAGAAAGATAGAGGGTTAGGGACAAGAGAAAATTGAGAAGATGGGAAAAGAAAGATAGAGGTTAGGGACAAAAGAAGATTGAGAAGACGGGAAAAGAAAGATAGAGGGTCAGGTACAAGGGAAGATAGAGAAGATGAGAAAAGAAAGGTTGAGGGTTAGGGACAAGAGAAAATTGAGAAGATGGGAAAAGAAAGATGGAGGGTCAGGGGCAAGAGAAGATTGAGAAGATGAGAAAAGAAAGATAGAGGTTAGAGACAAGAGAAGATTGAGAAGACGGGAAGAGAAAGATAGAGAAGATGGGAGAAGAAGAACAGGGAGGATGCTGTAAAGCTGCATCCTCCCTTGAACATCCTAACTGTCCATCCGTCGCGTGTTATGAAGGTTCACGGGATGGTGTAGATTTCGTGCTGATTTATTTTTTATAAATGTCGTACCCTTGCGTTGTATAACTGTCCTTTAATTGTTGAATTGATGAAGAGCTGCTGAAGCTGATGCTTTGCAGATGACTGCCGCTTGGATCCAGCGCTTTAACCTGGATGCTGTAAAATGGAACCTGGCGTGCCTGCAAAGTGTTCAGGATGGCCGCCGCTTTATCGATAAATTGTTCCTTGGACAATTTATCGTACTCTTCGCTGAAGGGGCCGAAGGAAATTTCATAGCTCAACTTCGCGCTTTCGCTTCTTCTAAGGGCTGTCGCTTTGTTCCGCCTCTCGGGATCATATGAAAGATGATAGTATCGGTCGTTGATTTCATCTTCTGTTATGTTAAGCTCCGATGCCGGCTTTGCATCGATTGCCACGGGAGAGAAGTCGATCGCGGCGGTTATTTCGGTCTTCATGTCTGCGCTTCTTTCGTACAAGAATAGCGACTCCAGCACGTATTTATAGTAGTCATCGACCTGCCCATCAGGATCAAAGCCGATTGTCGCAGTCTGCCGGACTCCATTCAATACATACTCAAATTGTCCATAGTGCCGTTTGTCTTTGAAGTTAAACACAACTCCCTTGAAGCTCAACACCCCTTCTTCATAGGTCTTATTTACGTAATCCTTGCTTTTGACCATCGCTTGGACATAGCCGACAGGGTTGCCGCTTAGAGAAAAGAAGGCCATACAGCTTGCGAACAACAGGGCGGCAGATATGATCCAAAAAACGGTTCTCCATATTTTCCCAATTCTGCTTTTGATCAATACGGCAGCAAGGACGCCGGTGATGGATGTAAGGAAAGTCATCACTGTGAAGAAAGGAATATAACTGGAGGAGTGGTTCTCGCTTAATAATCCACCTATGATTCCAAATCCGATGGAAGATAACAGAATCGGCCACGATTTGCCATAATACAGTCTGCAAACAAAAGGGACGAGGATCAGGAAAGGGATCGTAGACAAAAACTGAACCCCGGCGCCATGAATAATACTGGACATAAGCATGGCCATCATCACTCCGGCCAGCTTGATCTTCTGCTGATACCCCGCAAGCTGCCCCATTAATCTATCCAACTGTTTGTCATCCGGCTGGATTGCTTTCTGTTCCTCATAATCCTGCTTGATCATTTCATAATAGCTTCTGCATTCCGCACATTCCGTAATATGATTTTTTACCAGTTCCGCACTATCTTCGTTAGCCAGCTCTTCTACATACAAAGGAATTAAGTCTTTGACCAAATTACAGGTTTTCATAAGCGTACTCCTTCCTGAGCTTTTCTTTGGTGCGGTAATAGTTGACCCGGCAATAATTTTCCGTTCTTCCTATCCTAAGAGCGATTTCCTTGAAGGATAGTCCGTCGATCAGCCTTAATCGCATGATTTCGTTGTGAGGAGGCTCTAAATCATTAATCGTTGCCAGGATTTGCTCTGCCAGCAGCTTGTCGCTGAAGTCATTATGCGTGGCCCATGCCGCGCCTTCCAGGGCATCCAGATCGACTTGCATCTTATTTTTTCTGAAATGCCTATACAGTTGATGCTTTGCTATGCCGAACAGCCAGGTTTTGATGGAGGAGCGGCTCTTATACGTTTCGAGGCTTTTCATAGCTTCCACGAACGTATTCTGAACAATGTCATCAATATGGTCCGGATTCCGGCAATGCTTTGCCACAAACCGATACAGCTCGTGATAATAAACGAGATATATCTGTTTTATGTGATCATACATGCACACACCTCTTCGTCGCTGAGCTTCTTTAATGCCCTATCTGCTTGTTTGCAAAAAACCATCGTTCTCTCCCTGATTCCCTATAAACGACTGTTGAACAAGCTTATAATTATTAGTGCCAGTTTACTATCGTTTTGTTACACCTGCAGAGAAAAATATAGATTATTTTTCTGCGCGATCAAGAATTCGGCCAGTGGAGGAAGTTTGTCGAGGTAAGGAGCTTGGGGGACAACCGGGTTATTTTGATGCTAATATCGCCGCCTTCAGATGACATTGTCTAATAAAATTCCGACATTCTGGTAATAATCGGGAAGTGTGGAATGAACTAGACATGATCTCGAAGGAGGTACTATTTTGAAGCGAAAACCATTCAACCAAAAACATTTAATCGCTGTTTTAATGCTTGGGACGATTTTGTTCGGCGTGGTGTCCTTAGCTTATGTATGGAAAATCAATGCGGTTGAGACAGCCCAGCCGGTTTCGGCAGATGAACCGCTTGTTAAACTGTACGATACCCGCGGCAAAGAAGTCGGTTCGGCCATCTTGACACAGGAGCCGGACGGGGTGCGCTTGCAGCTTAAGGTATCCGGGCTGGCTCCGGGCAAGCATGGCTTCCATATTCACGAGAAAGCTTTCGTTCCATTCGATTTCAAGACGGCTGGCGGACATTTCAATCCGGACGGGAAGAAGCACGGGCATTCCAATCCCGATGGCCATCATCTCGGTGACATGCCTAATCTTGAGGTGAAATCGGATGGCACCGCCGAGGCCGACTTACTGCTCAAAGCTGCGACGTTGGAAAAGAGCGGCGCCTATTCCTTGCGGGGCAAATCCATCATCATTCACGCCGATGAAGATGATTATAAGACAGACCCGGCAGGTAACGCCGGAGATCGCTTGGTTGGAGGCAATATCCCGGAATAAAACGGTACTGGAGCTAAAGGATCGTGAAAGGGTAATGGAAAGGAAACGGATATCGGCTCTCCTAATCCGGGCTTTGAAAGTGCATACCATTTTCATATAATGGATATATCAACAGTTGGCTTCTAAAGAAAATCCGGCACACATAGGCTAGGAAATCATCTGAACTAACGAACCATACTACAGGAGGCATTGCACATGAAAATAGTCGCGATTGTCGGCAGCATTCGTAAGGAGTCCTACAACCGAAAGCTGGCGGAATATGTACAGAAAAGATACCAAGCGAAAATGGACATAGAGGTTCTGAACATCAAGGATCTTCCTATGTTCAGTGAAGACATAGAAAATGACCCTCCGTCGGAAGTCAAACAATTTCGCGGCAAGGTCGCGGAAGCCGATGCGGTCCTATGGGTCACTCCCGAGTATAACTACTCCATTTCCGGTGTACTGAAGAATGCGATTGACTGGTTATCCCGCGGGGACAAAGTTCTGATCGGCAAACCATCCTGGATCATGGGCGCCTCCATGGGGGCGCTGGGCACGGCTCGTGCTCAAGGGCATTTGCGCGATATTTTATTCTCGCCGGGAGTATCCTCTCCGCTTCTTCCAGGCAACGAAGTATATGTCGGTGCCGTTCATGAGAAAATCGATGCGGCCGGAAATCTGACCCACGAACCAACCGTTAAGTTTCTGGATACGGTAGTGGACAATTTTATTCAGTGGTTCAACCGCCAATCCCAATTAATGAAACAATAAAATAGACTGTAATGAGATAATGGGATAATGAGATACTTAATCAACGAAGCGCTTTGGCTTGCTTGGCCGGAGCGTTTTTTTTATTTGAACGAAATCGTGAAACGGATAAATCAGCCAAATACGGACTTTAAATGGAGCATAAATATGATTGTGACAGACGGATATGCGAGAGTGTGGTAAAATAAGAAAAATACTAGAAAACGATAACATTCGGAACTAAAAGGCTAGAAATGGAAAGGTGAAAAATGAGAAAGTGAAAAAATAAAACAGGGAGAGATGCAGAATGGCTATTCCCAGACCGGAATATCCGCGGCCGCAATTGAAACGGGAGCAGTGGCTGAACTTGAATGGAGAGTGGGGGTTCGAAATCGATCATGGACGAAGTGGCCGGGAACGCGGCTTGACCAACCCGGAGTATGCTTTGAGCGGCCGTATTCTTGTGCCGTTCTGCCCGGAGAGCTCATTGTCCGGTGTGGAGTATAAGGATTTTATGGCCGGCGTCTGGTACCAGAGGGCCTTTGAAGTCCCTGCCGCCTGGGCGGAGGGGCGGGTGCTCATTCATTTCGGCGCGGTCGACTACGAAGCCGAGGTTTGGATTAACGGGGAATCTGTCGGAAAGCATAGCGGCGGATATACTCCCTTCGCCTTCGACATTACCCGACAATTGCGTGCGGGCGTTAATGTAGTGACGGTATGTGCGGAGGATGATCCGCGGTCAGGCAGGCAGCCCCGCGGCAAGCAATCCTGCCTCTACCGATCCCACGGCTGCGATTACACGCGGACAACGGGCATTTGGCAAACGGTGTGGCTGGAATGTGTTCCCGATATCAGCATTCGCTCCTTGCGTTATTATCCCGATCCGGAGAATGGCTGTCTTCATTTTGAAGCACAGGTCGACGGTTGGAGGAACGGGGTCCGGCTTAAGGCGGAGGCTCTATATGAAGGAAGTTTCGCCGGAGCGGCAGATATCGGAGTGAGCTCCCCGTCGGTCCGCGTTACACTGCCGCTGTCGACTATCCAGCTATGGGAGCCGGGCTGCGGAAGGCTGTATGACTTGAAGCTGACGCTATCGGACGAATCCGGCAAAGAGTTGGATAGCGTATCCTCCTATTTCGGACTGCGCACGCTTCGACTTGACAGTCATGCCATGCGCATTAACGGCCGGGCTGTCTTCCAGCGGCTGGTGCTCGACCAGGGCTTCTATCCGCAAGGGGTTTACACCGCCCCAACGGATGAAGATTTGCGGCGGGACATCGAGCTTTCGCTTGAACTGGGCTTTAACGGCGCCAGATTGCATGAGAAGCTGTTCGAGCCGCGGTATCTGTACTGGGCCGACCGGCTCGGATATTTGGTCTGGGGCGAGTATGGCAATTGGGGCCTTAACATTTCCGGAGGTAAGGGGCTCTCGACCATGCTTTCCGAATGGTTGGAAGCGGTGGAACGGGACTTCAATCATCCGTCTGTTATCGGCTGGTGCCCGTTCAACGAAACCTGGGATACGGAATGGGGTAAGCAGGACGATTCCACCTTGCGCAGCATCTACCGAATGACGAAGGCGTTGGATCCGACACGCCCGGTTATAGATACAAGCGGGAATTATCATGTGGAGACGGACATTTTCGATGTGCATGACTATGAGCAGGACCCGGAAGTTTTTCGCGCCCATTACGAGCCGATGAAGACGGGCGGCCCGGTCTTTAATGCTTTTCCGGAACGGCAGAAGTACCGCGGGGAGCCCTACTTCGTAAGCGAATACGGGGGAATCTGGTGGAACCCCAACAAAGGCAATGACGATGGCTGGGGGTACGGCAACCGGCCCGCCAGCGAGGAAGAATTCCTGGCTCGGTATGAGGGACTGACCAGCGTTCTGATGGACCATCCGCTGATGCTCGGGTTCTGCTACACTCAATTGTATGATGTCGAGCAGGAGGTTAACGGCCTGTATACGTATGACCGGAGGCCGAAATTTCCGTCCGAAGTCTTCCGGGCCATTCATTCACGACCGGCGACCATCGAGAGGAAGGATGCGGCGGGAGGACAGTCCCGGTAGAAACCGACTCGAACGGCAGAAGCTTAATAATAGATTGCTCTAATAAAGAACCTCTGAACCGTATGGATGGCGGGAGCAGAGGTTTTTTTGCACGACCCGGACCAACCGGATTTAAACCCAGTCCGCAGATAATGAAATAGTTAAAATATTACAAATGCTTGTCATGAAATTACCATTTCTTTTAACCGAAAAAACGACTAGGATGAAATTGGTAACGCTTTCAAATTCTGAGGAAAAGATTATGGGGAAGGAGGGCAATGATAGATTGTCGGTCCAAAATCTATAAACAGGAGGCGATGATGTATGAGTTCGTATTTCTACAAACAATTACGTGCAAAGCTGTCTGTTATTATGGCCATTATGCTCACGGTCACGATGTTTCCCGTCCCATTCGCCGGTTCCTTGCTCGTCCATGCCGAGGCGGCGGAACCGCCGGCTGAATACACGTACATGTTTATCGATGCCTACTCGGGAGACTCCAATCTCAGGGTGCTCGGGGATATTAACGAGAAGCCGATCACCCGCAAAGTAGATCTGTACGGCACCTCGATCGCGGCGGATGCCGTCGGCCAGTCTCGCTCCTTCGAGTTTGATGTACCGCGGACAGGCTATTACTTGCTGGAATTTCAAGGCTATCTCTATAAAGCCGCCGGAAATGGCGACCTCTTCATCGACGAAGAGAGGATAGGCCGGTATGATTTCTATGATCCGGGAAGCATGTTCGGACCGACCGTTCCTTTGAAAACCGTTTATCTGACCGAAGGGACGCACACCATCACCTTCCAGGTGGCGGGACGCAATCCGATGGCGGATAAAGGCTCTAATTATTCCTTGTATCCATATAAATTTTCACTGATTGAACAGGAAGGGCTTCCTTCTCTGCAATTAAGTGTGTCTGCGGCAAAGCAGATATTATTAATGAATGAAACGACGAGCGTGCAGGCATCGGTATATAAATCGGACGGTACGCCGGTTAATCAGACAACGTTCTCTTATGCGAGCGAGAATGATCACATTGCCAGTATTGATGAAAGCGGTTTAATTACCGGATTGGCTGAAGGCTCATCCGTCATTCACGTTCAGGCGGAGGCTGACGGGCTTAAGGCTGTCCAATCATTGAATATTCAAGTGGTGAATGCGCTATTGGAAAGCGTGGAGTTAGGAATGGACGGGGGGCCGCTTCCCTTAATGGGGACGAGGCAGCTCCATGTCAGCGGCATGTTAAGCAATGGCGCCGACGCGGATTTGTCAGGAGCGGAGATGGTCTTTCACAGCTCGGACCCGCAGACGGTTCGGGTCGATGAGACCGGTCAGGTCACCGGATTAAAGAAAGGAACGGCGGTCATTCAGGTGCAGGTTACATTGGCGGGCAGAACCGTAAGCGCCGAATTGCCGATCGAGGTGACGGACAGCCGGCTTGCCGGGGTGCAGCTCAAGCTGGATAAGGATGACGTGGTGCAATCCCAGTATGTAAAGGCTTCGGTGGAAGGGGTATTGGATAACGGGGAGAAGGCTGATCTGTCCCAAGCCGAGATTGTATTCACAAGCAGCAATGATCAGGTTTTGCTGAAGAAGACGGAGGGCGGATTTTTCAAGGCAGTCGGTGTAGGGGCGGCAGCGATCACTGTCGATGTCACTTTTGCCGGAGTTACTCAATCTGACGGGGTAACCGTGGAGGTAGGAGAATTGACAAGCTCCAAAACGAGAAGCACCTTCTATACCGAAGAGAAAGTGGCCAATGCGAGGAACAATGTGCAGCAATACGAATGGGCCAAGGGCCACCGGTCGGGAGCGGTGAGCGCGGCGGCCAAATATGTGGAGGCCGGATGGGACTTTCTATGGAAATCCGTTCCCCCTCAAACATTGCCGCGAAGTTATGCGGTCAATCAGCCGCTAGGCAGCCCGGTGTCGGGCAAGGAAATCGATAAATGGGGGAATTATCCGTATAAGGCGGATCCGTTCAACGAACCCTGGAAGCTGATCGATCCGAGCGCGGTAGACGAGAACGGTAAGAACTACCGGTATCCGACGAACGATTTCAAGTCCTATTATGAGAGCGGACTGGATGAACAAGGGATCTTCCGCCGGGAGCTGGCCGACCCTCAATATTTGGTCAATGAGCTTTATCCGGAGAAGGGGGAAACCTGGGGTGTCGACGACGGCTACGGCTGGGTGGATGAGAACGGCAATTACTACACCTTTATATCGTACTATACGCATTGGCATTTGTGGTATAGCAACGGAGTTGTAGTGGATGCGATCAAAGCGCTGCGGGATGCATATATCTTCACCGGGGAAAAGCAGTATGCCCAAGCGGGGATCGTGCTGCTCGACCGGATCGCGGACGTCTACCCCAGTCTTGATTTGCGGGTGTTCGACCGGTCGATCTATTGGCATTCCGACGGAGGAAGGGCCGGCGGCAAGGCGGTCGGTTCCATATGGGAAACGGGACTGGTGAAGGAATTTATCAAGGCCTATGACGCTTTCTTCCCGGCGATGGACGATCCCGAGGTGATGGACGAGGTTCTCGTATTTTTACAGCAGAAGGGCGAGCAGTATAAGCTTTCGTTCAAGGATTCGGCCACGGGAATCCGCAAAAATATCGAGGACGGAATTTTGAAGGAAGTGTATCCGAACGTTAAAAACGCCAATATTTTTGGCAACAACGGCTTCCATCAAAGCGCTTTGGCTTTAGCGGCGGTGGTGTATGATACATTGCCGGAGACGAAGGAATGGCTGGACTTCAATTTCCAGAGCGGCGGTCTGTTATCGAACCCTTACCGGGTAACAGGAGGCAATATTCTGGCCGGACTCGTCAATACGGTAGACCGGGACGGTCACGGTAACGAAGGGTCCCCCGGTTATAATCGTCTGTGGATATCCTCCTTTTTGGAGGTCGCCAACATTCTGGAGGGATATGACAAATATCCGGAAGCGGACTTGTACCAGAATGTGAAATTCCGGAAAATGTTCTCGGCCATGTACCCCTTGACGATGCTGGAGAGGTATACTCCTTCGATCGGGGATACGGCGGCCGCGGGAAATCCCGTGCATGTTCTGGATCTGGCACAGATGATCCGGGCCTACGAAGTGTATAGGGAGCCCATCTTTGCCCAACTGGCCTATTTCTTGAATAACTACAGAGCTTCCGGCATTCATGGCGATGTGTTCACCGAAAATCCGGAGCAGATCGGCAAGGATATCGAAGCGGTGATTGCCGAGATCGGACCGCTTGATTTGGAAAGCACCAACCTGTCCGGCTTCGGGTACGCAGGCTTGCGTGACGGCTTCAAGACCGTGCCTCAGTACGGAGAGAGCCTGTTCTTCATGGATATGGAAGTAATCGAAAGCACAATAGGCTATCGATTCTTCGATTCGAACTCGACGGTTCAGTTGGAAGCCAATGAGCCCGGACATTCGATCACCTTCGCTTTCCCGGTGACGGCGGCCGGCGAATACGATGTGCTGCTGCGTCCGTGGCGCGCTCCTTCCTACGCCAGATATAACGTATACATCGATGATCAATTCGTCAAGGAAGTCGATTTCTTCGGCTCCTCGAAGGAATTGGAGCTGTTGGGCACGTTGACTCTGGAAGAAGGGAAGCACCAAATTTCGTTCCGCTACAGCGGAATAACGGACGGCGCCAGCAATTACAAAATGGGAGTGACCGAGCTCAGGCTGCAGGAACCGCAGGACGACGACCAGCCGGAACCGGTGGACACGCAGCGCGGAATGTGGATGTATTACGGGGTTTCGTCCGGACACGGGCACCGGGATACTCTTAATCTGGGCATTCACGCATTCGGCCTCGACCTGGCGCCCGATCTCGGTTATCCGAAATTTGCCGATGCGGTGGATATGCATCGGGCGCAGTGGATGAACAATACGATCAGCCACAATACGGTGGTCGTTAATAAGAGAAAGATGGCTACACAGGTCGTATCGCTGCCGAAGCATGTGGATCTGAACGGCGGCAGGGTGCAGTTGATCGACGTGGAGGCACCCAAGGTATATCCGCAGACATCGCAATTCCGGCGGACCTCCGCCATGATTCGGGTGGATGGCGACAATTCGTATATCGTCGATTTCTTTAAAGTTCAAGGCGGCAGCGATCATCATTTCAGCTTCCACAGCATGGAAGGGGAGGTGACGACGGAAGGACTCGATCTCATACCTCAGGCGGATGAGAGCGGTCAATATGTCGGCACTTACGCCGGACCGGATGTGCCGTTCGGCCAACGGGTAGACGATGTGGACGGACCGGGGTATATGGGCAGCGGCTTCCACTGGCTGAAGGATGTGGACCGGGCTCAGAATCCGACCGCGCCGTTCAGTGTGGATTGGAATGTGAAAGACACGTGGAATATATACGGCGGCGGGGCCGGAGCGAATACGGACGTTCACCTGCGGCTGACCATGCTGACTCCGCTGGATGATGCGGCGCTGGCCGACGGGTTGCCGCCGGACAACAAGCCGGGGAATCCGAAGGAAATCCGCTATTTCATAGGCCACCGCAGCGGCACTAATCTGGACAGCTTGTTCACTTCCGTTATCGAGCCCTACAAGGGCAGCCGGTTTGTTCAATCGATAGAGAAGGCAGAGGTGCGACAAGGAGAGAATGAAGCGGATGGCAGTAAGGTGCAGGCGGTCAAAGTCGTTCTGGAGAATGGGCGGACCGACTACATCGTCTATTCATTGGATTCCTCGCAGGAATACATTATCGACGATCAATTCCGGTTTCAGGGATTCTTTGGCCTGTACTCGGTCATGGACGGCAAGCAGGAGTATGCGTATGTGCATGACGGCACAGCCATCCGTCCGCTGGATTCCGAGGCGGAGCCCGTCCGGGCCAGGCTGACCGGTACCGTCACCGACTTCACCCGCGAGCTTTCGGTCAGCAATGAGCTCCTGGTAACGATGGATTTAGAGGGGATGCAGCCGGAGGACCTGATCGGCAAGTGGCTGTTTGTCGAGAATGACCAGGTTCGCAACGCCGCTTATCAGATCAGGGGCATCGAAGGGCTGGGCGGCAATCAGTACAGCCTCAAGCTCGGCGATATTACATTGATTCGCTCCTTTGCAAATGTCAATGACTTCAGCAAAGGCTATATATACGATATCGCTCCCGGCGCTGCGTTCGTTATTCCGCTGTCCCATGAGCAAGGTGCTGTACCGGAACCGGTAACTTTGGAAGCGGTAGCCTGGCAACTGGAGGAATATATTTCTTCCGGCGATATCCTTAAGCCGCTTACCGTTCAACTCCGCAACAGCCTGAAGCAGGCGGCGCATCATTTAGGCAAGCAGCATCTGCCGCAGGCGAGCAAGAGCCTGGAGGATTTCCTCAAGCATATGAATAACCCGGCTCATCGGGACAAAATATCCGAAGCCGCAATGGCTAAGCTTGGTGCGGACGTGCAAACGTTGATCGCGGGCCTGGAATAGCGCGGGGCGGCTTAACGCTGAGAGCAGCGGGTCTGGGCGGAATCGCCCGCGCCTCTCCCGGTGAGCATCGCGGAGCTGCCTGGCGGATCATCAGATCCAGCCGCAAACGGCAAAGTGATAAAAAGTAAACAATACCCCGTCAGGTCATGAACCTTGGCGGGGTATTTTTTTGCAGATTAAGCGTACAAGCTTATTCGGTTCTAATTTAAAACCGGACGTTTTTAGCTGCTAGTGCCTTTTTAATCGGGGGGCTGTGCTAAATAATCCGGTTTTCGATTTTTCTGCACCGCTCAGCACCGGAGATTCTTGTCTTATGTGAACTCTGTTGGGACAGCCTCGTTGCGTCCGCCGGATTGGGGAAAAGACAAGCAAAACTACAGGTCTTTTTCGGAAAAAGGGTAGCGTCAGTGCCTTATTCTAAAACGAGATAATGCAGGTCCTTGGAGCGGTTTTGTGCGGAATGGCCCCATTTAGAGAAAAAGACCTGCACATTTGAGCGTCTTTCGCCTTCTTTTTGGAAAAAGGCAAGATTTTAATGCATTTTTGCTCGTCTTTGCGGCGTGTTTTTACCGACCCGGGTGCGACGTGCGGCTTTCCCTTGCTCATCAGCAGTCGGATTTTTCCACCTTTTTATCCCGATTTGTACGTGTATTTGCTTTTCTGTTCTTTGTACACTAGGAATCGATGCTTCGTCGAAAGGAAGGTGAAAACATGCGGTACGGCAGAAAAGGGAAAACGCTCGTCAACCATCTGGTGTTTGTCGGACCGGCTTTTATATTCTTTGCTCTCATCGTCGCCATTCCGTTTGTGATGGGGATGATCTATTCGTTTACTTCCTGGAACGGAGTCAGTGGAGAAGTGCAGTGGGTCGGCTTCGAAAATTTCAAAAAGATATTTACGAGCGATAAGCAATTTTTTGCTTCATTCTGGTTTACGATCCGTTTTACGGTTGCGGCTGTCCTGCTATCTAATGTGATCGGTTTCATTCTTGCGTTGCTGTTAACGGGGCCGATCAAAACGAGAAATATGCTGCGGACCGCCTTCTTTTTGCCCAATGTCATTGGCGGATTGATTCTCGGGTTTGTCTGGCAGTTTATATTCGTGAAAGGTTTTCCTTCGATTGGGGAGGCCACCGGAATCGGATTTTTCAAGCTCCCTTGGCTGGGGGATGCATCAACGGCGTTCTGGGGTCTGGTCATTGTGTTCGTTTGGCAGATCGGGGGATACCTGATGGTTATCTATGTGGCGGCTCTGCAAAATATCGACGATTCCCTGCTGGAGGCGGCGCGAATAGACGGTGCCAATCGAATGCAGATTTTGTTCAGAATGATTCTCCCGCTCGTTGTTCCGGCTTTTACGGTTTGTTTGTTCCTGACCTTGTCTTGGGCGTTCAAAGTGTTCGATTTGAATCTGGCTCTGACTAACGGCGGGCCGTATGGATCTACGGAATCGGTAGCCATTAACATTTATCAGGAAGCTTTCCAATATAACCGCTATGGACTAGGCACGGCCAAAGCCTTCCTGTTCTTCCTGATCATCGCGCTGGTGACGACCGCTCAAGTTTACTTTACCAAGAAGAGGGAGGTCGAATATTGATGGAAACCCGGTATCGGCCGCGAACGTTCGTTGCCGAAGCACTGTTGATTGTGATCGCCATCATTTATCTTGTTCCCTTCTATTTTGTGCTGCTGAACTCCTTCAAAACATTAGGAGAAATTATGGTGGATACGGCAGCTTGGCCGCAAGCTTTTACACTCAAAAACTTCTCGGCATCGTGGGAGGCGATAGATTTTCCGAAGGTGCTGCTCAATTCCGTTCTCGTCACTTCACTAAGTGTCACGGGAATGGTGATTATCGGGGCAATGGCGGCCTGGAGGCTGGTGCGCTTTCCCGGGAAGGTCAGCACGGTCCTGTTCATTATGTTTATATCGGCGATGGTTATCCCGTTCCAGTCCATTATGATTCCACTGGTCCAACTGACCAAAAATATCGGGTTGATCAACAGCAGTCCCGGCCTGATCGTCATCTATTTCGGCTTCGGAGTTTCGTTTACGATCTTCCTGTTCCATGGCTTTGTCAAAAGCGTGCCGTTAGAAGTCGAAGAGGCGGCGATCGTGGACGGCTGCGGCGATCAGCGGTTATTCTGGTCCATCGTCCTCCCGCTGCTTAAACCGATGATCGTGACCGCTTTGATCTTGAACAGCCTTTGGATATGGAATGACTTCCTGCTGCCTTTGCTGATGCTGCAGGATCGGGAATTGCGCACCATTCCGATAGCGCTCTATTCCTTTTTTGCCCAATATTCCAAGAAGTGGGATTTGGCTATGGCAACCTTGACCATGTCGGCAGCGCCCATCATCCTTTTGTTTCTCAGTTTGCAAAAATATATCATTAAAGGGATCGCTGCGGGTTCAGTCAAGGGATGATCATAGATTATAATGATGAGGAGAGGGGATCGCAGGTGAAAAAATATTTGGCAATCGCTGTCGTCCTGGTTCTAATGGGGACCTTGTTCGCCGGATGTGCAGGAGGCGCGAACAATAGCGCGGGGGACGGCACCAAGCAAGAGGAAGGACAGAAGGGCTCCGGCAAGAAGAAGGAGCTTACCGTGTTCCACTTTAAAGTCAATATCGACAAGGAATTTCAAGAGCTGCTTAATGTCTATAATGAGCAGCATCCGGATGTTAATGTAAGGCAGGAGGTTATCGGCGGCAGCACGGACTGGCGCGCCCTGCTCAAAACCCGCTTCGCCGGGGGAGAGGGTCCAGACATCTTCGTTGTGGAAGGCTTGTCCCAATTGGAAACCTGGAAGAATCAGGTCGTAGACCTGTCCGGGGAGCCATGGGCAGAGAAAGCGTTCGAGACGGCCAAGGCCGGTGCGATGCTGGACGGGAAGTTGCTGGCTATGCCTTACAATATCGAAGGCTATGGATTGGTTTATAACAAAGATATATTCAAGCAGTTGAACATCGAGCCTCCGAAGACGCTATCCGAGCTGCGTGAGGCCGCAAGAACGCTCAAGGAAGCAGGATACATTCCGTTTGCCACGGGATTCGGGGAATGGTGGGTCATCGGAATTCATCTGATGAATGTCGCCTTTGCACATCAGCCGGATCAGGATGCTTTCCTGCAAGGCTTGAATGACGGGTCCGCCCATTTTGCAGACAATCCGGTCTTCCAGCAGTTTAAGGACTTGTTCGACACGATCATTGAATACGGCGATCCGAATCCGTTGACCAATGATTACAACACGCAAGTATCGTTGTTTGCCACCGGCAAGGCCGCGATGATGCAGCAGGGCAACTGGATGGAGCCGCAAGTATTCGAAATCAATCCGGACATGAATATGGGACTGCTGCCCATTCCGATTAACGATGATGCGGAAGCGATGGATAAGCTTCATGTCGGAGTTCCGTTCAACTGGGTCATCAACAAGGATTCCAAAAATATTGATGAAGCCAAGCAATTCTTGAATTGGCTCGTGACCGATGAAACGGCACAGAGCTATATGACCGAGAAGTTTCTGTTCATCCCTGCTTATAATCATATCGAAGCCGACAATCTCAAAGGCTTGTCGCAGGATGTTATGAATTACTCCAAAGCCGGTAAGACATTGCCGTGGGTATTCCCCAAATGGCCTGAAGGGGTAGATAATCAGTTCAGTTCGGCCATGCAAGGCTATGTAGGCAAGCAAAACAGCTACGAGGAAATGCTGAAGCAAATCCAGTCCTCCTGGGATGAGTTGAAAAAATAAGGAGCCCCTGGGTCTTCATCAGGCTGTATCAAGAGAAAACATGCCCATTCCATCTATGGATACATGGCGCATGTTTTCCCTCGTTTTACGAAAAGGATGATCTGACATGCTTCGTTCGAGTATTCGCAACAAGTTAATAGCTCTCTTGCTTCTGGTAGTGGTGATTCCTTCGGGTATCTCCATTCTGCTGACCTATCTCCATACGGTAAAATCGACGCGGGAGCAAACCATACAGGAGAATATGCGCCTTCTGTACCAGGGCAAGAACAATATCGAGAATTATTTGGAAATAGTAGACCGACTGACGCTCTCCGTCTACAAGCATCCGGATTTCATGAACGTGCTGACGACGGGAAACCGGATGAATGATTATGAAAGCATCCAAACGATCAAAAAAATACTGTCCTCAATGTATCACTTCAATGATGATATTGAGCAGGTTTTCTTGTATTTGGACAAAAGGCAGCAGGCGTACTCGGTCTCCAAAAAATATGTGTTTAACGCCAAGCATCTGGACATCCGCGAGCACCCGGTGTTCGAGCCTGCGTCCGCAACCCGGGGTCATTCCTGGCTGGAGCCCCCGCATGTCATGACCCATTACGGAATCGGCGGACAGATTGTCGACAATCCATCCATGGTGTTCAGCCTTCACCGATTGCTGGCGAATTACCCGGATAAGACGCCGCTAGGCTATTTGTCGATCGATTTCAGTACAGAGACGGTCCATCAGTTAAGTGAGCATCTGTACGATGAGGACAAGGAGCAGTTGTTTCTGGTGGCGCCGGGCGGGGTGGTGTTCTTCTCATCCGGTGAAGCCGATGAATCCGGCGAGTCGGCCGGGATGGGAGAATGGCTGAGGGCGGTTGAAAACGCTTCGACAGATAGCGGTTATCTCCATTGGCGCGATGACGATTTCAACGGAGTGATTTTCTTTGAGAAGCTGTCCGAGTCCGTAGGCGGATTGTATTTGGTCAAAAGAATACCGAACGAGGTCATGTTCGAGAGTGCGCAGAAGATGATCCGGATGAATATTGCCATCGGCTGCATTATGCTCGTTCTGGTCATTGCCGCGACGACGCTCGTCACCTTCCGCATCACCTCGCCGATTCGCGTCCTGCTTCGCACCATCCGCCGTGTAGAGAAGGGGGATATGGATGTGGACTTCGGGGTGCAGAGCCGGGATGAAATCGGCCTGTTAAGTTTGCGCTTCCAATCCATGATCCATACGATCAAGCATTTGCTTATGCGCGAGCAGCGGCTGGAGCTGCAGAACCGAACGAATCAGTTGAAGGTGCTGCAATCGCAGATCAACCCTCATTTTCTGCATAATGCCCTGCAGTCGATAGGCTCGCTGGCGGTGGACAAAGGAGCACCCGAGGTATATAAGCTTCTCCGCTCCCTATCCTCCATCATGCGTTACAGCATGGAGACAGAAGAAAATCTGGTTCCGCTGTCCAAGGAAATAGAGCATGTGCTGGCTTATCTGCACCTGCAGCAGGAGCGGTTCGGAGAACGGCTGTCCGTCGAGGTACAGATCGATGATAGGGCCAGAAGCTGCATCGTGCCCAAGATGATTCTGCAGCCAATCGTCGAAAATTACTTCAAGCACGGCTTCCAAGCTTCCAAAAAAGCCGGGAGCCTGCAGCTGGAAGCGGCTTTGCACGAGAGCGGGGAGCTGCAATTGATGGTGCGGGATAACGGTCCCGGTCTGACGGAGACGGACCTTAACCGTTTGCAGAAAGGACTGAACGAAAACCATCTCGGACATGAGTTGAAAGGAATGGGACTGACGAATACGAATAACCGTCTGAAGCTCTATTTCGGGGCAAGGGCTCGTCTTCGCCTTGAACCGACGCCGGGCGGGGGATTGACCGTTTGGCTGATACTCCCGGCCATTACGGATGCATCCGAGCTGGAAGGAGGGATGAACGATGAAGGTGCTGCTGATTGATGATGAACGGCACGCCCGTTCCGTCTTGAAGAAGATGGTGGATTGGAGCGCAGCAGGAGTAGCCACACTTTTGGAAGCGTCTGACGGGGAGGAGGCCATAGCTGTCATCGAACGGGAAAGGCCGCAGATCATCCTTACGGATATGCGTATGCCCGGCAAGGACGGGGTTTCGCTGCTGGAATGGCTGGACACCTGTCCTTATCCTCACAAAACGATCGTCATCAGCGCTTATAGCGAGTACCATTATATGCAGCAAACGATCCGATACGGAGGCTTCGATTATTTGGTCAAGCCGGTGGACCCGGAGGAGGTTGCGGAGAGAGTACGGAAAGCGGCGGAGGAGTGGCGTGAGGAAGAACGGGAACGGCTGGAGAGCATCGAGAATCGGATTCGGGTGAACGAAGTCACTCCGCTCTACTGGGCCCATGCTTTTGCCCAATACGCCAAACAACCGGATAACGGGTTCGTATTGTTAACCCGCCTGCAAAGCGAATTCGGTTTTGTTCCCGGGCAAACTCGGGGCCGGGTCGGGCTGATCGCTTTCGAGCCGGCTGCCGAGAGGGCGCGGGAGAAATTTCGCGACCGTGTCGATTTGCTCAGGTTTGCGGTGGAGAATATCGTCAACGAAATGATCGGTTTCCCGGAGAAGGGGCTTGCCTTTGCCATGCTCGGGGAGGAGGGCTTCGTGCAAATCTTGATGAAGGATACGGGCATCGAGTCTCTATGGTTAGGTAAAATAGGTGCCGCTGTGCGCAGGATTCTGGGCGTGGAGAGCGAGATCATTCTTGGCGAGGAAGGGCTTTTTCCCGGTTTTCTGCAAGAGATCGGTTCCCCGCTTATAGATATTTACATGCATCGCAATTTGCTGAAGCCCCGTACGGAATACGTATATACCCGAGCGGATATGGAGGAAATGAAGGGCAGGCCGCTTACGGAAGGCGGAGACTTGAAGGCCGCCGTTCTGGGCGGAAATGAATATGCAATCCGGCAGCATATCGACTCCCTGATGAGCTCGCTGGAGCAAGGGGGAGGTACGCTCCAGCGCAAGCAAATCGCGATTTGGGAGAAGGAGCTGGATTTGCTGCGGGAGCAGTTGTCAGAGCAGGAAGCGGAGAGCACCCGTCCGCTGGTTTATTGGGCGGAAGACGGGTGGTTCTCTCTGCCCCGATTAAGAGCCGATTTGCTGAACCGGCTTTTGGAGCTGGCCGGACGCGTGTCTGCCGAACGTGAATCGGGGTATAAAGTGATCAAGCAGGTGCGGGAATATATCGACGAACATTACGGAACGCCGGTCACTTTGCAGGAGCTGGCCAGCAAGTTCAGGCTCCATCCCGATTTGCTTGCCAGGCATTTCAAGAGAGAAACCGGCCATAATCTCAAGGATTACTTGACCCGATTGCGCATGGACAAAGCCAAGACCTTGCTGTCCGGCCATACCTTAAGGGTGCATGAAGTTGCAGAGGCCGTCGGCTTCGCCGATGAGAAATATTTCAGCAAGGCGTTCAAAAAACATGTCGGCCTCACTCCAAGCGAATATAGAAAACGCCGCGGAAACGGCGGCTGATGCAGGCGGTATCCAGGGGTATGGAAGGGATTCCCAATCGGTTTGTCCCTATCTGCCAGCCCGGTCTGACGTGGCGCTTAGCGGTTCGGTGCGGTTCGGTGCAGTTCGGTGCAGTTCGGCTCGGCTCGGTGATTCCGTGGTTCGGTTCTGTATTTCTGCTCTTTTGACTGGTATCCCCTTTAATCAGGAGCGACTCGAAATCCGACAGGCCAAAGTTTTTGGTTCGGGATTCTCTCGTCCAATAAATGAGATAACGAACACGACATACCGGTAAAAGATCACCCCATGTATCTGGATTCTGAGCAGAGGGGATAACAGTCCAAAGCCCGAAGCGAAGATTGATTGATCTGATAGGGTTGATTGAAGGGGAATCACATCGCGCAATTTAGAAATGCGGTTGTATTTGCGAGACTCTTATCTCCAAGGAACGGATGTCCGGGAAGCCGGGGAATCGGGAGTACTCCTTCCATGGGTTATTCCTTATAAGCAGGGATGCCGAGCAGTTCCGGCAGAGAGGCGAAGGAATACCCTTGTTTTCTCAACGTTTCAATAGTGTAGGGGAGAGCATTGACGGTGTTCTGAAGATTTCCTCCTGTACCGATGGCACTATGCTGCAGGATAATAGCGCCGGGCCGCGCATGCGAAAGAATATTGGTGGCGACCTGCTCCGCCGTTAATCCCGACCAGTCAAGACTGTCAACATTCCACAGAATTATTTTGTATTTCAGGGCCATGGCCGTTTTAATCAACGGATCGCTTAACGCACCGTAGGGAGGACGGAGCAGCGCCGTTTTCCTTCCGGTCAAACGGTTGATTTCGCTCTCGGTCCGGAGGATTTCATTCCTCACCTCGTTAACCGGCAGCTTGCTCAGATCCGGATGATTCCACGAATGATTCCCGACGACATGCCCTTCTCTTACGATGCGTTTCAGAGAATCCGGATATTTCTGAATCCGCCATCCGACACAGAAGAAGGCCGCTTTCACCTTATGATCCCGCAGCACATCGAGAACCTGCGGCGTCCATGTTTCATCCGGCCCATCGTCATAGGTGAGGGCGATCTTCTTCACCGCCGGACCGTGCAGGATGACTTCATTCGGATAAAGGGCGGACCAGTCTATTAACTGCGGCTGAGGAGGCCGTTCTTGCGCGCTCTCCGGTCCTCCGGCATGTTCCTCCGGAATTCGATACCCTCCATGTAGGGGAACCATAGGATGACGGACAATATAAGGATAGTACGGTAAAGCAGGAGCAGAGGGGGAATAACCGCGACATAGCCCATGGGGCGCCGGGACTTGAGAACCGGATGTGCCGCAGCAAGGACACGCGGGAACATAATAAAAGGGGAATCGCATGGGTCACCTCTCCTTGATCTCATTCTTATAAGTCTATGCCCGCCGGCTTTTCCACATCCCTGCAATGATATGATGAAGCCGTCTATGCTGCACTTAAGAGGATAGCAATCGTCCAATTAAGTTATCACTAATCATTCGTATATAAAGATCAGCCACAGGGCTGTTGACAAACTTTGTCCCAAGAAAAGCCATTTTTTAAGCGATTATCGTTTTCCAAAAAAAACCAGAAAGAGAACCCTTGACAATTATATTAAAATCAATTATCTTTAATTCAAGATAATCGAATCCGAGATAAATGAAAGGAGGGAGCATGATGCCGCAATCTTTCGATCCGCATACTTCGGTTTCTTTGAAGCTGTTCATTGTATTGTCTAAGGCTTACAAAACCATTATGGAGCGGGCGGTTCAGGACATGAAGAAGTATGGTCTGACGCCTACGGAATTTATGATTTTGGAAGTATTGTATATCAAGGGAAGAATTCCTCTGCAGCAAATTGGCGAGAAGATTCTAGTTACAAGCGGGAGTATAACCTACAATATCGACAAGCTTGAAAGCAAAGGACTCTTGCAGCGAATTCCCTGCGACAAGGATCGGAGAGTCATTTATGCGGAAATGACCCGGCGAGGCAAGGAATGGTTTTCCGATATTTTCGAAAAGCATGTTGAGGTGGTTGTGTCCATGACGGATGCTCTAAGCATGGATGAAAAAAGAGAGATTACAGAACTGCTGAAGAAGCTGGGTAAAGGAGCCGAGGCCGGATAGCGGGTCTATAGTCTATAAGCTTACGGCGGTGAAGAAGTTATAACGATTGGAGCCATATTTTTTTGCATAATATCTTTAATTCAAGATTATTAATTTCAAATTAAATTTAGGAGGTCATTTATATGACAGCATTAGGACTTTTGATTATTCGTTTGGTTATTGGTTTATTGTTTATCGGACACGGGGCGCAGAAGCTTTTTGGCTGGTTCGGTGGTTATGGACCTAAGGGAACCGGCGGCTGGATGGAATCGGTCGGAATCAAGCCCGGCGTGTTAATGGCGGTATTGGCCGGATTGATGGAACTGGTCGGCGGAGCGTTATTCGCCCTAGGTTTTCTCACTCCATTGGCGGCTGCGCTTCTGGTGTTGACCATGCTGGGGGCTATTGTTAAAGTGCACGCTCGCAACGGGCTGTGGTCGACCGCCGACGGTATCGAATATCCGCTTGTGCTGCTGGTAGTGCTCATTGGCGTAGCAATGATCGGCGCAGGCACTTATTCCTTGGATTTTCTGCTTCAATAAGCCGGCAAGTCCCGGAATTTGGTTCGGTGTTTAAGAATGGGGTAAGGGGAAAATATATTCCAAACAGCAGCAGCGGGAACCCGTTCTTCCCCTCCCTACTTCAAGAAAATCAAACAAAAAGGAGAGAGAATTATGTCGTTACAAACGGCTGGAATACACCACATAACTGCTTTTGCCAGAGATCCGCAGGCGAATGTCGATTTTTACGCAGGGGTATTGGGTCTGCGGCTTGTCAAAAAAACAATCAACTTCGACGCCCCCGAGGTATATCATCTTTACTTCGGGGACCAGGCGGGCAGTCCCGGAACGATCATGACCTTCTTTCCATGGCCGAACTCGCGCAGAGGTCGGGTTGGAGGGGGGCAAGTAGGAGTTACCACTTATGTCGTCCCGCCGGGAACGCTGGAATTTTGGGAAAACCGCTTGAAAAGCTTCGGAATCTCCACGGTGAAGCAAACCCGTTTCGGCGAGGAATACGTTCAATTCTCGGACAATGAAGGCCTGCGGCTGGAGCTCGTCGAACGGGAGGAAGGTCCGAACAGCGAATGGTGGTTCGGAGGCATTCCGGCGGAGAAGGCCATCAAAGGCTTTGGCGGAGCCATTCTGTTTAGCACGGATGCGGCCGCAACGAGAAAGACACTGGAACAAACCCTCGGCATGAAAAAAATAGGCGAGGATGTGGGGAATACCCGGTACCGGGCGTCAGGACAGCTCGGCAACATCATCGATGTTCCGCATTCCGACATTGCGATGGGGGCGGGGGGAGCCGGGACGGTACATCATATCGCATGGCGTGCCAAAGATTTCGCGGAGCATGTGGATTGGCGCGTGCTGGCGGAAGAGCAAGGCTATCAACCGACTCCGCTTATCGACCGGCAGTACTTTAATGCGATCTATTTCCGTGAACAAGGCGGAATACTTTTTGAAATCGCAACGGATCCCCCGGGTTTTGCGCGCGATGAAGCTCCTTCGGCACTGGGAGAAAAATTAATGCTGCCGGAATGGTATGAGCCGTACCGGTCTGAAATTGAAGCGAATTTACCTCCTATTGAAATCAGAGCGATGGAGGGGAAGCAAGAATGAGACATCTTTTTGAACAGGGCTCAAACCCTGAAGCGCCGACGCTCGTACTGTTTCATGGAACGGGAGGTAACGAACGCGATTTGCTCCCGCTGGCGAGGATGATTTCTCCGGAATCGTCCGTGTTGAGCTTACGCGGTAACGTTTTGGAGAACGGAATGCCTCGTTTTTTTAGACGGCTGTCGGAAGGGGTGTTCGATGAGGAGGATCTGATTTTCCGGACAGGCGAGGTTTATCAGTTTTTGCAGCAGGCTTCTGCTCAGTATTCTGTGGACCCTGGCCGGTTAGTAGCCGTCGGTTATTCGAATGGTGCTAATATAGCGGGAAGTCTGCTGTTTCATTATCAGGATGCGCTGCAAGCGGCCATCCTGCATCATCCGATGGTTCCGCGGCGAGGGATTAAGCTTCCTGTTTTATCGGGAATCCCCGTTTTCATTGGCGCCGGCCTCAACGATCCGATTTGCCCGGCAGCCGAAACGGAAGAATTGCAGCAATTGTTAGGCGAAGCCGGTGCGAAAGTAAGTGTTCATTGGGAGCGCTATGGCCATCAGCTTACGGCGACCGAGGTGGAGGCGGCGGCCGCCTGGTTCAAGGAGCAATCGTTATGATTGCTATTGACCCGGAGAGCCGGAATGAGAGGGAGATTTACAAGCTGCTTATCGGCAGTGTTATCCCCAGACCGATTGCTTTCGTAACGACGATGACCCGGGATGGGGTGCTTAACGCGGCGCCGTTCAGCTTCTTCAACATCGTCTCGAGCCAACCGCCGATGCTTTCCATAGCAGTTCAACGCAGCAAGGGAGCCATGAAGGATACGGCGAGGAATGCCATCGACAGGGGGGAGCTTGTCCTGCACATCGTGGACGAGACCAATGTTGAAGCCGTTAATCAAACGGCGGCAAGCTTGCCCCCGGATGAAAGTGAAGTGGCCCTGGCCGGTTTAACGCCGGTAGACAGCGACATTGTATCCGTACCGGGTGTGAAAGAAGCGAAAATCCGAATGGAATGCTCGCTGGAACAAGCGATTCCGCTTGGGGGCCTGGCCGGAACTCCTGCTTGCGATTTGCTGATTGTTCGAGTCGTTCGCTTTCATTTATCAGATAATATTTATAACAATGGTTATATCAACCCCATAGGGTTAAGGCCGGTTAGCCGAATGGCGGGGAATGATTATTCCACGTTAGGCGAGTTGTTTTCCATCGAACGGCCGCAATAACAGAGATAGCTCTATTCGGGGCCGGATCAATAGATCCGGCCCTTATGGCCGTTCGACCTTCTTGACATTTTTACAGGGATCATATAAATTATTTTTGAAAGGAATGAATATTCATTCCGCGAGTTGGGAGGCTGTCAAATGTCAAAAAACAAAAGAATGGATATTTTGGAGGCTGCATTAGAGCTATTTGCCGAACGGGGCTACGACGGGACTACGGTGCCTACGATTGCGGATCAGGCACAGGTGGGAGCCGGCACCATCTATCGCTATTTTGCGAACAAGGAAGTCCTCGTCAACTCGTTGTTTCAAGAATGCATCCAGCAGCTTACCAATACCTTGATGACAAACGTGCCTCCGGCTGCGGCGCCGATCCGCGAACGCTTTAAGCATATTTTCTTCCGTATTAGCGAATATGCAGGCGCTCATGGTCAAGCTTTAACTTTCATCGCTTCCCATTCGGATGCCCCGTTCCTGAATGAGAGCAGCAGAGAGATGTTTGAACAATTTCTGGATTTAATTCGCGGTGTTATAGATGAAGGCAAAGAACAGGGGATGATTTGCCCGCTGCCGTCGAATGCACTGATCGCTATGGTATATGGAGCGATGGTCCAGCTTTTTAATATGATGAAGACCGGAGCACTGGAAGAAACGCCCGGTTTGTTGGCGCAGATTGAAGAATGCTGTTGGAACGCTATTCGTGTTCATTGAATAGCGAAGCTTTTTGCCCGAAACGGAATGAATATTCATTCCGTCCCTGCGTAAAAGTTAACACTTTTGTGAGGGCTGTATACCCCCAGGATACCAGTTCCATACTAACCTTTATCAGGAGGAGAATGCATATGACAACAACGATGATTCCACAACCCAAAACGTTCGGACCGCTTGGCAATCTTCCTTTATTGGATCTCGGTAGTCCGGTCCAATCCTTGGTCAAGCTGGCGGATCAGTATGGGCCTATCTTCAGAATGGATTTGCCCGGGCGGTCGGATTTATTTATATCCAGCCATGAGTTGGTAGCCGATGCTTGCGATGAGTCCCGCTTCGATAAGAAAGTATGGGCACCTTTGCAGAAAGTCCGCGCCTTCACCGGGGACGGATTGTTCACAAGTGAAACGGATGAGCCTAATTGGCATAAGGCGCACAATATTCTGCTGCCCAGCTTCAGTCAAACGGCCATGCGCGGTTATCACGGCATGATGGTCGATATTGCGCTCCAGCTTATTCAGAAATGGGCGCGCCTGAATCCGGATGAGAGTGTTGATGTGCCGGAGGATATGACCCGATTGACGCTGGATACGATCGGTCTGTGTGGGTTCAATTACCGTTTCAACAGCTTCTATCGGGAACAGCCGCATCCTTTCATTACAAGTATGACCAGGGCACTGGGCGAAGCCATGAGTCAGCTGCAGCGCCTGGATATTCAGGATAAGCTGATGGTAATTACCAAACGGCAGTACAAGCATGATATTCAAGCGATGTTCTCCCTGGTCGATAAAATCATTTCCGAGCGCAAAACCCAAGGCTATCAAGGTGGGGAAGATCTGCTTGCACATATGCTGAGCGGCAAGGATCCGGAAACGGGGCAGCCTTTGGACGATGAGAACATCCGATACCAAATCATAACGTTTCTCATTGCCGGGCATGAGACGACAAGCGGGCTATTGTCCTTTGCTCTTTATTTCCTCCTGAAGAACCCGGATAAGCTGCAGAAGGCTTATGAGGAAGTCGATCGCGTTCTAACCGATCCGGTGCCGAGCTATGCTCAGGTTCGTGAACTCAAATATATCCGGATGATTCTGAATGAATCGCTCCGGCTGTGGCCAACCGCTCCTGCTTTCGCCTTGTACGCCAAGGAAGATACGATGCTGGCCGGGAAATATCCAATGAAAAAAGGTGACAGCGTTAACGTGCTGATCCCTAAGCTTCATCGGGACACCTCCGTATGGGGAGAGGATGTCGAAGAGTTTCGCCCGGAACGGTTCGCCGATCCGAGCCAAATTCCTTACGACGCCTATAAGCCGTTCGGGAATGGCCAGCGGGCATGCATCGGGCAGCAGTTTGCCCTGCAAGAAGCGACATTGGTACTGGGAATGGTGCTTAAGCACTTCGAGATTATAGACCATACGAACTATCAGTTGAAAGTGAAGGAAACATTGACGTTAAAGCCGGAAGGCTTCACGTTGCGGGTTCGCCCCCGGGGCGGGCAGGTTTCCTATACTTTCTCCACGGCGGAGACAACGGCACCGGCGGGGAACAAGGGCGAGCAGGAGGTAAAGCCTGCGGTGGAAGCCCATAACACGCCGCTGCTTGTGCTTTACGGATCGAATATGGGCACGGCGGAGGGCATTGCACGAGAGCTCGCGGATACGGCCCGTTATTGGGGCTTCCGCAGCGAGGTGGCTCCATTGAGTGATCGCGTAGGCAAGCTGCCCAAAGAGGGGGCGGTCTTTATCGTCTCGGCATCTTATAATGGGAAGCCGCCAAGCAATGCCCGTGAATTTGTGCAATGGATTGAAGGAGTGGGGCCCGGCGAGCTGGAGGGTGTACGCTATGCGGTGTTCGGCTGCGGAGACCATAACTGGGCCAGCACGTACCAGCAGGTTCCCCGGATTATTGACGAGCAGCTCGCGGCCAAGGGAGCGACACGGTTGGCTGTCCGCGGGGAAGCGGATGCGAGCGGCGATTTCGAGAAGCAGGTCGAGGAATGGAGCGGGAAGATCTGGCCGGAAGTGCTCAGTGCTCTCGGACTGGAAAACATCAACGTTCCGCAGCAGGAACGAAGCACGCTGACCATGCGGTTCGTCAGCGGTCTTGTAGGAACCCCGATCGCCGACAGCTACGATGCGCTCCTTGCTTCGATAACGGAAAATCGCGAGCTGCAAAGTGAAGACAGCGAACGGAGCACGCGCCATATCGAGATTTCCCTGCCGGAAGGCGTCTCTTACCAGGAAGGGGATCACCTCGGGGTTATCCCTGAGAACGCGCCTGAGCTGGTAGAGCGTGTGCTTCGGCGGTTCGGGCTGAATGCCAGCGACCATCTTATTATTAGCGCGAGCGGACGCAGCGTCGTTCATCTTCCGCTCGACCGTCCGATTCGGGTGTATGATTTGCTCAGCCACAGTGTGGAGCTGCAGGAAGCGGCAACGCGTGCCCAGCTTCGTGAGCTTGCGGCATTTACCGTCTGCCCGCCTCATAAGAAGGAGCTGGAGGCCCTCCTGCAGGAGGAAGCCTATAAAGAAGAAGTGTTGGACAAACGTTTAACGATGCTTGATTTGTTGGAGCAGTATCCGGCCTGCGAGCTGCCGTTCGAGCGGTTTGTCGAGCTGCTGCCCTCGCTTAAACCGCGGTATTATTCCATCTCCAGCTCTCCCAAGATGCAGCCGGACAAGGCAAGCATTACCGTCGGCGTTGTACGCGGACCGGCCAAGAGCGGGCGCGGCGAATATCGCGGGGTGGCCTCGAATTATTTGGCCGCACGTCAGCCCGGGGAGCCCATCGTTCTGTTCGTCAGCTCGCCGGATTCCGGTTTTCAACTGCCGGAAAATCCGGAAACGCCTGTCATTATGGTCGGTCCGGGAACCGGGATTGCACCATTCAGAGGTTTTCTGCAAGCCCGCAGCGCTTTGAAGCAGGAAGGCGCCAAGCTGGGTGAGGCTCATTTATATTTCGGCTGCCGCAACGAAAAAGACCAGATCTACCGGGAGGAAATGGAACGGTTCGAGCAGGAAGGAATCGTGCGCGTGCATACGGCATTTTCTCGAATAGAAGGAGCCGAAAAGACTTATGTCCAGCATCTGATGTTGAAGAATTCGCGGGAAATCATCCGTTTGCTTGACCAAGGTGGAAGGCTCTATATATGCGGAGACGGGAGCCGAATGGCTCCTGAGGTCGAGCTCGCTATACAGGAAGCCTACCGGGATGTTCATCAAGTCAGTGAGGAGGAGGCCCGTAAGTGGCTGGAGGGCTTGGAGAAGGAAGGTCGTCTTGCCAAGGATGTCTGGGCTGGAATCTAAATAGTCTGCAGGATAGTGTAAAACTGCAGGTCTTTTGGGAAAAAGCCGCGCGGTGGCTTATTCTAAAGTGATAATGTAGGTCTTTTGGGAAAAAGCCGCGCGGTGCCTTGTTCTAAAGCGAAACTACAGGTCTTTTTGGAAAAAAGCCTCGAGGTGCCTTATTCTAAAGCGAAAATGCAGGTCTTTGGAGCGATTTTTGCGAAATGGGCCTATATTGTCCAAAAAACCTGCACATTTGAGCGTCTTTTGCCTTCTTTATGGAAAAAGGCGGGATTTTAGTGCACTTTTGCTCGTCTTTGACGGAGTCGATACCGACCCGGATGCGACGTGTGGCTTTCTCCAACGCCAATTGCTCCAATGGACAACAATGAAAGAGAAGAGTGATTGTAAGTGGAAAATTGACCGCTAGCCTCGTACGGAAAACTTCGAAGGCATACGTACTTTATAGGGTTCTCACGCACCTCTTTCATTTAAACATCTATCCAGTACATGAATATTGGTAAAGCGGACAAAAATAAGGGCTGAAACCAACGTTCAAATAACCTTTACTGGAGTGATTTAACGAATGAAACGAATTGCGGTACTTTTCTTTCTAATAACGCTGATGATCTTTCCCTTGCAGACAGAGGCGGCGTCACCCGGAGGAGCCCATCACTTTGGCTTCAAAAAAAGCAAGAACGGGCAGCTGCCCTCCATCGATCAGGAAGGGTTTAAGGACATTGTTCAGAAGCACGGCGCCATCTTCTTGGGGGATACGACACAGAAAGAGCTTTATCTCACCTTCGATAATGGATATGAGAATGGCTTTACGCCCAAGATTTTGGACATATTAAAGGAGAAGCAGGTTCCCGCCGCCTTTTTTGTCACCGGTCATTTCGTCAAGGATCAGCCGGATTTGGTTAAGAGAATGGTTAGCGAAGGCCACGTCGTTGGCAACCATTCCTGGAGCCATCCCGATATGACCCGGATTTCCAAGGAGCAGATCCAGACCGAATTGGATAAGGTGAAGGAGAAAGTAGCCGAGCTGACAGAGCAGAAAGAAATGAGCTTTCTACGTCCGCCCCGGGGAATCTTTAGCGACCGGATGCTTGGGGTCAGTAAAGAATTGGGATATACCAATGTGTTCTGGTCAGTCGCGTACAAAGATTGGGATGTTAACGACCAGCGGGGCGGAGGCTATGCTTACGAGAAAGTGATGTCCCAGCTTCACCCCGGAGCGGTCATCCTGCTGCATTCCATCTCCAGCGACAATGCAGCCGCATTGGGCCGGATCATAGATGAGGCCCGGCAGCAGGGCTATGAATTCAAGAGTCTTCATCAGCTGACCGTCAAAAATTATTAGGCCGGGAGTATGCATAGAAAGGATAGCTGCGCAGGTTTGTCTGCGCAGTTTTCTTTTTTTGAAGTCGTACCGAACCTCGCTTGGGAACGTATGATCTCGCTATTTTTCACACCATATTCACGCCGTTTTTAGTATATTTAGGAAAAACTACGTCTCAAGCATCATGACCGATCAGTTTTATTAAAGGGGGGGATAGGGTTGTTTCAAGCGCAGATTAATTTGTAAGCGCATAAATTAATAAGCTCATAAGGGAGGTTTAATATAAATGCAGATGCATTTAAAAAAGTCACTGTTCTTATTTGCTATTCTCATACTTATTGCTTCATGGATGACAGCCTGTTCCACAGATGTGGCTGAGCCGGGGGAACAACCCGACCAGACAAGTGAAGAAGGGGGCGCAGAATCCAATGGAGAATCTGCGGAAGAGCCCTGGGCTTATCATGGAGATCCCGTCACGCTGAAGATGTTAATATGGATAGACGAAATAACGTTTAATTCCCGGTATAAAGAGCAGATCGAGGCGCAATTCCCCAACATTAAATTGGAGCTGATCAGCGGGAACCCGGTTGGCTCCGAGTTTATACAGGAATTAATAGCCAAAGGAGAAATGCCGGATATTAACGTCGGCAATCCAAGCAAAGAGCTGGTTGAAAATCTGGATTTCCTGATGCCGATCGATGAATATATCGAAAAGACCAATTTCGACTTAAGTATTTTTCAAGAAGGAATCGTTGACAATCTGCGCTCGCTGGATCCTCTCGGACAAGGACATCTGTATGGTCTGCCGGTCGAAAACAGCGTAAGGGCGCTGTTTTACAATAAAGATATTTTCGATTTGTTCGGAGAGCCTTATCCCGAGGATGACATGACCTGGGACGAAGTGCTGGAGATCGCATCGCGTTTAACGGTCAACCGTGAAGGGGTTCAATACAGGGGGCTCGTTCTCGCTCCGAACAGCACGCCTTTTATGCAGCTTGGCGTACCGGGCACCGACCCTCAAACCGGTGAAATTGTTTTTGCGGATGATCCCAGAACGAAGAAATTTTTTGAACTGCTGGACCGCTACAGGAGTATTCCCGGTATAGTGAACCCTGATACCAAGAATAATCCGGACGGCTTTAGCGACGGTAAGCAGAATATTGCCATGTGGGTCAATAACTCGCCCTGGCTGGAGCTGTTAACTCGTGTGGAAGGCTTTAATTTCGACATGGCCGCCGTTCCTACCTGGGCCGATAAGCCGAACATCGCACCGACTTGGGGAGCCCTGCCGTTTAACATTACCAAGCACAGCAAGAACAAGGATGCGGCATGGTCTGTAATCTCCTACCTGGCTTCAGAGCAGGGGCAAATCGCGTTATCGCAGGCAGGAAGCCCGCCGGTTATCAAAAGCGAGGAAGCGATCCGTGAATTTACATCCATGCATGTTAAGGAAGAATATAATGTGACGGCACCATTCTCTCAAACTTTGGCCAAACTGGCGCCGTATTCGCCGTACGATGAAAGCTTCAGCGATTTTATCGCGACGAAGTCCGCGGAATTTCTGACATCGGATCAAGATGCGGTACAATTTATCAGGAAAATAGCGGAGGAGTACTCCGTCATCGTGGATGAGGTGAAGGGGCGCAAATAAATCGGTTCCCGGCCGAACTTGATCGGATAAAAGAATAGGAGCTTAAAAAACTGACATGTCGAATGTCAGTTTTTTCTTTTTCTGCAATCCTTTCAAGGGCTCGAAAAGGGGAGCGTCAAATAGCAATCGATAAGAAATCTGAACTACGGCCGCATGCTAAAATAGGGAAGTTCTTAAGAAGCCGGAGGGATATCCTCCGGTTAGGAGAGGAGAAATGAATTCAGTTATGTCCGAAATGAATGACCAACGAAAGTCTGCCTTCGGAACTAAAAGCAACCGTCTGATTATATGGGTCATGGTGCTGGGAGTGTTCGTCGCGATTCTGAATGAAACCTTGCTCAATGTAGCCCTGACCCCCATTATGAATGACCTGGGGATTTCGCCCAATACGGCGCAGTGGCTGTCGACCGGTTATTTGTTAGTCATTGCCGTCATGATCCCGGCCACCGCCTTCTTGATTCAGAGATTTACGACAAGAAAGCTGTTTTTGACCGCTATGGTCCTGTTTGCCGCCGGTACGCTTGTTGCCGCTTTGGCTCCGGGTTTTGCATGGCTGCTGGTAGGAAGGCTCGTTCAAGCCAGTGGAACGGCTCTATTATTTCCGCTAT
Organism: Paenibacillus residui; assembly: GCF_042677205.1. NCBI lineage: Bacteria > Bacillati > Bacillota > Bacilli > Caryophanales > Paenibacillaceae > Paenibacillus > Paenibacillus residui. The sequence goes on from NZ_JBHTIU010000013.1 coordinate 33,746, forward strand.
TGACTAACGTCGTACTGGCCATGGTTCCTATGGATCGCCGGGGAGCCGCTATGGGGACGATCGGGATCGTCATCACCTTCGCCCCTGCGATCGGTCCGACACTATCCGGCCTGATTGTCGCCCATTATAGCTGGAGGTTACTATTCTATGGAGTCTTGCCCATTGCGGCATTCGTGATCCTGTTCGCATATATGCGCTTGACGAATGTGCTGGATTCCAGCCGTCAGAAGGCGGATCTTGTTTCGATGCTGCTGTCTGCCGTCGGGTTCGGCGGCATCGTATATGGGTTCAGCCGCGCCGGGGAAGGACACGGGGGCTGGTCTGATGCGGATGTGCTCCTTCCCGTGGCAATCGGCGGAATAGCGCTTATAGCGTTTATCCGCCGTCAGCTGAGGATGAGGCAGCCGATGCTCGATCTCCGGGCTTTTCAATCCGGCATGTTCTCACTTTCCGCAATTATCATGCTTATTGTTATGATGGCGATGTTCGCCACGATGATGCTGGTGCCGATCTTTCTTCAGACCGCGCTGGGTTACTCCCCGCTTGAAGCCGGTTTGGTCATGCTGCCGGGCGGGATGGTCATGGGAATCATGTCTCCGGTTACCGGCAGAATGTTCGATCGGTTCGGAGCGAGGGGATTGGCTTTGACCGGCCTGATTCTGATGGTTGTCGCTCTGGTCGGGCTCGTCTCCATGACATTGTCGACTTCCTATCTCGTCATTACAGGGATGAATACCTTGATGATGCTGGGGATATCGATGCTGATGATGCCGCTCATGACCAATGGGCTGAACGCTTTGTCTCCATCGCTGTACCCCCATGGAACCGCGATTTCCGGAACGATTCAGCAAGTAGGGGGTGCTATGGGAATGGCGCTGCTTGTCACCGTCATGTCGAACGGCTCGGACCGTTTCAAGGCGGGGGCAGAGCGCACCGTGTCCAAGGAGCAATGGGAAGCATTGGCCACGGCAGCAGGAATGAAACAGGCCTTTCTCTTCGCATTGGGGCTTGTCATAGTCGCTCTTCTTCTGGCGGTCTTATTCCTTAGACGCTCATCTTCCCCGCAGGGGGAAGCGGAAGGGCAGCGAATCAACGCCCATTAAGAGACAAACGATAGCACGGGGTTGTCTCATCAGTCGATCTATGATTTATCAGCCCCGCCAGGGTTTAAATTTGGCTGCTAAAAAAGGACCCCGTTTCCACTTATAGTGGGATTTGAGGTCCTTTTTGCTTCATTTTTGGGATGTTTCCCGTTTTATGCGAAAGCTTTTGGGACAGCCCCGTTTCGTCGAGGATCGCTATGCCCAGTATTCATTACACCCATCCGAGAGCGACTATCGGGCCGGTCGCCCTTCTTGCTTATTCCACACGGATTCGAAGCCCGGGGTAGGCTTCATGCAGTTCGTGAACTCGCGCCTCGATCTCCGCTCTGTCAAAGCGGCCTGCAAACAGCTCCCTCTCGGGGCTGAATGTAACGCTCGTTCCGGTCTCGTTCGTCTCGCCAACGGTCATCAGCCCGGATTGCGGAATGCCGTGCCGGTAATCCTGCCGATAAATTCCTCCGTCTCGGCGGATTTCCACACTCAGCCAGCGGGACAAAGCATTGACCACCGCGATGCTGATCCCTTTCTCCGCGCCGGGAGCGAAGAACGACAGCTTGGGATCGCTGAACAGGTCGAGATTCGTCATGACGGATTGCACGGCAGGCTGGCCGGTTTGCGGCAGCAGCTTGGTCGAGATGCCCCGGCCGTTATCCGCCACGGTGACACTGCCATCGTCATGCAGGTAGATTCCCATCTCGCTGCAGAAGCCGGCTTGATGCTCCTGAATCGTATTGCTGACAACCGCCCACAGAAGCTGGTGGGGATCATAGCCTTCCTTCGCGGGAGCGCCTAAATAGCTGTGGGCTTCATTGCGAGCTTCCGTCATGGCGATATAATCGCTGGTATCGATTAAATCCGCGACGGCCGATAACAGGAACAGAACAGGAAAGCGCCGGTGGACCGGAATCGTATAGCGCCCGCCCCGTTCTTCCTGCATCAGTAAATCAGCCCCGGTCAATGCCTTCAAATGGTGGTAAAGCTGCCCGGTCGTCCCCATGTTCAGCCGTTCCACCAGTTCCGCCCCGGTTAGAGGCTCGTTCCATACCTCCAGGAGCAGCTCCAGCCGCTGCTTGTGCCCAAGGGCGGAAAGCACCTTGGCCGCCTTCGCCCTGTTAACGCCGAGCAGTTCGTCCGCCTGCCTTTGCTGCGGTTCACACCGTATCGTTCGGTCACCGCTCCGGTAAGAACCCGAGAAGTAAATTGAGCAGGATTCGATGCCGTCTTCCTGCAGAAGCTCTGGCTTCTCCGCACGGTCATTCCCTCCCTCGAAAACAGGCTGTTCTTCCAGCCCGGCCATTCGCCGAACCAGCCTCTCGATCTCTGCCATCCTTGCTTTCAAATCATCCAACTCAGCGCCATAATTTCGATCCATGCATCCCCACTCCTTGAGAGCTGATTTAAACACGCTATCGATTCGCTGATTTAAAATTACGTAATTACGTGTTTACGTATATTTTAACTTAAATTGACATGGTTGTAAATGGATATTTGCGTTGAACGGTGTAAAAGTCACTCCAGGGGATGGCCTGGATTATTTTTTTGAGAAAGAAGGGGATTCCGGAAAAACCTAGAAATCATTTGGAAGGGGAACCTTCAAATATGGGGAAGAATTTTGAAAAATCGGAGGAGGATAGCAATGAAATTGTTTATGACCGTAGATATGGAAGGCATTACGGGGCTGGTGGATCCGACGTTCGTCAATTCCAGCATGCAGCATTATACCCGAGGCCAGCAGCTGATGACCGATGAAGCGAATCACGTAATCGATGCGGCATTTCAAGCCGGATGCCGGGAAGTCATAGTTAACGACAGTCATTCCAAGATGAATAACCTGCTGATCGAGAAGCTTCACCCGGAGGCCAAGCTGATTTCCGGAAATGTCAAACCATTTTCGATGATGCAAGGGCTGGATGCCAGCTTCGATGCTGCGGTGTTCCTTGGCTATCATGCACGTGCGTCCATGAAAGGGGTTTTAAGCCATACGATGATTTTCGGCGTTCGTCATATGTACATAAATGATATGGTGATCGGTGAATTCGGATTTAACGCCTATTTGGCCGGTTATTACGGAGTGCCTGTCGTCATGGTTGCAGGGGATGATGAAATAGCCAAAGAAGCGGAGGCTCTTATTCCGGGAATCACAACGGCCATCGTTAAGGAGCAGGTTTCACGCACGTCAGCGGTCTGTCTTACCCCTCACAAAAGCGGCCGGCTTCTTCGCGAGAAAACGGCGCAGGCCCTGCAAAATCTGGAGAAGGTGAAGCCGCTCACCCCACCCGACAATCCGCTGCTCCGGATCGAATTTGCGAACTACGGCCAGGCGGAATGGGCAAATCTGCTCCCGGGAACTCACATCGAGGAAGGGACAACGATCGTCTCTTATCGCGCCAAGGATATTTTGGAAGCCTACAAGGGGATGATCGTCATGACGGAGCTGGCGATGAAAACACAATTTTGTTAAAGGTCCGGCACGTTTTGAATGAAACGTCATATCATGTGTCGGTCGCTATTTTTGCCAATGAAGGCTGCTGTAGTTTGGAGGGAGGCATTGCTTTTTCAATTTCCGATTACTTAGCGGGGATAAAGATAAGAGGTCTTATTGCTTAAAATAAAGTAGAGGTAACGGATCATCCGCAGCTTTCGGAGAAAAGCACCCGTCTCCCAATATACGTAAACTCATGCCGAGACTGTGGGCATGAGCTTTTTTCCTTTGGCGTTAGAGGAATTCGTTAATCGTTAAGGGAAATCGTTGAAGGAACCGTCAATGTTTTACATAAATTAAACACTTGTTTATAATGATTTATAGTTAAATATTAGGTAAATTTTTAAACACGGAGAGCATCCATTTATTGGGTTCTTCCCATTCCGGTTTAAAGGTTGAGCTTAGGAGATCGAGTCATTTGCCTATTAGCCGAAACAGAGTCCAAGCATGGAAAACCATTGTCATCGTAATCCTATTTCTGGCTATCCTTATTGGTGCGCGTTTATTCTGGATAGCGATGTTTTATCATGCGGATCAGCCGCATGCCGTGAACGGCCGGCTCGACTTGCGCGGCTGGGATGCCGAGGAAGGCCAGACGATTAAGCTGGACGGAGAGTGGGAATTTTATCCTCATGCAATGTTGGCGGATCAACCGGGGGTACCCCTTGGAGTCGAACCCCATATACTTTCGGTACCGGGAAAATGGAATGATTCCATGCAGCCGGAAGGGAGCACTCCCTATGGCTATGGCTCGTATCGTCTGCAAATTCTCGTAAATCCGGAAGATGAATACACCTATACCATCCGTATTCCAAGCGTTAGAAGCTCGTCGGCCTTGTATGTCAATGGGCGGCTGCTGGCCCAATCCGGGGTGCCCGCCGCGGAGGAGAAGGAGTATGTGGCGAGGAATGTTCCTTATTCCGCCTCCTTCTCCACGAATGGCAGTGAAGTGATCGACATTGTTATACAAGCGGCAAATTATAAGGATTCCCGTGGCAGCGGGATCATCCGCTCGATCAAGTTCGGTACGGAAGCGGCAATGGCACGCGAGACGCAGCTATCGATCAACATGCAGCTAATCTTTGCCGTCGTATTTCTTGTACAGGCTGCTTTCGGGATTATATTGTACATTCTGAGTTCCAAGGATAAGCAACCGCTATATTTTTCCCAGACCCTTATTAGCGCGGTACTGACGATTTTATCGGGAAGCGAAGACAAATTATTGCAGTACTGGTTCCCGATGAGTTACGATTGGAGCTTTAAATTTGTAGCGCTGGCCCTTATCGGTCTTACCGTTGCTTTGATGCTATATGTGAAGCCGCAGCTTCCTGTCATTATGCGAATCATCGTACCTGGATATACGGTCCTGTGCGCGATTGCCGCATTGCTGGTCGTTCTTATGCCCGGCTGCAGCTCCGAAGCTTTTCCATGCGAACGATAGCAACGGGAGTGTTGGACATGCTTCATTTCATGACAGAAGGGAAGCGGGTGCGCCTGGTCAATCGTATTCCGGAACAATTTCCGCATGTGTATGCGGATGAAAACCGGGTCATCCAAATCGTATACAATCTGCTTCACAATGCGGTCAAATTTACTAACGAAGGTGAAATTGCGATTCGGGGAGTAGTAAAAGACGGAAGGGCGCATATTGCGATTACGGATACGGGTATCGGGATGGATGAGGACACGCTGCGATATATCTTTGAGCCTTATGAGCAGGGCGACCCCGGAAAGACGATGGTTGAGGGAGGCTTTGGCCTCGGGCTTAGCATTTGCAAACAGCTGGTAGAATTGCACGGAGGAACGCTAAAGGTTAGTTCTGCACCCGGACAAGGCTCGAAATTCGTCTTCAGCTTGCAGATTTCCGACTCCGCCGCAGCACAAGAAGAATCGAAGACGGGAGTCCTTAAATCGATTGATGACGCTAGAACGGTATTGGCCGCTGCTTCCGAGGCCGGCTCGATCTCCTCGCTGCAACCAGGGCAGGAAAATCAGTCTGATCCATCCCGAATATTAGTCGTAGACGACGATCCGGTTAACCTGAACGTGATCTATAATATTCTTTCATCGGAAGGATTCGATATTACGGCGGTAACGAGCGGTTCGGAAGCGCTCAGTATGCTGGATACCAAGGAATGGGATTTAGTCATTTCCGACGTCATGATGCCTAATATGTCCGGGTATGAGCTGGCGCGCAGCATCCGCGAGCGTTATCCGGTCACGGAGCTTCCCATTCTGCTCCTTACGGCCAGGAACCGGCCCGAAGATATCGCAAACGGCTTTCTGTCCGGTGCCAACGACTACGTGACGAAGCCGGCAGATGCGTTGGAATTAAGGTCCAGGGTACATGCGTTAACCGAGGTAAGAAAGTCGGTGCGGGACCGGCTGCGAATGGAGGCAGCATGGCTTCAGGCGCAAATTCAGCCCCATTTCTTATTCAATACATTGAACGCTGTAACGGCTCTAAGTGAAATCGATCTGGGGAAAATGCGCGATCTGATTGATGAGCTGGGCAATTTTTTGCGAAATAAATTTCAGTTTCAATACAAGGATGAGCTTGCCCCGGTAGAAGATGAGCTGAATATCGTCCGATCCTATCTCTATATTGAACAGGTGAGATATGATGACAGGCTGCGCGTCGCTTGGGAGATCGGAGAATGCAAGGATTTGAAAATCCCGCTGCTAACTATCCAGCCCCTGGTCGAAAATGCAATAAAACACGGCATCATGAAGCGTTCCCGTGGAGGAAATATTGTTATTCGGATTTCTCACTTCGATACTTATGCAGAAATATCGGTGGAGGACGATGGTGTCGGGATGGATGAAGCCCGATTGCAGCAAATACTGGACAGAAAACCGGACAGCAAGTCGGGAGTCGGTTTGATTAATACGGATCGAAGACTAAAACGGTACTTTGGCAAGGGACTTCAAATAGAAAGCATGCCAGGCGTTGGAACTAAGGTATTCTTTATTGTTCATACGAAGAAATAAGCTGGTAGGACGGCAATTCCCGTGGTCCGGTGGGGGATTGTGTCCTTTTAGCAAAAAAGGATTGACGTTATTCGCAGTGTGCTGATACAATGTGGTCAATCCCGACTGGGAGCGCTCTCAGTCGATAATATATCGGAGGTTTCAATGAATCAGCTTGTTCAGTTGCTGCAACAAAAGACAGCGTTGATCGTCAGTCTCCCCGCAAATTCCTTGGAATTGTTCCAAGCGGCAGCGGAAGGTGGAGCGGATGCTATCAAGATTCACTTCAACATTGAGCATCGTGCCAGCGGAACGTCGTTTGGTCCGACAACGGAATATACGGATTTGTTATCGAACATGCGCGGGATGTTCGCCGGATCGATCGGGGCTGTGGCAGGGGACTCGCCTCAGAAAGTAACGAAGGAAGAAGTGGACCGGCTGGTTTCCTTCGGAGTCGATTTTATTTCCTTGTATTCCCGGCATGCGCCTGGTTGGATGCTTAGCGACAAGAGGATTGACAAGATGCTGGCAGTAGGCGCCGATTATAGAGAAAGCACTGTCACCGCATTACGGTCCCTGCCGATCGAGATGCTGGAGGCCTCTATTATTCCACCTCAGGAATATGGCGATCCTTTATCCATCGACGATTTGCTGAATTACCGCTGGCTTGTGGAAAATTCAGGGAAGCCGGTTATCGTTCCAAGTCAACGGAACCTTCAGGTCGAGGAGCTGGAGGCCCTTCAACTTACCGGGGTGAGGGGAATCATGATTGGAGCGATTGTGACCGGAACCGATGCGAGTTCGATCTATGAAGCGACGAGAAGATTCCGGAGCGAATTGGACCGCTTGACTGAATAATTGGACGGTTGGTATAAGAGAGACGGAGGTTCCGAATAAATGGCATCGCAAGCCAAGTAATGAACGCAGGATCGGAGCGTGGAGTTATGAGACATCGTATTGCGCTTGTTCCGCTGGATAGCCGGCCGTGCTGTCAGTGGTTCCCGCGAAAAATTGCAGAGATCGCCGACGTGGATCTGCATATGCCACCAATCGAAATGCTTGGAAAGTTCATGACCCCCGGACACTGTGAGAGCATTCATGGTTGGCTGCTCGAGGCGGCAGATTCGGTCGATGGTTTGGTTGTAGCTGCCGACCAGCTCGCCTTCGGCGGCCTGATTGCTTCGCGCACTAACGAACGGGCTTTGGAGCAGGCCCGGGAAACGCTGGAGGCATTACGTGCCGTTAAGGCAAAGTACCCAAGCAAGCCTCTATTTGTCTCGAGTGTACTCATGCGTATTACAATAACAGGAAGGAATGCCGAATACGTAAAATATAAACACCTTGTGCAGCGGTATTCGGAGCTGTCCGACCGGCATTTGCGGTTAAAGGAGCCGGGTCTTGAGCAAGAGATATTGCATGTCAAGGCTCAGATTCCGAATGAAATTTTGCTGGATTTCTTCCAGGCGCGAGAACGAAATATGTGCATCCACAAGCTGCTGATTGATTGGACGGCAGAAGGCATCATCGATTATTTAAGCATCACACAGGAGGATGCCAGCCCTGTAGGCGTTCACATTAAGGAGCAGTGGGAACTGCAGCGTTACATCTACGACCGACATGTTCAGGCCAAGACGATGATATATCCCGGCGCGGACGAAGGAACCCAAACCTTGCTCGCCCGTATGGTGCAGAGGTTAAACAGACGCAAGGCGAAAGTGTTTCCGAGATTTACATCCGAGGCGGGCAAGCAGGTCATTCCGGAATTCGAAGATCGTCCTCTGGAAGAAACGGTCAAGGCGCATCTGCTGGCAGCGGGCGCGGTAATCGTAGATTCGCCGCTGGAGGCGGATTTGATATTAGCGGTGAACTCCCCATTTAATAATATTCACAATGGTGGGAGCGAGACGGAGCCGGTGAATGCTTTATTCAATCCGCGACATCTGATCACCGATCTGGCGGAGAATGCCCGATACCACTTAGAGCAAGGGCGGCGAGTGGCGATTGCGGATGTGGCTCTGCCCAACGCTTCTGACATTGAGCTGGTCCGTTACTTGCTCGATGAGCGCCTCTTCACCCGGCTGTCCGGCTATGCCGGCTGGAATACGGCGGGCAACAGCCTTGGTACGTGTATTTCCCACGCTATTGCCCGCACGATGTATGAGCTGCAGAGACCAGGAGGAGTGCCGACTCTACCGGCGAATGAGATGGGGGATAATGCGAGCAGGCCTGAGAAGGCGCATTACTCGTTCCTGGTATCCCGGCTTATGGATGAATGGGGCTATCAGGCACAAATACGCGGGGAAGCAAACCGATGGATCGAAGCGAATCTGTCGGTCAGTCCTTGGGATCTGGAGACAGAATACGATCAGGTAAACGCCAGGATCATTCAACGGATAAAGGAGCTGTTTGAGGCAACGAAGCCGCTGATTTGTGCCGGAGATCGTGGAGTGGGGGAGATCCCGGCAGCTATCCGGGACGCTGAACTCGTCCTTGTGCAATTGCCCTGGAACCGAACGTTCGAGCTGGATGTCCGTGTAGACGTAGAGCTAGTAAAGTGAGAAGCAACTCCCCGATTGAATTTCGTTTAATACATTTGAATTTATTGAACACTTAACCGCCTATTGGCGGTTTTTTTGCATAGCGGGAGAGTCTGCTGCTGCAAAGAGCGAAATTATCCCATCTTTCCGTTGATTTTGCTTGCGGCGTCGTTTAAACTTCATAGAAAGCGACCTCTTAGATGGGCATTTTTAGTAGGGTATCCGCGTCATCCCTTGTCCTTCTGAGGCGCTTTTTTCATTTTGGCAAGCCATTTATCCGTGAAATTTCCTTCAGGGAGGGTTTATATGAAAACCACAATCTATATGGTAAGACATGCGAAAGCCCCGTATATTTTCGGACAGGAGCAAACGAGAGGGTTGTCTGAGGAAGGTCTGGCCGCCGCACGCAAAGTAGCCGACATTTTAGCAGAAGTGGAAGTTGATTATATTATTTCAAGCAATTATAGGAGAGCCGTGCAGACGGTTCAAAATTTGGCCGAGAGAAAAGGGCTTCCCGTTATCGAATTTGACCAATTAAGAGAAAGAGCCATTATTGGGCTGGAATATGAGGCGGAGTGGGAAGATTTGTTGAAGGCGATTGAAAAATCATTCGCTGATCCGGATTTTGCCCTGGAAGGCGGAGAATCGACGAGGGAAGCTCAACAACGAGCCATTCCGGTCATCGAGGAGCTCCTTAATGATCACCGCGGCCAAAATATTGTGGTCGGTACTCATGGAAACATCATGACAATCATAATGAACTATTATAATAAAGAGTTTGGCTTTGATTTTTGGAGAAGCATTTCGATGCCGGACATCTATAAGCTGACCTTCACCGGTAACCGGTTGGAAAGCGTCGAGAGAGTATGGGAAGTGATATGAAATCGGATTAACCAGTCGTGATGCTTTAATCGCAAGAGGCAAGGAGGATTTAGGTGAAAATTAGACCATATCAACCCAAGGATCAGGAAGCTGTCCAAAAGCTGCATTGGGCAGGACTTGATCAATTCAATGCAAGGATGGACGGGCCCGATATAGATCAAGATTTGGAAAACATCGAGCAGATCTACATAAACAACAACGGGGACTTTATTGTGGGACTGATAGATGACCGAGTGGTAAGCATGGCGGCTTTTCGCAAAATGACGGAAACGGTCGCAGAAATCAAGAGGATTCGGGTCGATCAGCCATTTCAGAAAAAAGGGCTTGGGCAGCAGATTTTATCTGCACTGGAAAAATCGGCCGAGGAAAAGGGCTATCGGAAGCTTAGATTGGACACGACAAGCAGCCAGCAGCCGGCCCAAAAATTGTTTGAAAGAAACGGTTATCAGGTGACAGGACGAAAATTGTGGAATGATCTGGAAATCATATTTTATGAAAAGGACATTTCCCCGATCATGTGACCATCCTTTACACTAAACTATTAACGCATTTCGGGGAGAGAGGGTTCTAATGTTTGAATTTAATAATAGAAAGAATATCGTTCTAATAGGTATGACAGCCTGTGGGAAAAGCACCATTGGAGCTTTGATTGCCAAAGAACTGGATATGACATTTATTGATACAGACCTTACCATACAACAAAAATACGGTAAGCCATTGTGGCAATTACTTGAGGATGTCGGAAGTAAACAATTTATTATTAAAGAATCCAAAGTGATTTGCTCGCTTGATTGCACAAATTGTTGTATAGCAACGGGTGGGAGCGCTGTCTATTCCGATGAAGCTATGAACTTTTTAAAGCAGATAGCAGTTATAGTATATATTAATCTTTCATATCCGAACGTAGAAAAACGATTTGCCGATATAGATATAAAAAGCCGCGGGATAGTTATGGATAAAGGGACAACATTGTTTGATGTATATAATGAAAGAAAAATATTATACAGCAAATATGCCGATTACACGATCGAGGCCGATGATAAGTCTATCGAAGACTTGGTAGCACAAATCATTAGCTTATTTTCTAAAGAAAGCAAATGCATTTAAGAAAAATGGGTTGCCTCATCTCATCCCAAGATTTCAAATGTTCCCCTGACCCGCTTATTCGTATCGAATCAATCTCGCGTTTTGAGCCGGACCGCTCACTTAATCTTGCTATTCTCAAGCTTCTGACTGTTATCCCCTTCGCTCAGACAGATAATTACCGGATCTTATCTTCTGAGTCGGTCAACATTTTTATAATGGAATGACATTTATTTAGATGGGCATGTCCGGAATAAGTCCACTACAGAGTGTAGGACAGTTTACATAAGTTCGTTGAGAGATATCCGTATAAAAACACGGGTTGATCAAAAATAGGGACGTTTGGTTACCCCGCAGGGCAGACTTCTGACTATAGGGGATAGCAGTCAAAAAGGGAGAAGTAAAGGAAGGCAGCCTTCCGGGAGGAACTGAGTATAAGGGATACCAGTCAAAAGAACATAGAAAGAGGATTGAACCGCCAGATGAAACTGAGTGAAGGGGATAGTAGTCCAAAGGGACGTAGAAAAGAAGCAAATCGGTTCCAAAGACCTGCACATTAGCAGGTCTTTGTCTTTTGGAAACGTATTAAAGGAGCGATTCGGCAAATTGCGATTGATACAGTTTGGCATACAGGCCCCCCAGCTTCGGCAAATGCTCGTAAGTTCCCTTGCTTCACGATTTGGACGGATCGATCCAGCGTGGGGGCTTAGTACAAAAATATGTTACATCATTAGTTATCGAATTTATGGAATTTGCCGAAGGGGCCGCAGAAACGATCATCTGCATTGACTGGGCCTGCATGCGGAGCTAGAATGCTGTTAGCATCCATGCTCGGGTGCAGAAAGGATGATAGCATTGAATATGCTGCAAGATAATGTATTAACCGTCTGTCTGGGGTCGACAGGGCGTTCGGCGCCGGCGATGTTTTTGGAGCGGGGAGCCATTCTGTTCGGATGCGACATCCATCCTATCGGCATCAACCCGGCCATCGGGGTGCATCTATGATACCGCTCTCAACCGCATCCGTCTCGATTGACTGCCGTCATTCCGGAGGCAATATTCGTGTTCTGTCTATTGAAGATGATCTTGTGTTGCTGGAGCAGGATTTAAGGGATTCTTCAAACTGGTGGTTTTATTGGAATTTTTCTGCTATCGCTTCGAGCGGGAAGACGATAAGATTTCAATTTGTGAACGGGGAGGTGGTCGGGCCCTGGGGTCCTGCCGTTAGCTTAGACGGAGTTAATTGGCGATGGCTGGGCGAAGAGTCTCTCTTATCGAGGGAAGCCTTTACTTACACCTTTCGGCATGGAGGTGAGAAAGCGTATTTTTGCTTTTGCATCCCTTATCAGCTGTACCATTTCGAACGTTACTATGCCCGCATTGCCGGCCGCAAGGAAGTGAATCGGGGAGTGCTGACGCATTCTGAACAGCTGCGGCCGATTCCAATATTAACGCTGGGCAACCGCAATGCGGATCGGCATATTTTCTTCACGGCAAGGCATCATGCATGCGAATCGGCTCCTTCCTATATGCTGGAAGGTTTATTCGATTCCCTTCTTGCGTCTGATTCATCTCCGGTGTTGGAACGATTTCTGCTTCATTATATTCCGTTCATGGACATAGATGGAGTCGAGAACGGCGACCAAGGCAAAGCAAGGATTCCCCATGATCACAATCGAGATTATATAGTGGAGCCCATTTACCGTTCAACCGGAGCATTAATGAACTACGCGGAAGGACTAAAGACTGCCGTAACTATCGATTGTCATAGTCCGTATAAGTGGGGAGATCGGAACGACGTCCCTTTCTTTGTCAAGCGAGACTCGCCGGTCAAGGAGCGAATCGAAGCGCTCAGCGGATTATTGGAACAGGCAAGCGGCGAACGCCGCGACAAGGACGCCATCAGGCATTCATCCGCCCATAACATAAGCATGGGAGAAGACTGGAATCTGCCGGGCAGCACAACATGCGCTAACTTTTTCGAAGGAACGGGGGCCTCCTTGGCCTGCAGCTTTGAATTTCCTTACTTCGGAAGCGGCCAGACCGCCGCTACCCCGGATAACAGCCGAAGATTCGGACAAGATTTTGCATATGCTCTCGAGCAATTCATCCTGACGATGTGAAGAAGTTCATAATTTTGTTCTATATCGATCAAAACAATGTTAATAAAATACGTATGCACGGAATGATACAATTAAATTGAAAAATAGGACATAGGAGGGGGGGGGGATGGATTCCAGTGCATCACATCATAAGTAATGGATTGAAAGCGATATCATAAATGAGATGCCGCTTCGTGGACAGGATCGCTATCCAACCATTTGGAAAGAGAGGCCAGAGTAATGAGTTACTATCTCATTGACGTTAACGAATGGGGGATCAGTAATGATGGAACGAATCCGCTTGAAACGACACAAGGAATCAATAACGCTCTGCAATGGGCATATCAGAACGGGTATTCCTATGTAAAGCTGCCGGAAGGCGTATACACCGTATCGAAGGGATCGGCTTCCAAGGATTACAGTGAAAACGCGTGTATCCTGCTGCAAAACGATACTACTCTGGATTTGTACGGTTGTGTCATTCAGAAAGAGGCCAATGGCTGGGATTACTATGCTGCTATAAGTATTGTGGAAAAAAGAAACGTTACGATCCTCGGTGGAAAAATAGTCGGCGATCATCTTGCCCATGATTATGCCACATTGGCAAACTCCATTCACGAAGGTTGTATCGGAATCATCGTAGAGCGCGGATCGCGAAATATTACGTTAAATGGCGTAGAAGTCATGAATTTCCCCGGATATTGCGTAAGTCTGTCAGGGACGTATAGTCAACTGGTTGTAACGACTTCCCCGGATTGGGAAGCGGGCACATTTGATCCGGTCACCGGTACCGACGTTGCAAATGCAGACTACATGAGAATGAAAGAAATGATTACGTTAGCTTCATTGGCCACTTCATCAGGCGGAAGACCAAACACTTCGACGAATGGAGGATATTTCTGTATTTGGGGAAATGGATACGGAGCGTACGGTACGCGATACGATGGCAAACCGGTCAATCTGAGCAAGACCATCTTTGAACTTTACTGTTATGATGATGATATGGTGTATAAAGGCAGAATCTTAAAGCGCGGCTTCGACGATATTCATCTGGATGTGCTGCCGGAAGGTACAACTCAGTTTAAACTTTCATTACCTTATGATCTGTCTCAAATCATTCCCAGCACGATTTATATTACGATCAACGCTTTCCAATATTCACGCGGCATTCGTTTGCTCAACTGCAATATCCACGATTCTTTTTCTCTTGGAGCAGCCATAACGGGTGCGCAGCAAGTAGTCATCGAAAACTGTGAATTTTACCGGATGGGCCATTCGACTCCAGTGGCGGGCAGACGACTATATCCGTTTCCTATGGGGATTGATATCGAGGACGGAACGAATATCAACCAGCATATCATCATCCGAAACAATATATTCCGGGACAATGAAAGTCTTCATATAAGTATTGTGCATGGAAGAAATATTCTGATTGAAAACAACAAGTTCGACTCCGTGACGAATGGCTTAAGCGGCGGTGTTGTTTTCCAAGGTTCCAGGGGCACGAATATAGTATCCCAATATAATCAATACAATTGCGTAGTTGGTACGGGACAAGGAGCGAGCGGTTCCGTATACTTCAAACAGGACACTTTCTTAAACGCAACGATGTCCATTAACTATGAGTCCGTTTACGAAGGATGCATGTTTGAGGACGTTTCCTTCCTCCTGATGATGAAAGCGCATCCGGATTTTTCCGCAGGAACGAATTATGCCGGCAGTGTCGGCACTGCCGTACTTCCTTCCGTCAAGAATGCCGCTTGGTTAAACAATCCGTTGTATCACGTCCTTATTACTCCGGGCGCCCTTCCGTGGTCCTCCGGCACCTCATATACGGTCGGAAAACAAGTTACTCATGCGGGGAAGGTCTATCGGTGTACTCAGGCAGGGAGCGGCAAGGCTGCGAATGCGCCGACTCATGCAAATGGCGATCATACATACGCAGACGGCTATACGTGGTCTTTTGCAGGCGCCATGATCGAGCCGGCATGGGCAACAATCCCCGGAGGCTATACGACAGAAATAACAGGTAGTATATGGCAGGCGTTCGCATATGATGCTCCCTACGACACAGTTACCTTCAGCCATTGCAAATTCAATTATAACAAAAAGGAAGCTGCAAGAGGTTGGTTGAATCGCAGGGGACTCGCCGAGTTTAAAAATTGTAAATTTACATTAAACACCTCTTCCAGGTTGTTCAGTGATAATTCCCAAGGCTGGGATTTGATCGGGAAGAACGCCTTGATCTTTCGGGATTGCGACTTTCGGTTCATTAACTCTTCTGCCAAACTTGGAGAACTGTCCTTGAACCGACTATCTATTGTCGGGTGCGGTTTGTATGGCGACAAGGACGGATGGGCATCAGCAGGATTCTGGAAGGTTAATGACGCGCTTGTACAGAACTGTATCCTTCATAATTTTGACATGAAGCTATCTGGACTTCCGAACTCATTTACCAAAACCGCCCGGATCAAAAATAACCGGATCGTTCTGAATAAAGAAAAACGAGTCTTTGGTGCGAATAACGAAGGAATTTACCTAACCAATTTCGAGAACGTGCTCATTGAAGGAAATAAGGTGTCTATGCAGCATCCGGCGCAGCTCAACAGACCGTTCACGATATATGCCGAAAAGCTTCTAAAAATAACCGATAATTATCTTGAATCAAGTTATAGCGGCAACAAAATCGAGCTGTTCGGCGCGTTTAGAAATAATGTATACACTGCAAAGGTGCCGAAATTAACAGCATATATCGGTGAGAACCTCGTTCATCAGATGACTGTTCAGCAGGATAGCACATTCACTGCTCAGCTATTGAAATTACTTGGCGATATTTCCACAGATATCAACGCGGCTTCGGTCGGAACGGGCGATCGGATGGCCGGAATCCCGACCTCCGGGGCATATACCGTAGGGCAAATCCTATATCATGCCGCTCCTGCCCCGGGCGGATATATCGGATGGGTTTGTACAACGACGGGAATTGCAAATGATACGGAATGGACATCCGGCAGTCAGTATACAATCAACACCTTGGTCAATGCTGCGGGCAACGTCTACAAATGCACGGCTGCAGGCCAATCTGGCAGTTCGAATCAACCGGCAGGAACTGCGGCGACCGAGAAATCGTATCCGGATGGGTACTCATGGCTATATATCGGAGCGTTGGCTGTCTTCAGGCCTTTCGGCTCCATTCAATAACCATTAGGAAGGAGTGATATATCGATGTTTAGGCATGTGCTTCTAGGAACCATTATGTTGTCCAGCTTACTTATGGTCGCGTTACCGGTCAAGGCATCCGCATCAAGTCTTGAATACAGAGAAGAGCTGACCGAACAGGTCGCTCAGATCGATTTGAGGATGGGATTAACGCCCCGGCCCCTTCTGAAACAGTTTCTTGAAAGTGTGAGTGATCGAGCGACTTCCCTGCTAGGCTCCTCCGAGATATTACCGGAAGATGTCCAGGTCACCCGGAAGGCATTGAACTACGCGTTGAAGCTGGCTGCGGATATCGAGAATGAAGATGTATGGGCTGACTCTCCGTTTATCGTGTATGAAGTTCCGGCGCTAAGTCCGCTGCAGAGGCTGCCCGATGATATTCCGGAAGACGGCGTCGTCAGTGATCGGGTTTCGGTCATTTCGGCGCAAGGCGAATTTGAGGCCGCCTCCTTCGTTCTCGCCCCTTTGAGCGACGTAAGCTCACTCACTTTCACCATAACCGATTTGCATGGCAAGGGAGGTTCGATCCCCTCCAGTGCAGTTGATTTGCGGGTGGTCAAAACCTGGTATCAGGGCGGAACGGGATGGTACAGCTATTTCAGCGACCCATCCAAGAGCGTGCTGGTGCCCGAGCTTCTGCTGCATGATGAAAATCTGGTTCAAGTAGACCGGGTTGGGAAAAGGAATTTGTTACGGGTGGACTACCCGTCCGGATCGGAATATGTGGACATTTCCAGAGTCCCGGCTGCGAAATTTGACTTCTACTCGGAACCGGTTGAGGATAGCCCGACGCTGCTGCCTGTTACGCTTAAGCGCGGAGAATCAAAGCAGATGTGGGTGACAACGAAGGTGCCGCTCGAGACGCCTGCGGGAATTTACAGGGGCTCGATAGATATTGCCGCAGACGGGGCTCCGGCCGGCAGCATCACGCTCATCATTCGCGTGCTGCCGTTCGAGCTTCCCAAACCGAAGACGTACTACGATTTGAACAAGGACTTTTACGTCATGCTTTACCACCACAGCAGATTGAAGGAAACACTGAAAGCGACCAACGGGAACAGCGAACTGGCTGAAACGAGACTTCTGAACGAATATCGCAATCTGGTCGATCACAATGTTATTAATCTCCCCGGGCCATATTATTCGGCCGCAGACAAGAATACCTTCCTCCGGCAGCTGGAGCTGATGCGGCAGGCCGGACTCGAATTGAATCCGCTATTCGGCGTCAAGCAAGCGTTTCCTCCGTACAGTATCTATGTACAGTACAACAACTATTTGAATGCCAAAGCAGCTTATGAAGCGAACCCGACAGATGAAAACAAACAGAAGATGGACACCTTCTATAATGCATGGCGCAACGGCATTGACAATCACAAGCTCGAAGTTGACGAAGCTTTGGCCATTGCTTCCGGTGCGGCCGGTCATACGAACCTTTACCTGGATGGTTGGGATGAAGCAGGTTGGGGCATGCTTCAATTCCAGCAAGAGATGTGGAAGTATATTCAGGACAAGGGAGGTAAGATTTATGCCACAGGTCATGCGTCACATTTAGCTCTGGGCATTCCGGAAAATTTCTTGAACTGGGTCGGGGAACCGACGCGCGAGAAAGCGGATCAGTGGCATGCTCTGGGCGGTGATCGGCTCATTACAAACTATGCTTACCCGCACACCGGCCCCGAGAATCCGGACTTGATGCGGCAGCGGCACGGGATGTGGCCGTACAAAGCCAACTATGATGCCACCTACAATTACATCTATTCCGAAAACCCCACGAATATCTGGAATGACAACGCATCCTCCGAATTCCGCGCCTTCAACCTGGTTTATCCGACCAAAACGAATGTGATCGACACCATTGCATGGGAAGGTTACCGTGAGGGAATCGACGATATCCGTTATGCAACTAAGCTTAAGCAGGTTGCGGCTGACGCGCTGTCCTCCGGCGTTCCAGAGCGCATTACGGCTGCCAATCATGCGTTGAACTGGCTCGAATCCGTCGATGAACGCTCGACGAATCAGGATTTGCTAAGGCTTGAGATGATTCGCCATATTCTACACATGCTCGACCTGCAAAATGGGCAGTAGGAGGAGAAAACGATGATCAAAGCGACCAATCGATGGATAGCGATTCTGTGGGTGCTTGTATTATGCGGGTCGATATGGATAAACACGGGGTATGCGAGCTCCGACGGCAAAAAAGTTTACGAAGTCACCTATGCGACGGAAGATTTATCGACTCCGGACCGTTGGATGCAAAGCTCCTACTTCAACAATCCGCAATACAAAGATACACGGTTTGAAAACTATACTAATCTTGCTCCGATTCCGCCGGGCGGCGAGCATGAGACGGCCTTTTACATGGTATACCGCGAGGATGGCTTGTATATGTTCGTCCAGTCCAAGGAGCCGGAAATCGATGAGAACGGCCAGCCGGTAGAAAATTCGCTGGAAATCTTTATCGCTACCGGCGAAGGAGATCTTCCTTATCATCAGATCATCATACCGACATCCGGATCCCCGATAGAATATTATGAGTGGCAGAGCGAATTCCGGCATAACCGACCGCTGAAGGGCAGTGTACAAATAAATTCGCAGCCAATCCCCGGCGGCTGGGGAACGGTCGTTATCGTGCCCTGGGAGGTTGTATATGACGCAATTCCGATAGATGGAGGCAACTGGCAGTTCAACTTGATCCGCTGGTCGTCCGTAGATGGCCAAACTTGGGGCGGGAAAGTACATCAAACGGGACAGTTCAATCTGCTTCATTTCCAACAGCCGACAACAGATCAGCGTATGGCCATCCAGAAGCACATGCTCACCAAGGCATGGAATAAGTTCCGGTCAACTTCCGAGGCGCTGACAGAATACTGGTTGAATAACCCCGAGACATCGGAGACGGCTTTCTATCGCCAATGTGTCTTGCCCTTGCTGGTCAAGGGAAACGCGCATGAAGCTAAAATGCGCAACCTGGATCGTTTGAATGCCCAACAGATCAATCAATTGTTTCAGAATGTTCCATATTGGATGGAGCTTCGTTACAACGTTGACGATCAACGTCAAAAGTATATCCGAAACCTGCTTCTGCGCGGAAATCCGCCTTCATAGGTTCATCGAATCGCGCACATACGCTTGATATCAGGCAAAAGTCGCCTCCTATTCGGAGAGCGGCTTTTGTCAACTTTCTATCAGCGCGGATGATGGAAACGGTCGGGATAAAGTAATAAAATAGCGATAATTACAAAGGAAGGAAAATTGGTGATGTGATGCATGCTGTGAAGCGTTTTATAAACCGGATAACTCCTGCCAAGTTGAAGTATCGTTTCTTTTATGCATTTATCCTGTTCGTACTGATCCCTATTGGGGGCATTCAAATCTATCAGTTCAACAAGCTGGAAAGCTTGATTGAATATCGAATCAGCGAGCTAAATGAAAACCAGTTGGAACAAATCGCGCAATCGTTCGAAATGATGAAAAGCAACATCATCCTGTCCATGCTGACCTTGGAGAATGATAACAACGTCATGGCCATCTTGAAAACACCTTCGCAATACGAGCGAGTGGAGAGAATCAGTATGCTGGAGGAAAGATTCAACACGCTGCAAACCTATGAGTACAGCTCATATGTGCAATATTCACTAACGGATAATTACGGCAACCACTACAGCTCCTCCAAATCGGCAGAAAACGGCAATCAGGTCATCCCGGAGAAGGGATTTAATCGCCTGCTGCATGAGGATACTTCCTATCACTTGCTGCTAAGGGAAACAGACAGAAACGAATTATGGGATCGTTCGCCCCTGTTCACCTTATTCTCGGTAGTTAAAGATGCGAACAATGAACCGATCGGCATGTTGCGGATCCGGCTTGATTATAAAGAATGGTTCAAGTCCATCGCCAAGGAAATATCCACAGGTCAAAGGTACTTCATTTCGGATGCCGACGGACAGATCATCGCCCAGACGAAAAACGGGCTGCCCTTGCAAAACGGCATCGTTCAACAGCTTATTTCCAAACAGCGCGAAGGCGGCTTCCCCACTTATTACATTGACAAAACAACGAATGCTCTCATTAACATCCGATATCTTCCATCGCTTGATTGGTATATTATCAACCTTTTCCCTTTGGATTTGTTTTTGGGAGATTTAAAGGCCATGCGGGATCAGGTATTAGTTACGTTATATATCATGTTCGGTATTTTCGCGGTCATCACCTTGCTTATTTCCGCTTCCATTACTCGCCCTCTACAGCAGCTGCAGGTGAAAATGATGGAAATGGTCCGCAAAAATCTGAAGCTGCATCTTCCCGAGGATCAATATAAAGGGGAGATTCTGGGGCTCCACCAAGCCTTCAATCAAATGGTTTACGATATTAATCATTTAGTGGCCCAATTGAAGATTGAAGAACGGCAGAAGGAAGCGATTCATTCCCAGATGCTATTGAACCAGATCAATCCCCACTTTTTATTAAACACGCTGAATTCCATCAAATGGATTGCTTTGGATGACAAAAATGAGACCATCGCGGAGATCTGCGTATCCCTGGGTAAATTGTTGGAATCCGGCTTGAATTCGGAGGTCGAACTGATCTATCTGAAAGACGAAATCGACTTGGTAGGCTCTTATGTGTATATTCAAAAATATCGCTACGATAATCTGTTTGACATCGTATACGAGGTGGATTCCACCCTAGATTATGCATTGGTGCCCAAGCTCGGTCTGCAAACTCTTGTGGAAAATGCGATCCATCATGGGTTCTACCAGATGGAGTCGGGGGGGATCATCGTTGTTCGTGCTTATACGGAAAATAAGAAGCTGCATATTGAAGTCGAGGACAACGGGATCGGTCTGGAATATGCGAAACAGGTCGCGTTCAAACGTAGTCGAAGGGGCATCGGACTTGCCAACTTGCGGGAAAGATACCGCCTTTTGTTCAGAGAGGATGCGGAAATTAAGATCATTCCGCTTACCCGGGGGACGAAAGTAAAGCTCTCGTTTCCGTTACTGATTTCGATTCCTTACAGCTTGGGAGGGTTGAGTCATGTGGAGAATTCTAATTGTTGAAGACGAAGTCCATGTAAGAAGATCGTTGAGGTCAAATATAAACTGGAATGCAAGCGGATTCGAGGTGATCGGCGAGGCAAGCAACGGATTAAGGGCACTGGAGTTTATAGAAGAACATCAGCCGGATCTTGTGCTTTGCGATATCGTCATGCCGATCATGAATGGAATCGACCTTTTGAAGAAGACGAGGGAAGCAGGCCTGCCCTGTCTCTTTGTCATGCTGACCTGCATGAATGAATTTGAGTATGCACGACAGGCACTGCATAACGGGGCTTTTGATTATGTGTTGAAGCTGTCCATGAATGCCGAGGTCTTGCGGGATATATTAACGAAAGTGGATGAGCAGCTAAAGCGAATGGCGGGAGAAACATCGCTTCGATTATTTTACGAATATCGGCAATATTATCGGGAAATGTGGGAGAAGGTGACGGATGTTAAGCCCGAGAAGGGAAAACCGATTGAGAATAGAGCGGGAGAAATGATGCCGTTCGTTTCGGTCTGTTCGGTACTGAATGGCACCGGTATTTTTTCGGTTGAAGATTTTAAGGCATTGAGGCTGGTGGAGGAAGACAAACATGCCGTTATCCACGAATTTTCCGCTCTCGGTCACACCACTATGTTCTGTTGGAGCCGGCAAGAGCTTAAAGTGAATCCGCTTCGCGGCAGGGATGCGCCCTTCCCCATGGTCCTCTGTGCATCCGTACCCGGCTCGCAATTGCCGCAAGCGTGGAAAAGCACATTGCGGAAGCTGGACGAATTTTGGTATAGCGGGCAACAAGGATTTCGTTATTTCGAACAGGGAGATACAACCGAAGAAAGCGGTCATTTCGTATCCTGGAAAATCGAGCGAAAGTTGATCCGATCTTTCGAGCAAATCAGAATAGAGGAATGTGAAGCCTTGATCAAAGACATATGGGAGCGGATGGAACGGGGAGTATTTCCGATGCATGTGGTGAAACAGGCGGCGAATCAGTTCAGCCGATTGATGTTCCGCATCGCGCAACGTTCGGAGGCGGATACGGACGATCTTTCCGTTTGTACAAGTCACGAGGACTTGCTCGCCAAACTGTTGGCAAGATTAAGGGATGGAATGGGAGGAGGCAGGAGGGTGGAACCTTCCATGACCGATCATCATGAAATCAACAAAGTACTGGATTATATACATGAACATTACGACACCAATATCACTCTGAAATCACTTGCGCAATTTGTTGCTCTGGAGGAGCACTATCTGAGCAGTTTGTTCAAGAAAAAAACAGGGGCCAATTTCATCGATTATTTGCATTGCCTTCGCATCGAGAAAGCCAAGCATTTCATGGACCATACGGATATGACCGTCAGTGAAGTGGGAAGACGGGTCGGGTTCCTGCATGATAATTACTTTATCAAAATATTTAAACGATATACGAACATGACCCCGAATATGTACAGGCATTCGGAGAAATGCCGAAATGCATAATATTGTTCTACCAAGTTCAAAACGTTGTGAATTAT
Source organism: Paenibacillus residui (assembly GCF_042677205.1). NCBI lineage: Bacteria > Bacillati > Bacillota > Bacilli > Caryophanales > Paenibacillaceae > Paenibacillus > Paenibacillus residui. The sequence continues at coordinate 56,678 of NZ_JBHTIU010000013.1, forward strand.
GTGCGAAGGAGGAGGCTGATACAATGAATTTGTAAAAGAGCGTCAGAGGGAGGTGAATGAATGCAAGGGGGAGCCATTGCAAGAAAGGCATGGCAGCATCGAGTGTTTTACTTCATGCTGATTCCTGGTTTAGTATGGTACGTCGTCTACAAGTATGTTCCGATGTATGGCGCGATCATAGCATTCAAAGATTACGATATGTTGAGAGGAATCCTGTCCAGTCCATGGGCGGATCCATGGTACAAGTATTTTCAACAATTTTATGAATCGCCCTATTTTTCCCAACTGCTGATCAACACCATTACGATCAGTTTCTACAGACTGTTGTTTGGCACGGTGCCTCCCATATTGATGGCGCTTTTGTTCAACGAATGCCGGACGAACTGGTTCAGAAATCTGATTCAGACGATAAGCTACATGCCTCATTTCCTGTCGTGGGTCATTATCTATGGGATTTTGCTGGCCTTTCTTTCCCAATCCAGCGGGCTGTTGAATCGCTGGATCGTCGAGTGGGGCTGGAACGCGATTCCGTTTCTTCAGTCAACGGACTGGTTTCGCAGTATCCTGATCGGCTCGGATATTTGGCAGAATGCCGGATGGGGGGCGATTATTTACTTGGCAGCGATGGCGGGAATCGATCCGACTCTCTATGAGGCTGCCAGAGTAGACGGAGCGAGCAGACTGCGAATGATCTGGCACATTACGCTCCCCGGAATACGTAACGTTATCGTCCTGCTGTTAATTATGAGACTTGGCTATATGCTCGACGCCGGTTTCGATCAAATTTATATTTTTTATAACATTCAAGTTTATCCGGTAGCAGATATTATCGATACTTGGGTGTTCCGTACCGGTCTCCAGCAAATGAATTACAGCTTGGCATCGGCGGTCGGTTTATTCAAATCCGTAATCGGGCTCATTCTTGTTCTGGGAGCAAATAAGATTGCGAAGCAATGGGGGGAAGGCATTTGGTAAGAAGGGAATTCGCTAGTTGCACATGGGGAAGAAGGCAGGCATTGGAACAGAGAGAACGGAAAAATCGTTCGTACGGAATTAAGGGCGAAAGAAGTCGTGTTCATGTATCAATTGCTGGGAAGGAACGAAATGGAATATCTGGAGTCCGGATATCCGAAAGAGGCCATCGAATTTTCTGCAAATACCCCGCGTGTAGAAATCTTTAACGGGTACCTGGACATTCCGGACGGGTACAATCCTGCGGATGCCTACCGTTTCATGGAAGAGGAAATAGCAAAATTTATCTATGGCAAGCGTTCTATAAGCGAATATGACGATTTTCTGGAAAAACTGCTGACAACGTTTAAATACCAATTGATGCTGGATTCGGCGGAAAAGCAGTTAAAAGAACTGGAGATTATCAAAAATTAAGCTATGGACGGACCTTTATAGGGGGAGAAGGGGATGAAACACAATTTATTGGCCGGGATCCCGGAAGCGCACACCCGGTACACGCAGCTGCCGAACGAGAAGGGGCATAATGCGGTATGGGATTTCGTACGATCGCCCGACGACCGATTTTATATAAGCGTATGCGGCGAGAACGAAAAGCCGTTGACGGCTTTGCTGTATGAGTATTATCCGAAAACGGGGGAGCTGCGGCTGATCTTCGATGTGGCGGATGTCTGGATCGTCGATCCGGCGCATATGCCGCCGAGCAAAATTCACACGAGCATTGATTTTCTGCCGGACGGCCGGCTCATTATGGCAACCCACAACACGGCGCCGGCTCCCGGTCATAAGCAATGGATGTTCGAGCAGCATTATGAAGACCAGTGGGAAGGGTATCCCGGGTCCATTGTGATGATCGTCAATCCCGACACGAACGAAGTGCAGGTCAGAGGAATTCCCGTACCGAGGGAAAGTATATATGGCGGCATGTTGGGAAACGATCCGAGATACTATTATTTTCTCGGGTATATGAGGGGACATTTTTACCGGTTGGATCTGGAAACGAATGAGGTTAAAGATTATGGCAAGGTGTCAGAATATTCTTCATGCAGACTGGCGAAGGACGATAAGGGACGCCTGTACGGCAGCTCTTTTACCGGAGGTATATGGAGATACGACCCCGAACGGGACGCCATCGAAGACCTGAAGATAAGATTCATGTCGCCACACGGAACCAAACAACGAAGGCAGTTTATTTTTGCACTTCGCTCCCCCCGAGGCACTTTGTTTATGGTCGATAATATGGATGGGGAAATGATCGAGCTTCATCCGGAAACGCTGGAAGTGACCAGGCACGGTCCGGTTCATCTGCGCCATCAAATACCGAAGAACTCTTACGGGATCGGAGGGCTGGCTGCGGACGACAACTTCGTTCTGTATTACGGGTTGAAAACATACGACGAGTATTGCCCGATTCGGTTGGTCAGATGGGATATTTTAAGAGGAGGGGAGCCGGAAAATCTGGGACTCATCACTCCGGGCGGCAAAGATTCACAATACATTTGCGAGATGCTTTTCGACCGCAACGGTTGGCTTCACATGGTCGACGTATGCGGGGAATTTTCCCCGTACGTATTGGCGGTTGATGTAAACAAGCTGCAGCCTCCGGGGGAAGATGCGCCAGACGCGCAGATTCGGCCTTATACCGAACCGGATTATAACGGGGTCGGAAGTCCGGCATTTATGCATATCGCGGCTGAGACGGTTCGCACTTTGCCGCTTCACCAGTATATGGGTTGGAAGGACACTGCGGTTAAGCATGTCTATGCGATGGACGGCAAGGTTTATGCCATCAGCGGTAAAGAGAGCGTGTATCTAATCGAATCCGACTATAGCGGTGAGGAACCTAAGGAAATCGCGGTCGTCTACGACGAAGGCGCTCCGGTATCCTGTGTGAATGCCGGCAAGAACAAGGCTGCGTTGCTAACAACAGACGGAAGCATCGTACTTATCGAGCTCGAACGGAACAGAGTGGGGCATAGGCTGAAGGTTCCTCAAGGTATCGAGCTTGTGAGACTCCACTTCATGCTGGAGGGGAACAAGCTGCTCGCCAGCGATTATGATGGAGCCGTGTACGTTTGTGACCTTGGCAGCGGCGGCTTCCGTATGCTGCACAATATACGAATGGAGACTAATGACGCGGAACCGGTGAAGCTGAGTGAACATCGTGTATTACTGTCTGCCAAAAACGACGAAATGCGGATCTATGATATAAGCGAAATGCGCTCTGAGACGCTCGCCATTCGAACCCCTTCTATTAGAGGGAGGGCCTTCAGAGCGACAATAACAGGGGGAGCTGTTCTAGGGGACGGAACGATTGTGCTTGGAACGTACGACGGCATGCTGTTTACGCTCTCGTCAGACCTCCGCCGAACGACTGTGTACGGCAGGCTGCATTCCAGCGGCCAACTGCGGAATTTCATCAAGCGGAATCACGATGAAGTCATCGGGGTGTACGGCGGGACTAAGGATGCGGGGCATGTCTTTCATTTCTCGCGCGAATGCGGGTTCGTCGATTTGGGCAGGCCGCGTGTCGTTAAAGACAACATTGAGCTGCGCGACATGGATACGGAGTGGGCAAGTATCCATTACATCTCCTCCCTCGCTTACGATCCGGCAGACGGATGGCTTTGCGTCGCGTCGGGAGAAGAATACGGGTGCATTGTCCGTTATAAAGATGTTGCGTTCCCGACCGGAATGTTTTGTGCCGCTTCGGATTCATGGTTGAGTTGAAATCCTTAGAAAACCCACGGTTTTGGCTGCAGGAGAGTAGTAACTTTCCTGCAGCCTTTATTTTTTTGCAGGAGGGGATAACTCATGTTCCGTCGTCGCTTTTATGAAAATGCGCAATTTCTGAGGCTAGAGCAGCCTCGGAAACTTGCGCTTTTTCCTTCATTGTGGTTGTGGGCCGCTTGAGCAGCATTCAAGCCTTTTTTCGCTTTTCTCTGCCTGCTGTTCTGCTCATAGAAGGCGAAAACGCTGCCATTAGGAAAGTTCGCTGTATTGTCATTTTAAGTCAGAATAAGTGTGACAAACATCACATGTATGGCGAGGGGGATCGGTCATAATGGGGGGAAGGCGGTATACAAATAGAAGAGTTGGGGGAAACGTCAATGGATATGGTTATTCTGTCGCGCATCCAATTCGCATCGACGACTATTTTTCACTTTTTCTTCGTTCCGGTGTCGATCGGATTGGCCTTCCTGATTGCCATCATGGAAACCATGTATGTAGTTAAAGGGAATGAAGAATACAAGAAGATGGCGAAGTTCTGGGGGAAGCTGTTCCTGATTAACTTTGCCGTCGGAGTCGTTACCGGGATTATCCAGGAGTTCCAGTTCGGCATGAACTGGTCGAATTATTCCCGCTTTGTGGGCGATGTTTTCGGCGCACCGCTGGCGGTCGAGGCGCTGCTGGCGTTCTTTATGGAATCGACGTTCATCGGCCTGTGGATCTTCGGCTGGGATAGGCTGTCCAAGAAGGTTCATCTCGCCTGCATTTGGCTTGTCGTCTTCGGCACCGTCATGTCTGCTTTCTGGATTCTTGCCGCGAATTCCTTTATGCAGCGACCGGTCGGCTTTACGATCAATAACGGCAGGGCGGAGATGAACGATTTCTTCGCTCTGATCACGAACGGTCAACTGCTGGTGGAATTTCCGCACACAATATTCGGAGCTTTGGCCACAGGCGCGTTCCTGATGGCGGGGATCAGTGCCTGGAAGCTGCTTAAGAAAAGCGATACGTCATTTTTCAGAAAATCGTTTCAGCTCAGTATTGTCGTTGCTCTCGTTACTTCCGTTCTGGTGGCTGTCTTCGGTCATCAGCAGGCGCAGTATCTGATCCAGACGCAGCCTATGAAAATGGCCGCCAGCGAAGGGTTGTGGGAGACGAGCGAGGACCCCGCCCCCTGGACGGTGATCGCCGCCATCGATCCGGATAAGCAGGAGAACTCCATGGAATGGAAAATTCCATATTTGCTCAGCTTCCTGTCCTACAGTAAATTTACCGGCGAAGTAAGGGGCATGAAGGAGCTTCAAGCCGAGTATGAGCAGAGCTACGGGCCCGGAAACTACATTCCTCCGGTACGCACAACGTTCTGGAGCTTCCGCATCATGGTGGCGGCCGGAACGCTGATGATTTTGCTCGGCATGTACGGTGTCTACTTGGCTGTGCGCAAGAAGCTCGGCCAGGGAAACCGTGTCTTTATGCGGCTAATGATCTTCTCGATCTTCCTGCCGCACATTGCCAATGCATCCGGATGGATCATGACGGAGATCGGCCGACAGCCGTGGACCGTATTCGGGCTGATGCGCACAGAGGACAGCATATCGCCCAGTGTGACCGCCGGGGAGGTTCTGTTCTCGCTTATTGCTTTCTCGGCTATTTATACCGTACTGGCCATAGTCATGGTGTATTTGTTCCTGCGGGTGATCAAGCAAGGACCTGACGCCGCTGCGCCAGTTGAATCTCGGGATTATGATCCGTTCGATCGGGAGGGATATCATGCTGTCTCTAAATGAGCTCTGGTTTATATTGGTTGCCGTCTTGTTTATCGGATTCTTCTTTCTGGAAGGATTCGATTTCGGAGTAGGCTTATCCACCAAGCTTCTGGCCCGGACTGACGGGGAACGCAGGGTGCTGATCAATTCGATCGGCCCGTTCTGGGATGCGAATGAAGTGTGGCTGCTGACGGCAGGCGGGGCGATGTTCGCCGCCTTTCCTCACTGGTATGCCACGCTGTTCAGCGGTTTTTACATGCCGCTCGTCGTTGTGCTGCTGGCTCTGATCGGCCGCGGCGTCGCCTTCGAATTCAGGGGGAAGGTGGACGGCGTACGCTGGAAGAAAACATGGGACCTGGTTATCTTCCTGGGCAGCCTGCTGCCTCCGTTTCTGTTCGGCGTCGTCTTCGCCAGTCTTCTGAAGGGGCTGCCGATTGATCAGAACATGGAGATGAATGCCGGGTGGTTGGATATGGTCAACGGATACACGGTGACCGGCGGAATAACGGTCGTCATGCTTTGTCTTGTGCATGGCCTGATGTTCACGACGCTGCGCACGATGGGCGAGCTGCAGGAACGCGCCCGCAGAATGGCGAGGAGCCTGTTGCTTCCGCTGGCCGGCCTACTCCTTGTGTTTGGTTTCATGACCTATTGGATGACCGATATCTTTGCGGTGCGCGGGGGCATATTAATCCCTCTTGCCGTAGTCGGAGTGCTGGCTTTCGTGCTGGCCGGTTATTTCATCTCCAAACGCAGGGACGGGTGGGCGTTCGGCATGACCGGTACGGTCATTGTCTTGTCCGTTGCTTCCGTCTTTATCGGTTTGTTCCCGCGCGTTATGATCAGTTCGCTGGACAGCGCGTTCAATCTGACCATCCATAATGCGGCTTCCGGCGCATATTCTCTCAAAATCATGACCATCGTGGCCGTCACTCTGCTGCCCTTCGTGCTGGGCTATCAAATATGGAGCTATTTTGTCTTTCATAAACGCCTTCATGAGAAGGGGCATCTGGAATACTGATGGATAAACATTTACTGGGGTATAAGGGGGCCAAAGGGACCGTAATCGTCCTTGCGCTCCTGATCCTGATACAAGGCATTTCTATTGTATACATGGCTAAAGGGCTGGCGGAGGTTATTTCGGCGCTGTTTGAAGGGCACGCTTTGCGGGAGCAAAAAGGTCCGCTGCTCGTATTTCTGCTGGCCTTTCTGACCCGGCAGATGACGTCTCTGCTGCAGCAGAAGACGGCCCAGCGCTTTGCTCAAGCGACAGCGGCGGATATGCGCAGGAAGCTGATGGAGCGGCTGTTTCGGCATGGGCCGAGATTAATCCGGGCGGAAGGAACCGGGAATGTGGTGACCCTTGTGCTGGAGGGCGTCTCCCAGTTCCGCACCTACCTGGAGCTGATTCTGCCCCGGATGATCGGAACGGTGATTATACCGATCATTCTGCTCGGATACATCTTCCTGCTGGACGGCGTATCCGGCATCATTTTAGTTGTAACGATGCCTATTCTCATCGCTTTTCTTATTCTGATCGGGCTGGCTGCGCGCAAGCAAATGGATCGTCAATGGACATCGTACCGGACCTTGTCGAATCATTTCGTAGATTCGCTGCGCGGGCTGGAGACGCTGAAGTTTCTCGGGCGCAGCCGCTCGCACAGCCATACGATCGGGCAGGTGAGCGACAAGTACCGGTCAGCGACGCTGCGCACGCTGCGTGTCGCTTTTCTGTCCTCCTTCGCCCTGGATTTCTTCGCGATGCTATCCGTAGCGTCCGTTGCGGTAAGCCTGGGATTGCGCCTGGTTCAAGGACATATGACGCTGGCGGTCGGCTTGACCGTTCTCATCCTGGCGCCGGAATATTTCCTGCCGGTCCGGATGATCGGGGCCGATTACCATGCTTCCTTGCGGGGCAAGGAGGCAGGCAAAGCCATTCATGCGATCATCGGCCATACCCGGGAAGCATCGGTATCTTCAGCATCCTCGGAATCCGGCCCGCCTCCCGATTATGCATGGACGCACAAGAGCACCTTGGCGCTGGCCTCGATTCATGTCCGGCATGAAGCGGAAGGGCCTTATTCCTTGCAGGATGTTTCCTTCAAGCTTCAGGGGATGCGAAAAATCGGCATCATCGGTGAGAGCGGTGCCGGCAAATCGACGCTGATCGATGTGCTGGGCGGCTTCCTGCCCCCTTCTTCCGGGTATTTCGAGCTGGACGGTCATCACGTCTGTGCTCTTAACGGAGATTTCTGGCGGCAGCAGATGGTCTACCTTCCGCAGCATCCTTATATCTTCAACCGGTCTCTGGCGGACAATGTCCGTTTCTATGCGCCGGATGCTTCGCAAGAGGAGGTGGAGCGCGCGGTGGCTGCCGCCGGACTTTCGAATCTGGTCGCGGCGTTGCCTCACGGAATGGATGAAGCGATCGGCAACGGCGGGCGGAGACTGAGCGGAGGACAAGAGCAGCGTATCGCGCTCGCCCGTGCCTTCCTGAGCGACCGGCCGATTGTTCTGCTGGATGAACCGACCGCCCATCTCGATATAGAGACGGAATATGAATTGAAGGAAACGATGCTGTCCTTATTTGCTGACCGGCTCGTATTCCTGGCCACTCATCGCCTGCACTGGATGCCGGATATGGACCAGATCATTGTACTGGATAAAGGAAGAGTGGCTGAGACAGGCACTCATGAAGAGCTTATCGCACAGAAGGGCTTGTATTTCCAGATGCTTGCATCGCAACGGGAGGGGATTCTATGAAGCGGGAGGAATGGTTGCGTCCCTACACGAAGGCTTACTCGGGACGCATCGCGGCCATAGCCGTCCTGAGCTTGTTAACCGCCCTTAGCGCCAGCCTGCTTCTGTTCACCTCCGGTTATCTCATCTCCAAGGCGGCGCTGCGTCCGGAGAATGTTCTGATGATCTATGTGCCTATCGTGCTTGTCAGAACGTTCGGGATCGGCAAGGCGGCCCTCCATTACATCGAGCGGTTGGTCAGCCATGATACGGTATTGCGTATCTTGTCCCAAATGCGCGTACGGCTGTATCAGGTTCTGGAACCGCAGGCGCTGTTTGTCCGCTCCCGGTTTCGGACGGGCGAGCTCCTGGGCACTCTGGCCGACGATATCGAGCACTTGCAAAATGTATATCTCCGCACGGTATTCCCGATGCTTACGGCCGTAATTATGTACGGACTATGGATAGCCGCCTTAGGCTGCTTTGACCTGTCCTATGCGCTGCTTATGGGAGGATATGTCGATATTCTTGTGTTTATTCTGCCGGGCTTGTCCCTGTGGCTGACCAGGAAGAAATACCGGAGGATGAAGAAGGAACGCCAAGGGCTGTATCAGAAGCTGACCGATGCCGTCCTGGGCATCAACGACTGGGTCATCAGCGGAAGGGCACAGCAATTCGTCGGTTCGTACGAGAACGATGAACGGAAGGTGGCTGCCATCGACAGCGAGCTGAAAAGCTGGGGCAGATGGCGATTTTTGATCGGGCAATGTGTGGTCGGCATCGCAGTGGTGTCCATGATCTGCTGGTCGGAGCAGCTGACCGTCCGCGGGGATATTCCCGCTGTCTGGATCGCGGCCTTCGTGCTCGTCGTGTTTCCATTGATGGATGTCTACTTGCCCGCTTCCGAGGCTGTAGAGAAAATTCCCGAGTACCAGGACTCCAGGGCAAGGCTGGCAGGACTGAGCGATCCGTCGCCGGTGCAGGCGGGAGAGGCTGCTCCCCGGGGGCTGGTGCCCGAGCCATCCATTCCGGAAGAAGCACTGCGGCAGGCACGGCAGCACGCGGACATCCGCTTGGATCAGGTCCGTTTCCGGTACGATGGCGCAGCGGATCGGGTGCTGGACGGGATTTCCCTCCATATCCCGCAAGGGGCCAAGGTGGCGGTTCTGGGGCGGAGCGGGGCCGGGAAATCTACCCTGCTGAAGCTGATTCAGGGAGCAATTACTCCGGAGAGCGGCCGGGTAACCATAAACAGGGTGAGTGCAGACCGGTTCGGCGAGCATATTCCCGAAGTAATGGCGATGCTGAACCAGAGCCCGTACCTGTTCGATACGTCGGTGGCGAATAATATTAGGCTCGGCAGACCGGATGCAGCGGAGGACGAGGTTCGGCACGTGTCCCGCCTGGTCGGGCTGGACATGCTGATTGAATCCTTGCCTGCAGGCTATGCCACCCCTATGCTGGAAGCGGGACAGCGGTTCTCCGGCGGGGAGAGGCAGCGGATTGCCCTGGCCCGTATCCTGCTGCAGAATACGCCGGTCGTCCTTCTGGATGAGCCGACGGTAGGGCTCGATCCGAAGACCGAACAAAGCCTGCTGGCCACCATATTCGATGCGCTGCAGGGGAAAACGCTCCTGTGGATAACGCATCACCTGCTGGGTGTACATCAGATGGATAAGGTGATTTTCCTCGAAAACGGAAAAATTACGATGAGCGGCCCACACGCCGAATTAATGGCACGGAATGCCCATTACCGGCAGCTGCACCATCTGGACTACCCTGCCGGTTAACCGCCGGCCTGGAACGGAGTACCGGCCAAGCGCGAAATGAAGTTGGCCTGAGGGGGAAATTGTTTAAAACTATTTTTTCCAACAACTCCTCATGAGGATGTAGTATAATACACAGGTTAGAGTTGGTAACTATGGAAAGTATCGGGATAGTGGATTTTCCGCCATGATTATCGGGAGGTAATATCACATGTTTAGTTATTATGGAAAATTGAGCACAGAACTCTATGATTTCACCAAGCCGGTCGGCAAGTCTATCTCCGGCGACATTGAATATTATACCAGTCGCTTGCAAAACCTGGGCGGCAGAGTGCTGGAAGCCGGGGTCGGATCGGGTAGAGTTCTGATCCCGCTTCTGGAGAAGGGATTCGTCGTGGACGGAATAGATTACTCGGCGGACATGCTGCACTCCTGCCGGGAACGCTGCAAGGAACGGGGTTTGGCTCCGGAATTATATGAAATGAGGCTTGAAAGCTTTCAGCTCCCGCATAAATATAAAGCTATCATTATGCCGACCGGCTCCTTCTGTTTGATAGAGAACAGAGAGGATTCGATCCGGGTATTGCAAAACTTTCTCAACCATTTGGAAGCCGGCGGCCGCATCATTGTGGATCTGCTGCTTCCCCATGATTTTAAAGAGGGAGAGATTGCAACCAAGGTTTTCGCTCTGCCCCATGGAGAAGGAATCACCCTGGAAAGCAAATCGATTGCGATCGATTGGGTTAACCAGCGAACGAATAGCATTTTAAAGTACGAAAAATGGAAAGACGGGAAGCTGATAGATACCGAGCTGCAGGAGTTCGGGTTAAGATGGTACGGGGTAGAGGAATTCCGGCTGCTTCTGGAAGGTCTTGGTTTCACGAACATCACTTGCTCCTCCGGTTATGTCCACGGCAAATACCCGACCGATCCCGGAGAAATCATCACCTTCGAAGCAGAGAAGAGGCAGTGACCGTATTCGCATGAACGCCGCCGTTCGGAGATATCCCGAGGGCGGCGTTTGAATTGCTAAGGAAGTAATACTCCGCTTCATCCGGGCTCTGGCGCAGGGCTCAAGATCGTGTTACTATGTTGCCAAAGACATTATTACGGCAGTGGCGCGGAGCTTGAAGCAGCCGGGGAGCACAAAGGCTGACATACAGCTGGTAAATCGGCGGTACCAGGCTCCGGTCCAATCCAATCCGGGGAGATTATGATGAGAAGCTCACAAATTCAATGGACGGACAAGAACATACACGTATACAAATGGGAGCCTGATGAAGGGGAGAAGACCTGCGGGATCGTTCAGGTGGTTCACGGGTCGTGTGAGCACGCGAACCGATATGAGCGTTTCGCCCGTTTCCTTACGGAGCATGGATGGGCTGTCTATGCCGGTGACCTGAGGGGACACGGCCGGTCGGTATCCCGGAAGGAGGATCTGGGGTATTTCGGGGAGAAGGACGGCTGGAGCGGGATGGTCGATGATGTGCACAAGGTGACGGAGCTTATTCGCGAAGAGTATCCCGATAAGAACATCGTCCTGTTTGGCCACAGCATGGGCTCGTTCCTGGCGCGCCATTATGCGATGCTGTTCGGCCCGGAGCTGGCGGGATTGATTCTTAGCGGATCCGCCCATTATGACAGGCTTTCTCTGAGGGCGGGCAGATTTCTCGCTGAACGGGAAATCCGGAGGAAGGGCATTAAACATCGCAGTATGCTGCTGTATAAGCTGACATACGCTTCCTTCAACAGAAGGTTCGAGCCGGCGCGGTCCAGGCAGGACTGGTTATCGCGGGACCAGACGGAAGTGGACTTGTTCCTTCAGGATGAGCTTTGCGGATTTGTGTTCACGGCCGGCGGCTTTCGTGACATGTTCGACGGCCTGTTATTTATTACCGACCCGGTCAACATCCGGCGGACTCCCGGTGATTTGCCGATTTATTTAATCTCCGGCAAGGATGACCCTGTCGGCCAATTCGGAAAGACGGTAAAGCGGGCCTATGACTCTTACCGGAGCGCCGGTTTAACCAATATTGAAATGAAATTGTACGACGGAATGCGGCATGAAATCTTGAATGAAATCGGCCGGGAAGAAGTATATGGGGACATCCTGGGGTGGATGGCGAATATCAAGATCAAATAACCCCTTAGCCTGGGGGGTTAGTCAGAATAAGTATTTTAATCCTCTATTGTTTTCGAGCCATAACGAGAATTGTTCCGTTGATTTTATACCTTCGAATACAGCTTCATAAATATCTACGCTGAAAAATTTTTTCCGATAGTCGGGATGTCGGTGAAGGTAGTTCTTAAGTGCCAGTATAATTGGCCTGTTTGTTTCGTTGACCTTTGATTGCAGCGCGGCAAATTGTTCTTGCTTTTGTTTAAATTGTGTTGATTCAAGCGCCCATACATCTATCTTCCAGTCATTATTTAATATGGTGGTATATATTCCCCAATAAAGCCCCCTTGGCAAATGCGGGGACACACCATTCCATTCATTGCGGTAATTCATCTTGGAAGGATTTAAACTATGAGCCAAGTCCTTACCCAGGTCAAAGAACTTGGATACGCTCATTTCATTATCCTCAAGATATATATCTAAATCTCTCCAAGTCATTAAATTTAATGAATAACTGCCGTGGACACAAGGTTGTCCATATTGATTCAAAATCTTCATTAGTCCCAACGCATTTAGCAGATCATTTGCTTCATTGCGTATTTTTTCGTTTAGCTCCTCGTAGGGCATAGATTACACCTCCATATTTTTTCATCATACCACAATAGTTGGATAGACTTGTTATTTGAAATGAATCACGGCGGGCTTGTTTTTCATGAAGAGAGCACCCATTGGCAGCGCAAGGGTGCTCCTGTTTCTATATGTTCCTTTTCCATATTACTTTTTTATAGCTTAATGAATCCCATATCGCCTTCTCCAACATTATTGCTAGCGAACCTTCTAAACCAGGGTATTCAATGCCTCCGGTGTATAGGGAATGAGCTCGCTCAGTCGGCCTTCGCGAATTTTCGCCGCCCACTCCGGATCAGCGAGCAAAGCGCGGCCAACAGCGACTAGGTCGAACTCTTCGTTCTCCAATCGCTCCATAAGAAGCTGGATATGAGTGGCTTGGGCTCCCTTGCCTTCACTGAGGCTGCTCACCACATCTCCGTCCAGACCGACGGAGCCGACCGTAATGGTAGGCTTGCCGGTCAGCTTCTTGGTCCAGCCAGCGAGGTTGAGCGGTGAGCCTTCGAATTCCGGTTCCCAGTAACGGCGTGTGGAACAATGGAACATATCGACACCGGCATCTGTAAGAGGCGCTAACAGCTTGGCCAGCTGATCGGGGTTCTCAGCCAGCTTGACGGTATAATGTCCCGTTTTCCACTGGGAGAATCGGAAGACGATAGGAAAGCCGGGTCCCACCGCACGGCGGCACGCTGCTACAACTTCCGCGGCGAAGCGGGTCCGCCGGACCAGGTCGCCTCCATAACGGTCCGTGCGCCGGTTGGTGTTCTCCCACAAAAATTGATCGATAAGATAGCCATGGGCTCCATGAATCTCCAATCCGTCGAAGCCAAGCCGCTGCGCGTTGGCCGCCCCTTGAGCGTAAGCGTCAATAACCGCGGAGATTTCGGAATCGCTCATCGGTTCTGTGACTTGAACGCCCGATAACGATAATCCGGACGGTCCGATCGGCCGAACTTCCGGATTCGGCGGGTCGCCGATATTGCGCATCATGCCAATGTGCCATAGCTGCGGTATAATGCGTCCGCCTGCCTTGTGAACGGCATCCACAACTTTGGACCAGCCTTGCAGGGCGTCTTCGCCGTGAATATTGGGCCAGTCGGGATGGCTTCCCGCCGCCGGGTGGTTGATCAAGGTGCCTTCCGTGACGATAAGCCCGACACCGTTCTCCGCCCGCCTGCGGTAATAAGCCGCTACATTCGGTCCCGGTACTCCGTCAGGGGAGAAGGCCCGAGTCATCGGAGCCATGACGATCCGGTTCGGAAGGGTCAAGCTTCCGATGCTGAAAGGTTGAAACAACGCGCTACTAATATCCAATAGGATTCCCTCCATCTTCTTTATGGAAATGTCTGCATTCGATATTACTTCTTCTCGTTTTTAACGGACCCTTATTTAACCTTCCCTTGGCGTTTAATTTTCTTCCAGAAAGCGAGAAGTTCTTCCAATTTGGCCTCGGCTTCCTTCAAAGCCGCGATTTGTTTCCGGGTATCCCTCAGCTTGCCTTCGTATAAGTCAATCGCTTCGGAAGCGCAGGCGGCCGGTGCGTCAGCGTGGCGGGTTACCGCGGAGGGGATCCCTGAACTGCAGGCCAGGATAGGGGCGATCTCGTCAGTACGAAGTCCGAGATCAAGAAATAGCTGAATCATCTTCACCCTTTCTATGTCCGTATCATCATATTCCCGGTATCCGTTCTCCAGGCGCTGCGGAGCTATGAGCTCTTTTTCCTCGTAATAACGAAGGGACCGGATACTGACCCCGGTTTTATCGGACAATTCGCTAATTAGCACTGGTATCTCTTCCTTTCTGATTAGCTTATCCATAGATTAAAGGATGACATCGTGTGAGGGTCAATAACCTATTGAAAAAAAGTACGAGGCGTGGAAGGGAGGGGAGGCGGGCCCTAACGAAAGAGAATGGAGGTTCGTCCTGCAGGCTGCAAAGAGGAAGAAAGGGGTTGGGGGGACTCGGAGGTTAATGCAGTCTCCACTTGACTCAAGGTGTAGTGCCCCGCCCTGCGACGGGGAGCATGAGTCATTTCCCGCCTTGCCTAAATAGTACGCTCACTCGTTCATCTGATTTTGCGATTCCGGGCGAACCCATGAGGTTTCGAGGGCTTCCCGAAGGACCCGGGCAAGAAATTGAAGCTCCTGGTCGTCGTATTTCTGCAGAAATTGGACGACGCCGATTTTCATCTGTCTATGCAGAGCCTGATGGAGATGAAAAATCTCCTTTCCGAGGGGGGTCGTCTTGAACAGGATTTCTTTTTTATTGTGGGGGAGGAATTCCTTCCGGATTAAATTTTTGGCGGCTAGTCTCCGTGTAATTTTGGATACCGTTCCCTTGAATATC
The DNA here is from genome assembly GCF_042677205.1 of Paenibacillus residui. Taxonomy (NCBI): domain Bacteria; kingdom Bacillati; phylum Bacillota; class Bacilli; order Caryophanales; family Paenibacillaceae; genus Paenibacillus; species Paenibacillus residui. The sequence continues at coordinate 71,740 of NZ_JBHTIU010000013.1, forward strand.
CCGAAATGCTTCGAAATGGTGATGCCATTCACCGGCTCTAACTGACCAACGGCATCGAGCACGTGCAGCTCCATAAGCGTCATATCCTGCAGCAGCTCGGTAGCGGCAGGATTGCCGCAGTTCTGTACCATCCACTGTCTCTCTTCATCATCCTCGGCTTCCGCCCTCTGTTTGATTTGACCGACCAGTCCCATGATCGTTTCAATCAAGGCTGCGCTGTCCTGTTTGTTCTCCAAGTGAGCACGGTTATCTGCTGTGTGAGTCATGGAATTATCTCCTTTAAAGTATTACGTTTAAGTGGATGGATTCCCTACAGTTAGTTTGCTCCTCTGGGGCGAAAGTCGGTAACTACCTTGAAAATCCGTCTATTTTACCGTCTGCAGGCATCGTTGCAAGCGGAGCGGCACGTCTATCTGTATTTTGTACAGGTAGATTCAAGCGAATGGGTGAAAATGATCAAACTAACTGGATAAACTACAGTTAAAATGGGCAACTGTGGGCGAAGCGGCTGTTTTGGCGCAAACTAACTGTAGGTTTTCCAGTTAGTTTCCATATTTCTTCCGAATACAGAAATCTAACTGTATGTAATCCATCCCTCTGGTTTTTAGGGTTATTCTCACGCAAGATCATTCATTCGCAGGATTTCGACCTC
>NZ_JBHTIU010000014.1:0-2986 GCF_042677205.1 Paenibacillus residui
CGGCATATTTGCCTTATTCACCCCTCAATTGGACTCAGAATGACTGCTTATTTCCGAGCCTCTATTCTTATGTAAGGAAAGGCAGCGCCCCATAGCTTTAAGAGAATACAAGACTCCAAATCCAAGCTGTCTGCTTGGAAGGAGCCCTGTCAGCTCTTCCGATGTGGAGGCTGTGCCATACGAATGATCCGTTCCAGGCCTTCAATATACTGCTGGAACATATTCATCCCGAGCTCGGTAGGAGAACAAATCGTCTTGGGCCGTCTTCCGACGAATGTTTTCTGTACATCAATGTAGCCGGCCTGCTCCAGTACGCGGATATGATTCCCCAGATTGCCTTCGGTTAATTGCAGCTCGTCCCGCAGAAATTTGAAATCACATTGCCCGTGAACGGCAAGCAAGCTCATGATTCCAAGCCGGGCCTTGGCATGGATGGTCTCGTCGATGGCGTCGAACAGATTATCCCCCATGACGCTTACTCCGCCACTGCAGATATATTCCTGCCATAATATTGCTGCCTCCGCCCAGCAATCCCAGAATGATAAATTGATATTCCCTGAAAAACAGCCAGGTCAAGATCGACAGCAGGATGAACCAGCAGCCGACAACCGCAGGTCCTTTCCCGGCCAGCGAGGCTAGGGATACATAGGAAATCCCTACCAGAATAACCCAGAAGAAGGAGGCGTATTCGACCCTTACTATGCCCGATGCCAGCATAAAGAACCCTGACAGCATCATCACCGCGAAAGGCAGCCAGAACATCCAGGCATAGGCTCCTCCCTCCTGCTCGTTGGAGGAACGGGACTGTCTCATCCCGACGGCCGCCGAAAGTATCGAGCCTACGATCGCACCGCTTAACCAGTACCAATTAGGCCAAACGGAATGGTCGAAATGCATGCCGACAAACCCGATCATCATATAGGCTCCCCAAATATACAGATAGGGCGGAGAATGATCGAGCTTCTTGCGGTTTCTGGCAATCAGCTGCTTAATAAACTCAATATCCTGCAGAGCCTGATCCGCACCCGTGTACCGCCCACCCTCTGCTGGTTTACGCATATGCTGCTCCTTGTTTTCCTTCAAAGATAACCACTCCTGAAGCCTGCAATTTTACCTTTCCTAGTTATCGATTTTCCCATCGAAACAACAATAATGCAAGTATACAGCAAGTAATTGTGAAGCCGGCCATCACCAGCAATTCTTTACCAAGCTCCGTGAACGGCTGGCCATACCATGCTCCCCGGACCAGATCCACATAATAAGTCATCGGTATCCAGCGGCTGATGGACTGCATAACGTCGGGCAGCATGGCGAGCGGCATCGCAATTCCCGAGAGAAAGATCATGGGGAAGAACACGATCATCGCCAACCCGCTTGCCGCACCGGTCGTGCTGACCAGACCCGACAGGGCAAAACCAAGACTGAAGAAACCGATGACTCCCATTAACAGGCTCCCGATAACCGCTGCCAGGGAGGCTGCCGTAAGCTGGACATCCCAAATGAGCTTGGCAAGAATGACGATTTCAACCGCACCGGCGACAATAAGAAAAATCCCTTGCACCGTATGGGAAGCCAGCACGGCGGACTTGCGGATCGGAGTAACCCGAAATCTTCTCAAAATACCGTTCTGTCGGTAGGTGATCATGTTAATATTAAGAGTAAACAAGGACACGGACATGACATTCATTGCGCACAATGCGGGGACATAATCATCGATATACCGGCCTCCCGGATAGATCGTACTGGGTGAATCCCCGAACATGGAACCAAACAACAGCAGCATCAGCACGGGATAAACCAGCACCCAAAAGATCGTAATCCAGTCCCGCAAATATAACCGCAGATCAAAAGCCGTCAATTTCAAAAAGGCGTTCATTACGCTCCCCTCCCCTGCTTTTCCGTCAATTCACTGAAAACTTCGTTCATCGACATCTCCTCCAGCTTCAGTCCTCTGACCACCCACTTCTCTTCATCGGCCCGGCGGTACAAATGCTGGAGGGTGAGATCCATGTCCGTCGAATGGAGCTTGATGATGCCGGACTCCCATTCGACATGAACGACATTTGTCAGCTCCGCCATGGCCTTCTGACTTGTCCGCCCGGGATTTCGGAAACTGATCCGCTTGCCCTCTCCGAGCAACGCGATCAGATTCTCCGGCGTATCCAGCGCAATCAGGCTGCCGCGGCTCATCACCGCCACCCGGTCGCACAGCGTCTCTGCTTCTTCCATATAATGAGTGGTAACAACGATGGTCCGCCCTTCCTCTCTAAGCTGCTTGATCATCTGCCACATCTGATTGCGGGCAACCGGGTCCAAGCCCATACTCGGCTCATCCAGGAAGACAATATCCGGATCGTTAATCAGGGCGAGAGCCAACGATACCCGCTGCTTCCAGCCGCCCGACAGCGATTTGAAGTAACTGTTTAACCTATCCCCCAGCCCGAGTAAACGTATGATTCCTTCCAAGTCGGCCGTGCGGTCATAGAAGGAGGAAAAGACGTTCAGAATCTCCTTCACCCTCGCATTTCCTGGGATGGATGTGGACTGGAGCAGCACACCGATCCTTTCCTTAATCTGCTGCGAATGGCTTCGGATATCTTTATTCAGCACCTTCACCGTTCCGCTGTCCGCCGAACGCAGTCCTTCCATCATTTCAATCAAAGTTGTTTTACCGGCGCCATTAGGACCTACGATACCGAAGATTTCCCCCTTACCGATCTGCAGCGATACATCCCCTACAGCCAACGTAGATCCGTACCGTTTGCTCACCTTATCCAACCGGATGACAGTTTCCACCGGATGCCCCTCCTTGCATGTTCATTTTTACTCTGAAAGACAGAGTGAATTAACTCTGTATTACAGAGTATTCTGTTTTTCAGCAAAAGTCAATGAGAAAACTCTTTGGTTACACGATACAAAAAAAAACTACGGCTGACCAATTAACTAACAAGGATTTCCAATGACCTTCGTCGAAGTATTTTTTACA
>NZ_JBHTIU010000015.1:0-2362 GCF_042677205.1 Paenibacillus residui
CGGCATATTTGCCTTATTCACCCCTCAATTGGACTCAGAATGACTGCTTATTTCCGAGCCTCTATTTAAAACTAAAAACTCAAAAGGGATCCGAACGCCATTTGGATCCCTCTTTATACCGACACCTGGAAAGTTAATTGCCGCCTCCATTTGATGAGCTTGCTGCGGCTACAGCGCCGGCAGATATAACGGCTATCATTGCTGCTTGCTGCGCCTGCAGGATAGTCTGGATGCTTGTGGCAATCCCAACGGATAATACACTATTATCTGCAATGATTTGTTGTACATATAACTGAATAGCTACCAGCAGACTCATGTCTTTATACCAACGGAATAATTTGCTTTCGTTAAAATGTGAATATGCCTTGATTACATCTGCGAGCGTATTTTCAGGTGTATCTATAAGCGCTAAAACTCCCAATGCCGGATAGTGCATGCCCTTAATTTTAACTTTTTCACTTTGGAATGCTTCTAAGTATCGAGCAGTCGTTTCCGCAAGCTGTACTCTTCTTTCCGGCTGCCCTTGAGTTAATATATGCGATAAAAACTGTAAGTCATTTCCTTTTCTAAATCCATGTTTACTTAGAAAGTCATAGAAATATTCAATATCTTCCATTAATGAATCAATGGAACGATTACTTTGCGATAATAATACGGATAGAGGATAATCGTCAGAGGAGGTTAGAAAGAAATGTCTGCTTCTAATAGCTTTGTAAATTTCCATTGCACGCTGGGCCTGCTCCGCCAGATTTCCATTCTCCTTTTTATGAGTTAGCAGAGAAAACGCAGATAAATAAGTATAAGGCCCTTTTCGAAACTTATTATTCGTTAATACTTCATAGCATTCTTTTAATTCACTGTATGCTTTATACGGGTCCTCAAATTGTGTTATGAGTAAGGCTGCTAATATGTAGCGTGTATTATATGGAAGTGATGAAAACCAACCTTCTTCTCTCTTTATAAAATCAATAACGTATAAGTAAGCTTTAGGGTCAAAATCCCGCTCAGTCGACATAAACTGTGACGTTATGCTCATTCGAACCCTTTTATCCACACTCCAACTAATTGAATGGGTTAATTGATCGAAGATCTTTGTAAATTGATCCCGTTTCTGTAAGATGGTCTCTTGAAACATGGTTCATCCCCCCTGTGCCTGTTAATTTGTAATACGTTCTAAATAGGAAATGGTTTTATATTGTCATAAAAACTTTCTTACATTATTGAAAGGACCTGCCTACCCGTTTCGTAATGATCCTCGATAATTCTCATCAACTGCCTGGCCATATCCTCGGTTGATTGACGGTTCTCCTCCAGGCTTATTTTTGACCGGTCAGTCTCCTGACTAACGACCCACTCCCATTAATCATCCCAGATCGATGCCCCTATAATGCTCAACTACTGGAAAAGGATTATTATAGAAATGATGCAATAAAGCTTTCCATTCCAAGTATTCCTTCGACCCTCTAAACCCTTCGGTATGATCCTCGAGAGTTTCCCATCTAACCAGCAAAATATATTTGCTTTCTTCCTCTATACACTTCTGCAGCTCATGAGAGATATAGCCTTTCATTTTTGAAATGATGCCGGAGGCTATTTTAAAATTACGTTCAAATTTATCGGCCAACTCCGGGATGACATTCAATATGGCAACTTCCAGAATCATGCGGTCTACCTCCCATGTCCAGTCAGCATTCCCCTTAAAATGACTTGCAATAGAGCGAAGGTTAGTTCCGGGTCTGAAATTTCATTCGCTTTAATTAGGTTTAAGCAGTCCTTTACTTCTACACGTAGAACCTCAATGCTTTCGTGGTTCTCCAACCGCTGCAAGTCAGGCGGCGATACTTCTTCTGTATAGAATACATGGGTCATTTCATTGCTTCGCCAAGAAGAGGACCACATTTTACCCAGATAGATAACGTCACCGCAGGAATACCCCGTCTCCTCTAGAAATTCTCTCTTGGCTGCCGATTCCAGGCTCTCCCCTGCGTTAACACCCCCGCCCGGAAGCTTGATGACAGAGGACTGTACCGCTCTCCTGAATTGTTTAATAAGAATGAAGCAATCTTCATCTTTAGCAAGCATAACTACAGATTCGTTATTCGTTTGAGTATAATACAATTTACCATATTTATCCTCATAGAGGGTCCATCCTTCTCTCTCCAATAAGACATTGGTCTCTTGCTTGTCCGCGGGATGGTTCGGAGTCAGCTTCATAACATGGGTACTCCCCTCTATTCTATTAGTTTGGATAAATCCGAGAGCTTCATAGAATTTTGCGGCTGCTTCATTATCCGTTCTTAAACTACCACCTGCTCAAAGCAGGTGGATTTAGACATAAATGTCGACGACTAAAGTCGTAGCG
>NZ_JBHTIU010000016.1:0-92246 GCF_042677205.1 Paenibacillus residui
AGATCGGCGCGAAATTTGTTCAAGCCGCCAAATGGTTCCCTTCATCGAAAATGTGCTCATGTTGTGGCCAGATTAAACCAAACCTGAAACTATCTGATCGCACCTATGAATGCACTTGCGGACATGTGATCGACCGCGACTTGAACGCGGCAATCAACCTATCTAAATTAGCGGTTTGACACATATCTCGTCATCGCCAATATGTAGGATTCGTTGCATCCGAATTTACGCCTGTGGAGTGTCATACCAAACGTGAGTAGCTCCGGCAAAAGCGGACACGGCGAAACAGGAAGCAAACAAGGATTTATAGACTTTTATAAGTTCTTGGCAACGGGTTAGCCATGAATCCGACACCGGAACAACAACAGCTAATCAAAGACTATATTATTCTTGACTTCGTCCAAAGTATGCTGGAGCAGGATGAGAACACTCTCCTCGAGCTTCATTTTTCAGAATTGTACTTGAAGCCGCTGAAGGAGATTCAGCTGAAAATTCGCGAAGAATTCGTCAAGCTGAAGGCGCGTTTTGACGATGGACAGATGACGATGCCTATGGCAACCAATGACAACGTACCAGGTAAACTGACATATGAATACTATATTCAGGAAGAAGCGCACAAGGTCAGGGTACATGAGAAGGCTTTGCAAGATACGGGGAAGAAAGTTGTGGAAGAACTTCTTCGCTAGCTTCTCCGGAGGGGCGAGTGCCGCGCGGAAACACTAATAGCGGGCCTGTCTCTCTGAAGGCCCACCGGAGGAGCGAACCAATCGTAATAACGTACTATACCAAAATTAATAGACTCGTGCAGAGGCTTAACGACAGGCTTTCCTTTAAACGGCTCTGCCCGGGGATTCCAGAAACAAGCTGCCGCGAATATAGAGCGGCAGCTTGTTTCATGGGACTCATTCGGGCAGACGGCTGAAGAGCTCTGTCACTGTCCGAACGCCCGCCTCCAGCTCTTGAAGGGCCCGTTCATTGATCCATTTGCTATCGTTCTGCATCAATTGCAGAGCCTTATCCCCGTGCTGGAGCATTTGAGCCTGATTACCGATAGAGCCGTGATGCGCAGCCTGCCGCAGTCTGTTCCTGATCTGGGCACTCAGCTGATGCTTCACCTCCCCTTCCCGTTCCAACCGTTCTACCTTATCCCGGAGGGCAGCCAGCGCCAATGACGGGCTGGTGTACTTCCACAACTCATGCTTCTTGCCTTCGATCATGGATCGCATATACAGGTTCCCATATTCATCCTGGGCAAGACCGTCGAAATGTCCCGCCTCGTCAATCATCGTCATTTGTTTCGTTACACCGTCGATCCGGAACAGCTTTCCTCTGGCCGTACCATAGACATCACCGTCTTTACCAACGAGCAGAGTGGCATCCCGCCATACGGTGCCGGCATAGCGTACCGGAAATAATTCCTGCTCATGGATAACCTTCTTCTCCTGGGTATCGTAGATAAAGAGCACTCCTTCATTAAATCCCCATATATTCCCGTCTGGTCCGACGATCAAAGAGGTTACGGCCTGCTTGCCGGCCACCGGAGAGAACTCCAACTCCTTCTGCCCGCTTGCAATGTCCCAGATGAACATTTTCCCTTCCTGTGCGGTTGGATCCGGAGCCCCGTAAGCCCCCCAGATGGAAGTACCGCCATAGATTTTCCCATCTTTATAAGCTAAAGTTACGATGCTCTGATCCTTGACCAAATGACGATAGGTCAGCAGGTTTCCATCCTTCGGATCATAGATCGCGAAAGCCCCGCCTAATTGACCGTACTGGGGAACGGTACCGAGAAACAGCTTGCCATACTCCTCCACACCGATCATGCCAAAAGGCCGATCCTGAAGCGAATCTGCGGGAAGCTTGGCGATTTCCTGCGGATTGCCCCCTCCCCAGGGAAGAGTGGTATCGAATTGCGAGATTCTCGCCTGGGGATAAATTCCGAAGTACATCATATCTCCAATGGACGTCATTGCTTCAGCCTGGCTCATCCCCGACGTATAGGTCTCCATAATGCCGGATTCGGGATCATAGATGGCATTGCCTCCTTGCACCCCCGACACATGGATGCGACCGTCCGGTCCGCTGCCGATCGAATTGATAACGATAGGCTGGCCGGGAACATCCACAGTGGTACTCCTGATCGTCCCCGAGGAAAATTGATAAGTAAGGGCGGCATTATAGCCCATCCAGGCGGATAGCGTATAATCGGGGTTTTGAGCACTGCCCGTATTGATAATAGTCGCCGATTTCCAACTGTTAAAGCGCCCTAACCTTGCAACGGGCTCGATTAGTCCTGTAGAGAAATCATAAACGTGCAGATACGCATCCCCTGGTGCAAACATATACGCCTGTTTTCCGTCTGGGGACGGGATGACATGTGCGGATACCCCTTGAAGCCGCTGCTCGATTTGCTTGCTCCATTTATCCATCACCAGCATCGTCGAGCTTTTGTTCAACTGGATAAACAGCTTGTCGCCAATTAAATCTATACTGTTCGGGTATTCCTCGACCGCCAATTCCTCCGGCATCCAGTTCTCGGAGACACTTCCCGTTTCCGGATCGATCTCAACCAATCGATTGTTGGTCCCGGTCCCGGCGATCAGCAGACCGCGTTCCTCATCGTAGACCAGCTTACGAACATATTTTTCGCCGGCAACCGGGCTGCCCAGATCCCGGAACTCCCCTGAAGCCGGATCATATTCGAACAGCTTTCCGCCAGGATAAGTCCCGCCGAAAATTTTGCCGTCCGGGCCGTTCGCCAAGGCATAAATATGGGTTTCCCCCTGAATCGGCTTGCCGATGAACTCCAATCCTTCCGAATCCGGAACATACCGGTACACCTCCCCGGTTCCCGTTGTTCCAATGTACACGCTTCCATCCTGGGCAGTGAGGACCGTAGAGGTGCTCGTCGTGTCAGGGATATCCAGCACCTTCTCCACATCAAGCGTTAAAGCATTCAACACGGCCAACTGCGCAGGAACACCATTGACGGCGGCACTTATGTAGGGGGTCCCGTCCGTTCCGTAGAAGGGCGTTCCTCCGATGCCGACAACCCTTTTGATAGCGGTTCCCAAATTTTCGAAATGTCCGGAGCGAGCGGATTCCGCATAAGCGGTATCCGATGTCGCTCCTACTCCTCCCCATCCCATCGCTGCTATTAACGTACAAAGGACAGACCATATGATTCGTTTCTTCACTGCTTCTCCTCCGTTTCTTTATTAATATTTTTTACTGGCCCAGCCAGCTTCACATTCCGGACAGGTGTATTCGATCGCCGCAAGTTTAATCTGGCGCCTTAAGTTATTATTGTGGAGAATATCGTCTTATTCTTGTTTTTCCATCCGAGAAATACAGCCGTCCTTGGCGATCGTCTGCCAGAAACCTCGCCCCGTCCTCTGCAATAATATCGAGCTTCCTTTGATCCGGATCATACGCGAAAAAATATCGTCCTTGAATCGTGCCATACAGCCTGCCGTCTCTTCCGAACTTCAGAGACGCATCTCTCCAGATGGACTCGCGATAATCTATTTCGGGAAACAAATGGGCCATGTGGGTATATGTTTCTGTTCTTGGATCGAAGACGAACAGCCAGCCTTCGGCCATCCCCCACAATTGCCCATCCTGTCCTTCGATCAGAGCCGTAATGGCTCTAAGCTCTGGGACGGGCAGCGAAATTCCGCGCGCTTCTCCCCGCTCCGGATCAAAAACGAGCAATTCCGCCTCCTTACGAGAAGGCATTATACCAAGTCCGCACCAAATATTCGTTCCCGCATATAACTTGTCATTAGCGTATACCAGGGCGACAATACTGAGATCAGGCAGCGGATTCCGATATACGCAGCGCTCTCCCGTCCGAGGATCATAACTGATAATGGCCCCGCCCCGCTTGCCATATCCGCATATGGTTCCGATATAGAGCTTGCCCCTTCCGACAGCCAAACCATATGGGCGATCCTGCTCTTCCGCGGATAAATCAAACAGCAGACGCGGGTTAGGTTCATCTGTGTGACGGGACAAAGTCCACTCCTTCGCCGGATCGTACTCGAACAGTTTAGCGTGAGGATACGCGCTAAAATACAAGCGGCCGTCCAGCTCAGCCGTATTTTCGGTTTGTCCCACCCCTTTATACTCCGTAAAGGTATCGGATTCCGGATCAAAGATCGACGTCCCCCCCACCAGAAACGCCCCGATATACAGCCTGCCGTCCGAAGCCGTTGCTATACTTTGAACATTGGTCGGAACCCCTTCAATCTCCAAATCGGAGATTCTCAGATTCCCGTTCTGCGGATTGTATTTGAACAATCTCGTCCGCCCCAGCCGCGATCCGACCCCAACCAATGTTTTGCCCGGAAACTGCTGCTGATCCGCCAGCTCCACAAAATCTAGTTTAAACGGCAAGATGGTTGTATCGACATCCAGCGAAACCGACCGGCCGCTGTCCAGCTCATAGCGGTACAGCTTTCCGATATACGTATAGTACACCGCCCCTGCGTATAATGGGGATACTCCCAAACTGTTGACCCCCGGCACTTCCCGCTCGAATTTTTCTGTGCATTTCCCGCTATCGTCCATGCTCAAATCATAAACAAGCAGCCGGTTGGAAGGATTTAGACGAACAAATAATTTGCCTCCTTCGATATTAAGATCATAGACAAACTCGTCGTTGTAGTACGCCTCCGGAAGCAGCTCCTTAACTTCACCCGTGCGGTGATTAAATCGTTTCAACCGGGGATGAGAGCCGATCCCGACATACGTTACCCCCGCTTCCGGCCAATGAGCAAGACTGCGAACATAGTGCTCACCCGGCTCGAAAGGCTGGGAGCCGAACAGCTTGAAGCCTTCCCCCGGGCGGTATTGATAGAATACCGCGCCGGGATAAGTGCCGCCGAACACTGCATCCTCGCCGACAGAGGTCAAGGCATATCCGAATGTCGTTTCCGGCGTGGGCCTCCCTAGCACCTCCAGCTTGCGATTCCATGGGGTATAGCGATAAACATTCCCCTGATTATGGGTTGCCACATAAATGCTCTCATCTCCCGCTTTGGTCATCGAGAAGCCTCCCATCGCACCGGGCATCGGGAGAATATGTACTAGCCGCTCCTCATTCAGATCAATCGTCCCCAGACGCGCATCTTCTCCTGCTGATCCATCCAGCGACAGGTACATAATGTCGCGGCCGTCTTCAGACTTCGTAAACACGGCGGCATGAGAGGTTGAATTGTGGATCGGGGCCCCCAAATTTTCTATCCGGCCGGCCTCTTCCGTTATTTTGATTTGTCTTTCCACAGCTGTTGCCGCATATTTTATGGTCATGGTCTCTCTCCTTCTCTCCATTGCTCCTTTTCGATAATAAGAGATGATCTATTCACCTTCACCCCTTGATCGAACCAATCATAACTCCTTTGGCGAAATGCTTCTGTAAAAACGGATATACGATCAAAATAGGTACGGTCGCCACCAATATCGCCGCCATTTGAATCGTTTCCGGCGGAGGAGGATTCTCCATCAGCATTTCTACCGCCCCCAGTGAATTTACGGGATCGTTCAAAACTACGATTTGGCGGAGTACGACCTGTATCGGCCATTTGGTGGGATCGTTCAAATATAAAATTCCGGCAAAATAGTTATTCCAATGCCCGACGGCATAGAACAGACAAAACGTAGCCAGCGCCGGCTTGGATAATGGCAGAATCAGGCGGGCGAATGTTTGCAGCTCGTTAGCTCCATCTATGAAGGCCGCCTCGTTCAATTCTTCAGGAATGTTCAGAAAAAATTGACGCATCACAATAAGGTTGAACGGCGCAATCGCCGCCGGGATAATCAATGCCCACAAGCTGTCCAGCAATCCGGTCTCCTTGACAATCAAATAGGACGGGATCATTCCCGCAGAAAACAAAATCGTAAACAAAACCAGAAACAGGATAAAGGATTGTCCGACCAATCTCCGGGTCAGGCCGTAAGCCATGGCGGAAGTAAACAGCAGATTAAATGCGGTACCCGTCACCGTGACGAAGACCGTCACTCCCAAAGAACGGATAAACGAGCTGGAGCCAAAAATATACTGATAGGCATCCAGCACCCATTCCTTCGGCCAGAGCAGCAAGTCGCTTGAAATATACTCTTTCATACTCGAGAACGAGACGGAAAAAATATACAAGAAGGGCAGGAGCATCACCAGACCGATAATCCCCAGCAGCACAATGTTAATCCCGTCTATTAATCGGTCTGACCAGGAACGATGCAGCATGAGTAGCGTCTCCTTTATTTACAATTTACCGCTGCTGTGCAGGTTGCACCAAGAAGGCCGGGAGTCGGTCAGTATATTCCTTCCTCGCCGAACCGTTTGGCCAGCCAGTTGGCCGCCACGACCAACACCAGACCAATAACTCCTTTAAACAAGCCTACAGCGGTTGCAAAGCTGTAATCGGATTGATGAATTCCTTTAAAATAAACGTAAGTGTCCAGTACGTTGCCAATCTCCATATTGAAGGAGTTGAGCATCAGAAAGATTTGTTCAAATCCGCTGTCCAGCACATTGCCGAGACGCAGGATGAGCAGAATAACGATCGTGCTCCGGATTCCGGGCAGCGTAATATGCCATAATTGCCGCCAGCGGTTTGCCCCGTCCATCACGGCCGCTTCATACAAATTCGGATTAATGCCCGATAAGGCGGCAAGAAAAATAATTGTTCCCCAGCCCGCTTCTTTCCAGATAACCTGAATAATAATGAGTGGCCGGAAATAAATCGGATCGGTCAGAAAATCAATCGGGCCTATGCCAAGCTTGAGAGTCAAAAACGTATTGATCAGACCGCTGCCGCGCAGGAAAATAATAAAAATCCCGACAACAATGACCCAAGATAAAAAATGCGGCAAATAAATAATCGATTGCACAATTCTTTTGTAGGCCCCATTGCGAATTTCATTCAGCATAAGTGCCAAGATAATCGGCGCCGGAAAGGCAAAAGCGATCTGCAAAAACGAAAGCACGAGCGTATTCCACAGAACCCGGACCACTTCGGCATCCTCAAATATTTTGGCAAAGTGTTTGAAGCCGACCCAGGGGCTCTCCGTAAATCCGAGGAACGGGCTAAAATCCTGGAAGGCTATGACCGAGCCCAGCATAGGAACGTAACGATAAACAAGAAAATAAAGCAGTCCGGGCAAAATAAGCAGGTATCCATATCTCTTGCGCCATATTAGTTGCCATATACGGGGCTTCTGCGGTGCAGAAACCCCTGAATTAAGAGAATACTCATTCGTTCTCATTCCATTCCTCCATCAACAGGCAGGTCAATCCCATGCTTCCTTAGGATCTTGGATGGTAATCCCGGCGTTCACTTCCTCAATCCACTTGTCCCCGCCCTTTTTCATAAACTCGTCGACCATCTTATCCCAGTCACTGACCGGACGTTGACCGGCAATCATTTTCGATTGCTCATCGATCAGAAATTGGGTCAATTCATTCCCCTTCTCCAGATAAGTCGGTGACGGTGCGGCATAATGCGGAGAACCGTAAAATTTGCTCTCACCATGCACCTTAAGCATATCCTGGACGACGGCATCGAGAATTGGATTGCTGTACTTATAAACCTTATCCGAATCTTTCTCCGGCCACGGAACGTCATCCAACAAATAAGAGGTAGGACGCAATCCGTCCTTCAAGGCGTTTTCCTTCGCTACAGGCTTCCCGTCCACCATGTCATAGGCTTTGCCTTCCCCTCCCATCAAGAAATCGAAATCGGGGTTATCCGGATTCATCCGGTCTTCCGGAATCACCGTTCTGGCCAGCTCGGTCATTTCCAATATGCGCCGAACCTTCTCCTCGTCCTTGCCGGCTTCCGCCGAAATCGTCATGAATCCTACGAAGCCGCTGCTGGAGGTGAGTCCTTGGGATCCGTCCGGAGCGACGGCCGGAGCCATAAATGTGAATTCCGCATTGGGATCCAGCTGTACCAGGCTATCGGCGTTCGCATTGATCATTCCGCGGGGAGTGCCGATGAAGATGCCCGCTCTGCCGGAATAAAACTCTTTATTGGTTGCATTCCAATCCAGACTGGCAAAGTCGCGAGTGACGGCGTTTTCTTCATACAAATCGGCAAACCACTCGATCATTTCTTTGCGCGCTTCGGAGATCCATCCCGGAATGAATTGGCCCTTATCGTTTTTATGATACCAGGCGTTGGGATCCCAATAGGCTCCCAGGTTATAATTGGGGTTAATGTTCTGGCCGAGGGCTATGCCGTATGTATCGTTCTTGCCGTTGCCATCCGGATCCCCCTTCGTGAATGCGATGGCGACCTGCTTCAATTCTTCATAATTGGTCGGAACCTCCAGCCCCAGATTATCCAGCCAATCCTTGCGGATCATCGGCAAAAAGCCGAATCGCGGATAATACTTGGGAATCGCGTAGATTTTTCCGTCCACTCTGAATTGATCCCATATAAAATCAGGAACGAGAGCCAGCGACGGATAGTCGTCAATATAATCATCCAATGCGAGAAAAGCATTCTGCCGGGCAAATTTAGGATACCGGTTCGATATATCCGGCGCCTCGAAAGCAACTATATCCGGGATGGTTCCGGATGCCAGAACTGCGCTCAGCTTCTCACTGTAGCTGCCGACGGGCACCTGATTAACCTGGTAATCGACATTAAACCTCTCGTTAATCATTTGCACGCCCGGGCTGTCATTAGGCGGCAATTCCCCGTAGCCGAACTTCATGGCCGTAATTTTTATTTGACGGTCCTTGTCTGATTCTTCCGGTTCCTTGGCGGAATCCCCGGGTTCTGTCTTTGTCCCCCCGGACGAACAGGCTACCGTCAGCGTTACTGCGGCCGTAAAAATTAAAGCATGCTTTTTGAATCTCACAATAAACCCCTCCCCGTAAAAATGAATAACAATCACATTTGGCCTCAAAAGGAAAAATAACAAACACTATAATTCTGATACGTATCTGGTTGAATTATAACGAGTCAATTAAAGCGCTGTCAATATTGAATATTGAAAAATTTGTTATCCACAATAAGCTGGAAGTCGGGATAAATCCAACCTTGCAGTTGAAACGACTCGGAAGTCGCTCCCGTTATAATTGGATTGAAAAGCGATTTGAAAGGGGCTATACTAGAAATTGCAGAGGATATTTTGAATAATATAGATAAACAACCAGATTTGTATCAGTTTGAGGTCGGTTCGGGAGGTTGCTAAATGAGTCGTAAAACCAAACAATCGGTGCTTCGTTCCAAGTTGGAAGAGATGATGGCAAGCATCCGGGACAGCATCCGGAGCGGAGCATTTAAGAACGGTCAGTTTCTGCCATCGGAGCTTGAGCTGGCAGAGCAGTATAACCTCAGCAAGCATTCCGTCCGGAAAGGATTGGATATTCTCGTGACGGAAGGATATGTGCAGAAAATACCGCGCATCGGTAATAAAGTGCTTAACCCGGATTATACCTCGAATACTACTATCCGTTTCGGCTATTACCCATCGATGCATAAACAGGCGGAATTGAGTACATTGATAGATTATTTTCATGAACGGCATCCGGGGATCCAGGTGGAGCTCATTCCAATCCCCTTCCATTTCGACGATTTGCAGCTTATGAAGCATTACCTTCAATCCGGATTGATTGATGTGGCTATGTTTAACAATCAATCCTTCTCCGAATTCCATGAGAGAGATGGCAGCTTTGCGCTGCTGGAGCCGTTGCAGCCGCCGGAAGATACGTATCCGTTCCTTCTTCCCGCTTTTCAAGACGGCAAACGGCTGCGTGCAGTTCCTTTCGTCTTCTCTCCGGTCATTCTTTGCTATAACAAAGATCACTTCGAAGAATTTGACCTCCCTGAACCCGACAGCAGCTGGACCTGGAATGAGCTTATGGATGTGGCTCACCAGATCACCAACCGCAGTAATCGGGTAGGGTTTTATTATCATGCGTTATCGGACAACCGCTGGCCGATCTTCCTTCTTCAGAGCGGACAATGGATTCGCCCGGAAGATACCGGGCCTGTTTCCTTCCGCCATCCGGATGTGCGGGAGGCCATACAGATGAGCAGGGATATCATCAGCCACCAAGGCTTGTCTTCCTTTCTCTCACAGAGTGATCTGGAGGCGGACGATTTGTTCCGTCAGGGCAAAGTATCCATGGTGATGACCACCTATTTCGTCCTGAACGAATTCCGCAATGCATCGTTTCGCTTTGACATTGCGCCTCTTCCGCAGTTGAAAACTTCCAAGACGCTCAACCTGGTGATCGGACTGGCCGTTTCTGCCAAATCGGCCAATAAGGAAGCAGCGAAGACGCTGGTACATTACCTGACCTCCCAAGAAGCGCAAACCGTTATACGCCATCGGACTTTAAGCATCCCGGCGATGAAGAGGGCGGCTGAACGCACGGGCCGCACCGACATCCGGGATGCAGTGGCCGGCCGGGGGAAACGTTCGCCAAGCCCTGCAGCACAAGGAGCCCGCATGGTACAACCGCATGAAGCGGCTGAGCCTTCCCGATTTCAGCTGTATCGGGAAATCATTCCCAGCTTTAAGATGCATTCCGAGCTTGGGTTATCCGGACCGCTGCTGAAGCAAATTCGCGAGGAACTGAAATTATATTGGTCTCAAGTGACCGATTTGGATACTTGCTGCCGACATCTGGAGAAGCTGCTTTCCGAGCAGCCGGTTGTTAACGCCTAGCCTAACAAAGCACTTTTGATGACTGCTTTTTAGGCTAGGCAGTCTAATAGTGGTAAACAGGAGGGATTCTATCGTTAATCCTTCCGATATGAGGTATTTGCGTTCTCCCATGTAAAGCTCATTCGTTTATCCTTGAATGGATGGTGGACAACATGCCGGCCCGGATCGATTCGATCCGGCCGATGATTTGTGCACATTCCCTTCCGTATTGTTCCTTCAGCTTCTCCTCCTGCAGGCCGGGAAGGTTGATGGCAACTGTAATCCATGCGGAGCGGGCAGCCGCCTCCAGAAGATAGACGGCTATTCCAAGATCGGATAATACCCTGCGGTTCGCGTTCCCGGCTATCCCTTCCATTGTTTCCATGGAAGCCAGACATCTTCGCATCAGCCTGACAGGAACCTCGGTGGCCAGTACCGAGGCGGAGGCCAATGCAGCCTGTTTGGCTTGCTTGTGCTCCTCGGTTTGTCCTGACATTCGGGCGGCGGACATATAAGTTTCGAACGAGTGAACATCCTCCTCTAGAAGGCTTTCGAATTGATCGATATCCGCTTTCATCCGGATGATCATGTGCTCCATTTCTTCCGAATGGGAGGCAAATTTAGGCCCCTGGCTAAAGTGGGCAACCATCGAGCCCATGGCCGCTCCCAGCGCAGCAACCAGAGCCGCGACGCTCCCTCCACCCGGAGTCGGTGTACGGGATGAAGCCGCTTGGACGAAGGAGCGAACGGATTGATCCATCAAGCTCATTTCTATACTCCCCCCTTTCTTATAAAATTCTGCTGCTTCTTACCATGCTGCAGTTCGAAGGCTTTTATAACATTTTCAAATAGAATGGCCGTTGTCAGCGTTCCTACCCCTCCCGGAACCGGCGATAACGCCTGCAAGCGAAGAATCGCCCCGGAGTCCACGTCCCCCTTCAACTCCCCGCTGTCTGTTTCATTAATTCCCGCATCTATCGCGACCAGATCGGGATGGACCATAGACTTCGTTATTAATCCTTGACGCCCCGCAGCGGCAAATACAAAATCCGCCTGGCGAAGCGGGACGGACAGATCGGGAGTATACGAATGGCACACGGTCACGGTGGCATTCTTCCGCAGCAGCAAATGAAGGAGCGGCATTCCTACGGTCTCCCCGCGCCCCACCACGACAGCATGTCTTCCCTTTAGCTCATAGCCGTAATCTTCCAGAAGCCGGACACAGGATAACGGTGTAGCCGGATATAGTCCTGGGGCTCCGGTTTGATTAGCCAGCCGGTTGGAAGAGGTCAATCCGTCCACGTCCTTCCATGGCGAAATCGCCTCGATTATCGCTTTGGAGGACAAGTGCCGTGGGAGAGGGAGCTCTAACAGAATTCCGTGAACCCCATCGTCCCTATTTAACGTATCAATGATTCCCATCAGTTCTTGTTCCGTTACTCCGGATGGGAGGCGTATCCATTCGAACGCTATACCAAGCCGGGAAGCCCACCGCTGTTTAGCCTTCGCATAGGCCAGGGAAGCCGGGTCCCCTTCCACCAGAATAACGGCCAGCTTTACTTCTATCCCCCGCTGCTCCCTCACTCTTCCTGCCTGTTCAGCAACTGCCTTTCGGATGCGATCCGCTGCTCTTGCCCGGTTAACCAAATTCCCATAGCTTGCTGCTCCTCCTTCATTAACAAAAAAAAGTATTTGACCCCGATTAGGGATCAAATACTTTGCCCAGGCGAACGGCTATAACGTCATATGTGCTTCCTCGTGGTTCACCACGTGCGCCAGTTACACATACCAAATATTAACTAATATTATATTCTGAAATTTCCTGCAATACAAGCAATTTTTTGTTCAGAACAGCCCCACACCAACATTTCGGAACCAAGACGCCTTGTCAGGAGGAGTGCCACGGCCATTATGACAAGAAACGGCGCAATACGTTATCACTAATTCGGACCACATTATTATCGTAATTATTCCAGGCTATACTGCCCGCCCAGTTAATGGAACCAACGGAGAAAACCGCACCGCCGCCGGCAATATCAAAATAGGTCATATCGGCACGCACGAGCGGGCTTTCAAGCCCCCCTTGCCCCGGCGCTGTGAACAGCAAATCTTCATGGACTACTTGATAGTAATCGTCCAGACCGGTCGAGGTCGCCAATCGCAGCGCATGTTTGGGCGTACCTAATTCATGGTCGAAGCGGTCAATTTCATCCCCTACCGCTCCGCCCATAACGAGACCGAAATCGCCGATGATTTCATCCTCCCCGATCCCTTCGAATATAAACGCCGCCGCCGGATCATGACTGTCCGGAAGCCGCTTGTATCCGCAGCCGTTAATACCGCCCAGCGCAGAAAAACCAACTCCGACGATGCTCTGCGGCACAAAACCGTAATGCCGCCATAAGCCCCCGGGCTCGCCGGTTGTACTATGATAGATTTGCCCCGGCGGTGTATCAGACGATCTTGTACCGGCATTGCCACGCCGTACTTCAAGCAAGTAAGAACGGTCTGCATCCAGACTGGTTACCCAATAAAACCCGTTCCCGCCCAAATACATCAGCCGACCGCCGGCAGCCAAATATTGCTTTAGCGCAATAAGCATCGGACGCGTCCAATATTCGGGGTGGCTGCCCGTAATAATCACTTTATAAGATGCCAGAAGCTCCTGCCCTTCCCGATGCAAATCTTCATCCGTAATGACATCATAAGGCTGCTTCCGCCTTTCCAGCCAACCGGTTATATATAAATCCGCTGAAAAATGCCTTACTGCACGCCAATTGCGG
This sequence comes from Paenibacillus residui, assembly GCF_042677205.1. Lineage (NCBI taxonomy): Bacteria > Bacillati > Bacillota > Bacilli > Caryophanales > Paenibacillaceae > Paenibacillus > Paenibacillus residui. The sequence continues at coordinate 13,452 of NZ_JBHTIU010000016.1, forward strand.
TAATGAGGCCGTATATTCAAAATCGGACGCAAGCGGGAGCTGTACTGTACACCACTGCCGTCATTATGCAAGTCATAGATCGATTTGCCCAACTCCGGATGCTCGGACAGAAACCGGTCCTGCTCCGGAAGCACATAATCGTCTCCCATATAAGCTTGAGCCTGCTCATACAGTCGTTCGTTCGCATAAGCCAGATACGTATTAGTTGGGGCCAAATAGACGACCTCTGCTTTGGCAGTCTGTCTGCCCGGACGTACAAACAATGGCACATAATCGACGCTGGCTTCCGTCTCCAAACGAAAAGCGTAGACTCCGCTCCGCAGTTCGTCCGGCACTTTCCAGACAAAATCGGCATCCCAGCCCGCATCGCATAAATCGTCGTCATGAAAATGAACAGCGGCATACTGGTCTGGAGCTTCTTTAAAGCTCGCATATTCACCAGTCCAATTATGACTTGTCACCGCTCGTGCCGGCGCTTGATATAACCGGCCGTCATTTTGTCCGCCCGAACAGTCGATTAGGCGGCTGGACGAAATAAATTGACTGAAATCATAGCATGCCGCACACTCTGCTCTCATACTTGCCGAAAGTTCCGGTGCTGAATACAGCTGTTCGAGCTGTTCATCATCCAGAGCAGTACGAAAAAAACGCGGGTTTTCCAGCTTGCCGTTATAATAATGCTGTCTCCTGCCCTCCTGATATTGAGCGGCCAGCACGACTGCACCCGTTAACAAATTTGAGAAATCCAATGCTGCTTTTCGTTTAATAAACTGCCTATCCCGTTCGGGCATCCATTGATCCTGATGATCAATCAACAGTGCCGCTTCTCCTGATTCGGCCGAATAACGTACAGCGATAAAATACCACGATTTCGCCATAAGCGGCCGCTCCGTACGAACAACCGCCGACTGCCCCGCACAGTCTGTAAGCATCAGCGCGAGTTGACCATCTTGCTCAAGGACAAGCCGTCCTCCGGCCGTGCCGTTCGTCGCCGACACGGACCAGAGCGTCTGCGGATGTACCGCCCCTGTCGTCAAAGTCGGCCAAGCCCATAGTTGAACCGTGAATTCTCCGCCCTGCATCCAATCGGAGGGAACCGGCAATTCGCCATAGGAACCTGCCTCGATTTCCTGTACGCGCCCCGGATAGACTCGATTGCACTCGGCTTGCACAGTCTCCACGGGCAAATCATCGCTCTCCGCATCCATCAGCCCGCCGCATAGACGAACGACGTTCACCTTATAGCTTTTGCTTGTCGTACTGACCATAACCTTGACCTGTTCCCCCGGCATTACACTGAACTGATCCGCGTACCCGGTAATGTTAAGCGCTTCCTGTTTCATTGTATCTCCTCCTATTTTGTAAGACTCGATTACAACATGGAAAGAACAACAGTCTGAAGCGAAGGGGTAATTTGCTCGGGGCAGCACCTCCTTTATCAACGTTCAATTCCGCGCAGATAGACTTTGGCAACATGGCGGATAAAGGTTTCTTTGCTCATTTGCTGTTGTTCCACCATTTTCAGATACAGATGCGGATCGAACATGTTTATAAACTGAAAGGCCATCATCTCGTTAGGAAGCTCCCGATCAAAGAGGCCTGCTTCCTTTCCCTCATCCAAAATCTTCCCTATACCGCCAAATATCTCTGCAATCAATCCATCGATCCGCTGCTGTTGTGCTTTAAATACAGAGGCCAAATCCGGATCGCTCCGCAGCATAAACTGAAAAAATGCGCCTGACATTTCTTTCTCCAACAAATAAATCAGCTTCTCCTGTGCCGTACCGTTATAAGCCCGGGCTTGCTGCACGCTTTCCAGAAACATGTTGAGCTTCGGCTCTACCAATGCATAAGCCAGTTCCTCTTTACGTGTAAAATGCAAATAGAGTGTCCCCTTGGCAATTCCAACCCGGTCTGCGATTTCATCCATGCTCGTATGGTGGTAACCCTTCTCCAGCATGATTTCTTCCGCCGCCTGCAAGATGTATTGCTCCCTTTCCTGACGCTGCCGTTCTTTCAACGAACCTTTCCTTTGCACCATATATTTATAAGCGCCTCCAAACAGATTCTGAATTTGATATTCAAATAATGACTTTATAGTCATAACAGTAACGCATATTGGTAATTTTTTCAACTGTTCTTTTTAATTGCCGCTGTATATATCATAGCTTATCAGTTCTTCAATAAATCTGAATATATCCCTATCCTATCGGAAATTTCCACCTGTTCAATGATTGAGTTATACGCTATCATGTTTAAAAGCTTCTTTCTTTTAACTGCTAACACAACGTGCAATAGGAAATCTTCAGACAAAGGAGGTAATCCAGTTGAGTTATTTGCCTGATAACCAACGCTACTCAACCATGATTTATAACCGCTGCGGCCAATCGGGGATAAAACTCCCGGCTATTTCATTAGGACTGTGGCATAATTTCGGGGGCGCCGATGTCTACGAAAATTCGAGGGCCATGATTCGCAAAGCCTTCGATCTTGGAATTACCCATTTCGATCTGGCTAACAATTACGGGCCGCCGCCGGGATCTGCGGAGGAAACCTTCGGCAGAGTGCTTAAATCCGATCTCCGGGCTTATCGGGACGAGATGATTATCTCTACCAAAGCAGGCTTTTATATGTGGCCTGGACCGTATGGGGAGTGGGGCTCCAAGAAAAACATGGTGGCGAGTCTGGACCAGAGCCTGAAGAGAATGGGGCTCGATTACGTGGATATATACTATCATCACAGGCCCGACCCCGATACACCGCTCGAAGAAACGATGGCCGCCCTGGATTTAATCGTCCGCCAAGGGAAGGCACTGTACATAGGAATTTCGAATTACCGGGAAGAGCGGGCTCGCGAAGCCATCCGCATTCTGAAGCAGTTAGGCACCCCGCTCCTTATACATCAAGCCTCCTACTCTATGTTTAACCGATGGATTGAGGACGGATTGCAGGATATTCTGCAGGATGGAGGGGCCGGCTGCATCGCCTTCTGCCCGTTGGCGCAGGGACTGCTGACCAACAAATATTTGAAAGGAATTCCGGCCGATTCCCGTGCGGCTAAGGAAGGCTCGTTCCTTAAAGAAAAAGACGTGACAGAGGAGAAAATCGCTAAAGTCCGTCTCTTGGCCGAATTGGCCGCTGAACGCGGGCAATCCCTGGCCCAGATGTCTTTGGCCTGGGTGCTGCGTGAAGGAAAAGTGACCTCGGCCCTAATCGGCGCCAGCCGTGTCAGTCAAATAGAAGAGAATGCCGCCGCCATTCAGAATCTGGACTTCAGTTCGGAGGAATTGACGCGAATCGACGATATTCTAAAAAGCTGAGCCTGTCAAAAAACTTTACATTTTTGCATCGAATTTCCGGTTCGGTGCATTTTTTTATGCGTTGACAAGTGAATATCATCAAAAGTTGAGAATGATCTAAAATCGTGCACTCCCTTTACGAAACTTGATTTATAAATTCTGTTGCGACAACAAATTAACTCTACTAAAAAAACAGACAAATGATATAATTAAAGTGGATTGAAATTAACAGGATTAGGGAGGGATGGGATAACGATCCACCAGAAGACGGTAATTATGTAAACGCTTTAACAGAAAGGATGATGGAATGTGAAAATGAAGAAGTTGGCCTCTATTCTGCTGATTTTAGTGTTCCTGGCTTCGCTCGTCACCACCGCGGGAGCCTCCGAAAACGGCACCCCCTCTGCAGCAGCACCACTCTCTGGTGAAGGCCGGGGAAAGGAAGTTACGATTAAAGTAATGTCCTACAACATCCGTCATGGAGTCGGGATGGATCAGGTGCTTGATTTGGACCGGATAGCGAATGAAATCAGAGCATCGGGAGCCGATATAATCGGGCTTCAAGAAGTGGATCGTCATTATTCGGCCAGAAGCAATTTTGAAGATCAAGCCAAGAAACTTGCCGAGTCTCTGGGAATGCATTATATCTATGGCGCGAATCTGGACAGGGACCCGCTGGAGCCGGGAGGAAAGCGCAGGCAATATGGAACGGCGGTTCTGAGCAGATACCCTATCATCCATTCCGAGAATCATCTGTTAAGCAGCTTCGGCCAGGAACAGCGTGGTTTACTGGAAGCAACCATCAACGTTAAGGGCAATCATATTCAGTTCTACAGCACCCATCTGGGATTGACGACGGAACAGCGTCTCGCGCAAATCGACGAAATCTTGGCGATTACAAGCCAATATGATCGGACAACTATTATTACCGGAGACTTTAATGCCCTCCCGGTAAGCGAAGAGATTCGATTGATGAAGACTTTATTTAAAGACGGTTTCGAAGATCAAGGGGACGCCTTTACCTTTCCGGCGGACAAGCCCAGATCAAGAATAGATTATATCTTTGTATCGGAAAATGTTGAATTGACCCATCCGGAAGTCCTCTCTACGTTGGCATCCGACCATTTGCCGATTGTCGGTGAAATTACATTAAAGAGAGAGGCTCCCTATAATAATGGCAGATAGCGGCAGTGCGGCTTAGCGAAGATACGCACCCTTCATTAACTCTTTAACCGAAAGACCGGGCCTCCTTGCAGGATGGAAGTCCGGTCTTCATGCATACATACGGTCGGCAGGCTGAAGCTGTCATTGGATGGCCGACTTTCTACTTCTCGTAGTCTATCTTGTCTTTTTGAATATCATTAGCTTCCCATAGATTCCGAACGTCACTGTCATAAGAATCCTTTTGCAACCCTTTCACCAGCGCTACACATAACAGACCGAGGAATACGAAGGCCACAAGCATGATCATGATGAATAGGACCATCCTGCCTACACCCCTTTCCCATAGAAGGTTCTACTCTAATTCTATGAGCGGGAATGCCAAATGATCCGTATAAAATGTACAGCCATACACTAACCTGCTTATGGAACGGTTCCTTGCTTGAAGCCGCCGTTAATCAAGAATTTATTTCAGTCGGAGTTGGCGGATTGCTAGATGTAGAATTATTAACCCACTCCGTCAGCCACCACTCGCGCGCATGAGAATAATCCTGATGATCCCGCGGATCGGGCTCTGTCATAATAAACGTGCCCCACCAGAAAATTCCCGAGCCGTAAACGTCGGCTCCTTCGGCGATCGCTTGTTTGAGGCCTCTGGCTGCATGATAAATATTCTCGATAGACGGATCGTGATAGATGACAAACTCGCCGTATTCCGGCGCATCGGGATCCGTTTCGAGATAACCTTTCGTCTCGTACGCCGGCATAATCGGTGAGAATTGACAATCCGGGTTGCTGCTTGCCGCAATCGCATTACTGTAGCGCAGCGCTGTATTCTTCCACAATTCTTCATATTCTTCCGCCGTCTGAGTCACCGTCGGTTTCCAACTGTCCGGCCCATTCGTATCGTAGATCATCGGATTCAGCATATCCATAATATTTGCCAGCTGTGTAATATAGTCATTGGACCATACTATGTCCCACGCCGGACCTGCAATGGATAAATGGACATCCGGACCCACAGCCTGCCTAATGCCCTGTAATAATGTCAATAATTCAGGATCGTCCTTCCATTTGGCACGAAGCGGTTCGATATCGAATTGAATCCCATCCACTTTGTAGTACCTTCCGTCATACAGAAATCCAATATCCACCGCGTTCTTTACGGATTGAATAATCCGCTGGTGCATCGCCTGTTTATCTTCTTCGCCGGCAGGATGCTCTTCCGTTCCGACATGTACGTGTCTGACGGTGTCCGCATTGATCCAAGCGATAATCTTCTGATCGGGATCCGTCTCCCGTGAAACTTTAATCCAGTGCCCCAGCTCTTTGCTTTGATTCGGATCCAAGGTTCCATCCTCTCGCAAAAATCCGATATTCGCAAATTGGTATTCGATATAATACTGTTTGAGCTGATTCACATACTCCCTGATTTGCCTATCGGTTTGCGGGAGATAAAACCAATCTTCGGGAAGATAGGCATGATTGTGAATATATACCGCTTCCTCCTGAGGGGGTTGGTTCGGATCACCGGGTGTTGTCGGATATGCGGCAATATCATCGAAGAACACATATCCGGGTCCGGGGTTTTTGTACAGGTATACCATAATCGCTGTAGTTCCGGGAACCGCCGTGAAAGAAATTTCCCTATATTCGTAATCGCTCGCCGTATAATGAAGTTCTTTGGCGCCGCCGGCAATGGGGCCGTTATCTCCCAGGCTTTTTATACCCAGTATGCCTACCTCCCCTGCCGAAGCTTTACCCCAACCGCCAATTTTAAAGGTATCGTTCGGTTTGGCTTCAATATACCAGGCCATTCCGCCTTCACTGCCCGCATCCCCGAGACCGATTTGCAGCGCTCTCATGTGGGATGCTCCATCTTCAACAACGGTTGTCGCTCCCCAATCCTCCCAGCCTTCTTTATAGGCTTCGAAACCTCCATTCCATATTAAATTTTCGTTCACCGCATCGGCATTCACTCTGTCATCCGGAGATGCCATCCCCAATATAAGGGCAGCGGCCATAGCTAACGTCAATAGCCGCCTCATCAAATGTTGCATCAGTATTTCCCCTCTCCTTGATAGTAAGATGTTCCTCAAGAGCTGCGCAAGAAAACGCCTTCAACATCCGACTGACTATCTGTCTCTTCCAGAAGTCGGGTCCACTCAATTACGAAGTGCTGAATCAACTAATCGTATCCTTAACTTCAGTGCATCAGGACTTTACCTGCGTCAGAGAATAGTCTGCCGAACGCACAAAAAGCCGCTCCCCATAAGAACGGCCTCTTTTTACTAAATATTATTTTCGTACCAGCTTCAGAAATTCCCGCATAAATCCCGGCAAATCAGGCCAAGCATGGCCGGACACGATATTATCATCCACATGAAGGGTTTCTGTCGTATAGGTGGCGCCCAAGCTTTCAACATCATACCGGCAAGCGGAATATGCCGTCATCGTCCGATTGCTGAAAATTTGCTTGTCTTCAAGCACATTGAGAACTAAAGCCGCGTGACAGATCACTCCTACCGGCTTGTTTGCGGCAAAGAAGTGGCCGACTATGGACGGAACATGTTTGTCCATACGGATATACTCCGGCGCCCGTCCTCCGGGAATAATGAGCCCGTCATATTCCTCCGGATTGACCTGATCGAAGGAAACATGCGATTCCAGCAAATATCCTTGCTTCTCGGTATAAGTGTCCCAACCTACGAAATCGTGAACGACGGTGTGGAGAACCTTCTTGGTAGGGGAAGCAATCACGGCTTCATACCCTTCTTCCAACAGTCGGTAGTAAGGATAATAGACCTCCAAGGACTCAGCGGCGTCTCCGGTGATGATCAGAATCTTTTTTGACATCGAATCACTCCTTCTTGGCTTATTGCCTCTATTTTCCTCTATTACAAGGCCAATGTAAAGCAGTTTTAGTTCCGCTTGTTCAGTTGAAAATAGTCAGCAATGCGGGACTTCAATTCGCTTTTTTCATTCCGAGGTACGAGGCATAATAATTGACGGTTGCTTCGAAGCAATTTTGTACTCCCTGTCACTGCTCTACTTCAGGATGACGGCGCAAACCTTGCCCGGTCCATGAATACCTATTGTCAAGTCATTCTCAATATCCGCACTCCGGCTCGGGCCGGTAATCAGATTGATGGAAGAGGGCAGGCCTTGCATGCCGGGGTGCTTTTCCTTAATTCCGGCGAAGGCTTCTCCCATCCGTGATACCAGTTGATCTGCATGGAATATCGCAAATAGAATACCCGTCAGCAAACTGACCGACCGACCGCTGCCTCCGTGGGAAAGCAGCACTAGTGTGCCCGAATTGGCCACCGCGTATTCCGGCCATACGATGCCCAACTGGCACTGCTCCGTCCTGCGAAGCAGCTCGCTTCTCTGCAGCCAGTTAGGGCCCGCTGCATGCGGGGCCGGCTCCCAGCCATCCGCTGTCTCCGTGGAAAGGCCCTCCTTCCAGGGCACTACCCCGATGCCTTTCTCGTTCAGCCACTCATCCAATTGCAGCTCCTGGATTCGGGGATGCTCCCAGCGTGATACTTTGGCTACTCTATGCTCCTCCAGCACCTCGGCCAAACATTGCCGGATTCCGCTGTGAGCTTCTGATTGGGGCACTACCCATACTTTCCCCGTTAAGGCTGTCCAGTTACGGATGAAGAGCTCCAGCCTTTCTTCGCGACTAAGCTGCAGCTCCCGATAAAATTCGGGAGCCCCCTTATGAATATGCTGAGGAGCCTCTGTCATCGGTACAGAACGGCCAAGCCGTTCTGCAATATGACGCATAAACTCGTCTCTTCCCGTCATCGTTCCTGCTCTGGTCATTAGTATGTCCCCCTCTCGCCCTTGCCATTATGGCTTTGATCCTGTTCCGCGGCCTGCCCTTTCTTCCTGTCCGAGCTCTTCAGCTCGTTCTGCAGCGTCTGCCATCTATCCCTGAAAGACAGCCTGGGTTTCATTGGAAAGAACCGGGATTTCGTCCATCCGGCCAGCGGTCCGGGGCCGCGGCGAATCATGCCGTTCTGTCCGAAAGGCTTTTGCAAATAATAAGCGGCTTTAGTCGCCATCCGGTACACTTTCACATTTCCGAACGCGGTTTGAAACGTTCGGAAGGCCAGCCTTTCCGGCAAAGAAGTCATCTTAAGCCTAACCTTGCGATAGCGCAGATGAACGAGCATGTCATGCAGCGGGATTTTGACCGGACAAGCTTCATAGCATGCTCCGCACAGGCTGGAAGCATAGGCTAACTGCCCCGCCTCCTTCATATCCTGCTTCAGCAGAGGAGTTAACACCGCGCCAATCGGACCGCTGTATACCGATCCGTACGTGTGTCCTCCGATATGCCGGTAAACCGGACATACATTGAGACAGGCCGCACAGCGGATACAATGGAGTACCTCCTGGAAGATAGGGTCTCCTAACTGCGCCGACCGCCCGTTATCCAGGACGATAACGTGAAGCTCCTCCGGACCGTCCAGATCCTCCGCGCCTCTCGGCCCCGTCAACAAGGATGTGTAAACGGTCAGCTTCTGTCCGGTGGCGCTCCGTGCCAGCAGGTTAAGCACGACCTCCAAATCCTCGAACGTTGGCACGAGCCGTTCCATACCCATAATGACGACATGGACCTTCGGTATCGTCGAGACCATTCGCCCATTGCCCTCGTTGGATACGAGAGTAATCGAGCCGGACTCTGCAACCCCGAAGTTGCAGCCCGTGAGACCAATCCCGGCTTCAAGAAAATATTGCCGCAGCTTTTGTCTCGCATAAGCGGCGAGAGTGGACGTCTCCGGCGCCATCTGTTCCCCGGAATCTTCCGTGAATAAATCGGCGATTTGTTCCTTGTTTTTATGGATGGCCGGAATAATCAAGTGAGAAGGCGTCTCTTTGGCCAACTGGAGAATATACTCGCCCAAGTCTGTTTCAATGGCCTCGATCCCTTCCTCATTGAGATGCCGGTTCAGATGGATTTCCTCAGACACCATGGACTTGCCTTTAGCTACAAGCTTCGTATTATGCCGTTTGGCAATATCCAAGAAGGTATTAACCGCCTCTCCGGCTTCCCGGCAGAAGTGAACATGACCGCCGGCCTTAACGACGTTTTCCGCAAACTGGTTTAAATAAAAATCCAGATGACGGATAGTATGCTCCCGGATGGCCCTTCCCCGTTCCCGCCACTCCTCCCAGCTGCCGAAATCCTCCATTGCCTGAAGACGACCGCTGCGCAGCTTGTCGGTGGTGAAAGCAACCGCTTTGCGCAAGAACGGGTTATTCAATGCCTCCTCCGTTCTTCTCTTAAGACCGGAGCCAATCGGCTCCTCCTGCATCATCTCCGCTTGATTTCCGTGCCCGCTCATTTACGCTTCACTCCTTCCTCCAGCAATTCGGCCAAATGCATGACCCGGACGGGCTTGCCCTCTTTCTGCAAGCGTCCTCCAATATTCATTAAACAGCCCATATCGGTTCCGACCAGCACCTCCGCTTGCGTTGAGCAGACATTGGCCGCCTTCTCGCAAACCATCGCTTCCGACATGTCCGCCATCTTGACCGCGAAGGTACCGCCGAATCCGCAGCAATCCTCCTTGTAGGGGAGATCTGCATATTCCAAGCCTCGAACATGTTTTAGCAGTTCAATCGGCTCGTTCCTTACACCAAGCAATCTCATCGCATGGCAGGACGGATGATAAGTTACTTTGGCCGGAAATTCCGCCTCCAGATCCGTAACGCCCAGAACATGGACCAAAAATTGTGAAAACTCGTATGTTTTCTTTGCAAGCGCTTCCGCTTTAGCCAGCCATTCAGGCTCTTCCTGAAACAGATAAGGGTAAAAATGATGAATCATTCCCGTGCAGGAGCCCGACGGGGAAACAACATAATCGCTCTTCTCAAAAGCCCGGATCATCGATTGGGCCACTTCCCTCGTTTCCTCCTGATAACCGCTGTTAAAGGCCGGCTGTCCGCAGCAGGTCTGGCCCTCGGGAAAATCCACTTCACAGCCGTACCGGTTCAGCAAGCGGACAACGCTTTCACCGACCTGGGGATAGAGCTGATCAGCCAAACAAGTTATAAATAACGATACTCTCATCAGCAGGACTCCTTCTGTTTAAAATGATATGACCGAAAAATAGCTATCTGGTTATCAGGTTATCAGATAAGTTGGAAATTTTAAAGTCTTTTTTTAAAGAAAAAAAGATCCGTCCCCTAAAATCAAGGCTTCAGGTGGCGGATCAGCACTTGCTCGACATGGTAAAGATGAATTCTCATTTTTTCCTGGGCGAGACCGGGGTCCTTCTTCTTTACCGCTTCGAAGATATCTTTATGCTCCATCCATAAGCGGCGGGAAGCGGGAGTTTTCGAATACAGCTCCAGTCTTCGCGTTCCCCGGATCGCCATCTCGACCTGGGAGGATATGGTCTCCAAGAGACGCACCATAATCGAATTATGCGTTGCCCGGGCGAGCGTCATATGAAATTGCAGGTCGTACTTCTCGCCTTCCTCTTCATTTCCGATATTCTTCTCCATAGCCGACAGAATGGACTCGAAGGCTTGCAAATCCTCTTCCGTTCGTTTCGACGCAGCCAACCCCGCATTGGAGATTTCCAGGGATTGCCGGGCCTCCAGCAGCTCGAGCACCGTCTTCCTGCTCAACAGGAGCGACTCCAGATCCGGCATCGATAAATCTTCGGATTCCAGACTGCGCACATAGCTTCCTTCCCCCTGCCGGATATCAACCAATCCCATAGCTTTCAAAGCGCTCAGCGCTTCCCGCACCGTGGATCTTCCGACCTGATAACTTTCAGACAATTCTCGCGTCGAGGGAAGCTTGGTGCCCGGAGGAAGCCCGCCGTCGATAATTTGTTTTTTGATTTGCTCGGCAATTTCCTCATATATTTTACGATGGGCAATTTTACTGATTTCCACTGGGTTCAACTCTTTCGTTCTTTACTCCTACCCCTTCTATTATTGCCGATAGGAAGAAGCTATGCAAGAGAAAGAGCTTCCGCAGTTAGCGGCCGGCCTTCCCTATACAGAATTATGCATGCAGCCGCAGCGCTGCTGGTTTATTCAAACAGACGGGCTTCCGCACCTTTCCTTCCTTCGTCCAGCCCTGGAAGGTTAGCTCCGCTTCTATGCCGGGCTTCAGGTAGACATAATGATGATCTTCGCCCGAGTATTGTTTGGCGGCGGCTTTAACAAACCAGATCCGGTCAGGCATGATTACGTCGGAACCGACCAGCCCGGCAGGCTTGATTTCCCCGTTGTCTGCTTGAACCCCTATCAACCAGCCGGAGCCCCGTTTGCAATATCCGGTCACATATACCTTTTCTGTCCGATAACAGGGTATTTGGCGCCACTCGGGAGATAACCCCGCTATATAAGGGCTGTCTATACGCTTGGCGACTACCCCTGCAGCCGCACCACGTTCAAGCGCAGCTTGAAATAAGGCTCTGCCACAGCCCTCCACATACTTCATCTTGTAAAAATAATCGTTATCCGTGATGGCTTCCTCCAAATGCCTTTTTCTTTCGGCCAAAGGCAGAGGACGCAAGTCTTCTCCACCCCGCTGCAAAATATCAAATACAAAAAAACGCGCCGGTACAAGTCTCTGGGCGTCATAAATCTGCTTCCGCTTATTCAATCGGATTCTTTCCTTAGCCAGAGCCGGCTCCAGCTTCCCTGTCGCAGGATCTATAAAGGCCGCTTCCCCGTCGAGCACAACATCCTCGTTCACCGGAACCCGCACAAGCTCGGGATAGCGGTGTGTGATTTCATGCCCGTGACGGGTGAATAGCCGCGTTATCCCGTTCTGATGCACCAGCAGCACCCGGTGGCCTTCCACCTTCGGCTCGAATAAATAGGCCGGATCATCGAACGGCTTATCTTGTCGTATCGGAATCATAGGTTCATAAATCATAATAGATCACCAATGCCATTGTAACATGTCTTGCTCCCCCATAACTCAGGGAAAAACAGGGTAGGCTGCTGCCAGATCAAGCGCCCGCTTGCTCCAAAACATAAGAAAAAACCGGCCGTTCACGGATTAAACGGTGAACGAACCGGTTAAAATACTATACACAATATATACGATCGAGATTATTTCCAAGGAAGAAGCTTCCGCTCCACCCACTGCAGGCTGCGGTTAAAAATAACTCCTAGCAGAGAAAGAATAACCACACCCACCATTAGTTTGGTGGTCAACATCAGATTCCCGTAATGGTTAATCATCGATCCCAACCCTTGCTGAGCCGCTATCATCTCCGCAGCCACCAACAGCAGCAGAGAGGTACCGGCGGACAGCTTCAATCCGGCGAAGATCATCGGCAGAGAGCCCGGGAGAATCACTTTTCGAATGACGTTAAAGTGATTGGAGCCGAAGGTTACCGCTGCCTTGATCAGAATAGGGTCGACGTTCTTGACCCCGGAGAAAGTATTGATCACTACCGGGAAGAATACGCCCAGTGCGATAATCGATACCTTAGGCAGCTCGCCGATTCCGAACCACAGAATGATCAGCGGCAGAAGAGCAATCTTCGGAATCGGATAAATCGAGTAGACGACCGGCGAAATAATGGCGTCCGCCCATTTGGAGAAGCCGAGCAGCAGCCCGACCGTAATTCCGATAATCGAGCCGATCGCATACCCGGTCCCGATTCGAAACATGCTGGCCAGCAGATTTTTGTGAAGATCACCGCTCGTCAACAGCTCCCAGCCTGCCATGACGATGGCGGACGGAGCCGGAAGAGCTACCGGCGAGACGAGCCCTAGCTGGCAGATGATCTCCCACAGAACAAGCAAGCCTACTACACCGATTGCAGAAGCGTATGCAGGGATTTTCTGATCGAGGAAGGCTACACGGTTTTTAATATATTGTCTGGATTCCTGCTTCATCGCTCCCTACCCCTCCTTCAACGCTTCCTGGGCATCATGGCGGATCAATTGCCAGATCTGATCGGCATAATGCTCGAACCGGTTCCGGTGTTGCTCCTGATCCCTGCCCATTTTCGGCAAGTCGATATGAATGATTTCTTTAATTCTGCCCGGATGCCTCGAGAGAACGACAACACGGTCTGCAAGATAGACCGCTTCCTGAATGTTATGCGTGACATACAGTGTGCTTAGCTTCGTCCGGTTCCAGATCGTCAGCAGCTCCTCCTGCATGAGCGTACGGGTCTGGGCATCCAGTGCGGAGAAGGGCTCGTCCATCAGCAGCAGATCGGGCTCGATGGCAAGCGCCCGGGCGATTCCTGCCCGCTGCTTCATTCCTCCCGAGAGCTGCTTCGGATAGGCGGACTCGAATCCGGTCAAACCGACCATATCGATGTAATGCCGGCCCTTCTCCTGCTGCTCCTTCTTGCTGACCCCTCTCTCCTCAAGGCCGTATATAACATTCTCATACACCGTCCGCCAAGGCAGAAGGGCTATTTCCTGAAATACTATGCCAAGGCTCGGCTCTTTATTGTTCTCTATCCCTTCGAAATAGACGGAACCCGAGCTTGGAGACAGCAGACCCCCGACAATGTTCAGGAGCGTTGATTTCCCGCAGCCGCTGGGGCCGACGAGGACAACAAATTCCTGCTTTTCGATCGCAAAATTAATATTTTGCAGTGCGATTACTTCTTTCTTCTTGGAGTCTATAAATTTCTTCTCCACATTCTCGATCACGACTCTCATTGCGGTCACTTCCCTAATTCTTTTAACGCTTGCTCCAGCATCTCCGTATTAACGATCGTACTGGAATCTACCTTCTTTTCGATCAGCTTTTCCTTGGCATACCAATCGATTTGCGTCTGAATATCTTCGGCAAGCAGTCTGCCGTCCGGATCCATATACGGAAGTCCTGCTTTAATGTTCTCTTCCGGCTGGTCCGTATACTTCGCAATAATGCTGACTACTTCATCATAATTTTCGCCCGGCACGATTTTGCCATCCTGCTGCACCAATACCGCATCGTAATAGTAGCGGGTAGCCTTGGCATAAGCCTTCAGAAAACGTACAGCCGCATCTTTATCCTCGGCAAACTTCGGAGAGTAGAAGATTCCGGAGGTTTGGTAAGGAATCTCGTCTCCGACCTGGGCAACTACTCTCCCATAACCGTCTTTAAGTACGGCGGAAATATTCGGCTCATTCAGCAGCACGGCATCTACCTGCTTGCTCTTCAAGCTGTCCATTAATCCTTTAATGCTGTTAAGCGGAGTCAGTTCAATGTCTTCAAGTGTAAGGCCATGATTTTCCAGCATTCTGCCGATCATATAATGATAGGTAGAACCGGTTTGGGTAATACCTACTTTCTTGCCTTTCAAATCAGCGATGCCGGCAATAGGAGAATCGCTGGATACCAACAGAGCGGAGGAAGAATAGCCTTTCTCTTCTCTACCTTTATCGGCTACGATCGTCAGCTTCTGACCGCCCGCAATCATATTATACAAACTTGCGGTAATTCCCGTTGCACCGATGTCTACGCTTCCGGAAGCCGTAGCGACCGCGATCGGCTGTGCCGCATCAAACCATTTTAACGAGGCATCGATATTTTCCTCTTTGAAGAACCCCTTCTCCACTGCAATAAATAAAGGTGCGGAACTGGTCAGCTTCAATAATCCGATACTAACCGATACCGGAGCCGCTTCCTTCTCCTGCCCGCCAGGGGACGGCGTCGGCTGAACTTCCTCTTTCTTTCCGCAGCCCGCAAGAACGACGGTTAATACGAGAGCCACCAGCATAAATACAATTGTCCCTTTTTTCATTCTGACTTTTCCTCCAATTTTTCTATGTGTTTATATAGGACCAAATACACTGTATTCGACAATCGCCATTCTCCTGCATACGTTATGATTTATATCAAAAATCCATTCTATTTTAGCATAAAACCTACGAGAATTAACTGGAAGAATTCTACTCGCTCTCTTTTATCCTGTTTTTACACTTTCCTTTATAAGTGAATTGAAATGGTATACATACCTCATGTTATAATGACTTGTATGCTTACAAAATCTTTACATTTTTTTATCTAAACAAATAGATTGGGAGATCGATAGGAATGGGCAAGCAGTTAAAATCGTTATATCCAATAGTTATTCTCTCGTTATGGCTTCTGGCGTTCGTCGAGTTTTTCAGCCGTGGAAGCATCGAAGCGGTTTGGTCCTGGCTCACGACCAATCCTATGGAGCTTGTCTTGAATTATCTCTTCGTCTTCTTCTCCCTTCTGATCCTGGCAGCATTGACGGGAAGAACCAGATGGGCCTATTGGCTGGCCTCCGTCTTATTTATCGTCATTGCCATCGTAAGCGGAATCAAACTGAAGATAATGGGTGTCCCCCTCCTGCCATGGGACGTGTTTCTCGGCAGCGAGACGAAGGATGTGCTCCAATATGTCAACAGCCTCTTTAGTGTCAGCATGATCTCGGGAATTGTCATTTTCCTGGCAGGCAGCTATGCGATGCTCTACCATATCCCGCACTTTAAAGGGAGATTCCGATGGAAAACCCAAATCGTTCTCGCCGTGCTTTCGGTTTTATTTTTTACTTCCGTTTATTCGGACAAGCCGATCCCGGTCAAGCAGGCGTTTAACATTTCAACCATCCCTTGGGATCAGACTTCCAATTATATGACCAACGGACTTTTACTGACAACCGTATTAAATGTCGATCTCATCTTGATTGAAGAACCCGAAGGATATAATAAGGAAAAGATCGAATCTCTGGTGGCGGAAATTCCCCGGAGACCCGATCAAAGCGATGTCGATCCCAATATTATCGTCGTGCTGAGCGAATCGTTCTGGGATCCGACGGTCATGAAGGATGTAGAGTTCAGTGAAGATCCGCTTCCTTTCTTCCATTCTATCCAGGAGAAGTATACCGGGGGCTGGATGAGATCCCCGCAATTTGGCGGAGGAACGGCCAATGTGGAATTCGAGGTGCTGACGGGCAATACTATGCGTTTCCTGCAGCAAGGATCTCTTCCTTACATTCAGTATGTTAATCATCCGGTGGACTCACTGGCCAGTATTCTTAAGAGACAAGGCTATACGACCGCCTCGGTCAATCCGTTCCACAATTGGTTTTTCAACAGCAAAACGGTGTACCGCAATTTCGGATTTTCGAAGTATATCAGCAGCGAGTTTTTTGACCCGGTATACAAGGGTCCGTTCCTGGCCGACACCGAGGTGGCCAAAAATGTTATAGAACAAATTGAATCCAGTCCGGGCCCGGCCTTCGTTTTTGCCAATACGATGGAGAATCATTATCCGTACGAACCATGGAAATTCGGCGGCAACACGATTAAGGTGAAGGGAGCCAATCTTTCGGAGGATTCCATAGGAAAGCTTGAAACATACGCTCAAGGATTAACGGGAGCGGATGCCATGCTGAAGATGCTCGTTGAGCATTTCGAGGCTTCCGGGGAGCCTACGATCATCGTCTTCTACGGAGACCATCTGCCTGTGCTCGGCGACGATTATAAAGTCTATAGGGAAAGCAATTATTTGCAGGATAACGATCCCGACTTTTTCAAGAAAATCTACAGCGTTCCCTTCGTGATCTGGGACAACTATCTGTCTGATGAGAAGGAGGATCTGTATATCAGTTCGTCCTTCCTCGGTCCCTATGTGCTGAACAAAGCCGGGAAAGAAGGCAGCTATTATACCGACTTCCTGTACTCTCTATATGAAAAAACACCGCTGCTTCCCGAGGCGGGGGATGAACAGTGGGCGGAAGAAATGCGCATCTACGAATATTTGCAGTATGACATTATGTTCGGAGCCAGATACGGCTATAAAGATTTCGAAGACCAGATCGTCGATCCGAACTTTATCCTTGGGCGCGGGCCGATGGAGCTGGAACAGGTGCTTCCTGCGGAAACCTATGCCGATACAAGCAAGGATGCGTCGGTAACGATCGAGCTTAAAGGGAAGAATTTCGTCCCCGGGGCGCTGGTATATGCAAATGGCGGTGCGCTTGAAACGAAGTACGTGGACCGTCAAACGATGACAGCCGTCGTACCGGCCAATATGCTGGGCAAATCCGGCCGTCTCGACATCAGGATCAAGCTGATCGATTCCCAATCCATCGCCATTGTTGAAACGAATTCGCTGCCGTTTACCGTAAAGTAAAGCTGGCCGCCTGGCGTATGGGAATACCGATTGCCACCACCGCATTTGCGACACAAACAATGGACCAGGATGATCGCCTTCCGGCGTATCCTGGTCCATTTGGATAAAAAATGCCACAAACCTATAAAACCCGCATAAGCTGCTTGCGGCTCTGAGGATCCAACGCGGTATAATCGTGAATCTCGCACCGGTTACCGTCCATATCGGACAGTAGCAGGCGCTTACGGGCAATCGGCTGCACATGCTCGTGAAGATTGCGCATCGTCAGCTTGATCGGACCGAGCGACGTTTGCAGCTGCCATACCCACATCCCGGAATGCTGCTTGATGCTCACGATCTGCTGAACCTGCGGGAGCAAATACCTCAGCTTAAGCTCCTTCTCCACTTCCGCCCGGGACATGTCATCCAGCTCCGTCAATCCGGCAAGGATTCCGATTTCCAGGCCCTCCCTGTCGCGCACGGAAATATATTCGTCTTGTCGTGACAGCGGGAAACCCCGGTACAGCAGGACCTCCGGATAAAGGGTACCTCTGCTTTCCATCGACAGCATTCCGCCTTCGGTACGTCTGAATGAGAGCGATCCGGCGTCGAGCACCACGATTTCATACGATCCGTTACTCATCCTTTCACCCCTCTGATCTTGGACATTTCCTTCTGTGCCTCCACCAGCTTGTAATACACTCCCTCAAGAGCCAACAGCTCCTCATGTGTTCCGATTTCCGCCACCTTCCCCTTATCCAGAACGATGAGCCGGTCGGCGTTCCTTAAAGTCGACAGGCGATGGGCGATAGCAAAGGTCGTTCTTCCCTTGACCAGCCGGGCGATCGCCTCCTGGATCTGGCGCTCGGTCTCTGTATCGACCGAAGCGGTAGCTTCGTCAAGGATAAGAATGCGAGGATCGTGAATGATGGCACGGGCGATGGCAATACGCTGTTTCTCCCCGCCGGATAGACGATGGCCCCGCTCTCCCACCCGGGTGTCATACCCATCCGGCATGCGGACGATAAAATCGTGGGCATTCGCAATTTTAGCCGCCCGCATAATCTCCAGAGGGCTTACCTCTGGATTCGCATAGGCAATATTCTCGGCAATCGTGCCGTCGAACAGAAAAGTTTCCTGAAGCACGACACCGATCTGCTTGCGCAAGGCTTCCTGGTCGATTTGTTTCAAATCGATACCGTCAATCCTGATAATCCCTGAATCGGGATCGTAAAATCGGCAAATCAAGTTGATCAAGGTCGATTTGCCCGCTCCGGAATGGCCGACCAAGCCGATCATCTCTCCCGGAGCGATTTGCAAGCTGATGTCTTTGAGAACGGGATGATGCTTCTCGTATCCGTAGGAAACATTCTCCAGCTCGACCCTGCCCTCTACCCTGGGGATAGATACCGCATTGCGGGCGGTAGGAACATCCGTCGGCGTATCCATAATTTCGAAGACGCGGTCCGCTGCGGTTAACGCACGGCTGGTCCAGCTTATCGATTGGCTGAACCATTGGAGAGGGCCGAAAAACATGGTCAAGTAAGCGGTAAAAGCCATCAAAGTACCCAATGTCAGCTCGTCCCGGATGACCTGCCAGCCGCCGAAGTACCAGACAAGCAGCGCCCCGGAAGTCGTAATCAAGGAAAATAACGGGAATACACCGGACCAAATACCTTCCGAACGGATAGTCTGATGCACCAGCTCCTCGTTAGCGCTCCCGTATCTCTCCCTCTCGGTCGTCTCCTGGCCGAACGCTTTGACGACGCGGATCCCCTGCAGTGCATCGCCTACGAGCATATTGATTTTGTTGACCGAACGCCATTGAAGATACCAGAGATGCCGAATCCGGGGCCAAATGGAGAGCGAAGTAATGACAATCAGAGGCGTGGGCAGCAAGGCCAGCAAAGCCAGCTTCCAATTGAGGTTAAGCATCATGCCGATAATGGCGATAAGCATCAGCAATTGTCCGGCTATCCAAATGATTCCGTCGGTCAGAAACTGCCTCATCGCTTCCGAATCGCTGTTCACCCTGCCTATAAATTGCGATGTCTGTCTGCGATCAAAGAAGCTGAGCGACAACCTCATTAACGCTTGGTATGTATCCTTGCGGATATCTCCCATCAGCTTGCCGCCGATCCATACGCCTATATACCCCCTCAATGTCTGCATCAGCGAAAGAACAACCCGGGTGGCGGCCAGAGCGATAACCAGCCACAGCAAAGCGTGGCCGATATGCTTCGGCTGGAGAACGTCATCGACAATGACTTTCGTCAAATAAGGAGGGATCAGTTCCATCAGCGTAGCGGCCATCATCATTAACGCCGCAGTTATCATCCGCATCTTATACGGCTTGGCATAACTGAGCAGCCTGGAAATAACCTTCCCCTTATCCGAGCAGGTCGGGCACAGATTGCTTCCTTCCGGCAGCCGTTCCTGACAGGTAGGACATAGTCTGGGCATGTCTTTGGAGGTGGGAACCGGGAGCTCCTCTCCTTGGATGAGTGCTTGGATCGTTTTCGTTGCGAAGCTCATCTGTCTGTTCAGTTCCGCTGTAAAACGGGCAAGAACAACAGCCCCGTCCTCTGTGTCTATAACAAGCGTTCCGCCCCCGACCGCCGACAGCATCCGGGCTTCTTTAACAGACGACAAGGGATATTCCCTGACAAGCTCCCCCTCTTCGGAAACGACCTCAAGCCGGCTCCTGGTGATCAGAAGCCGGCTTCTCCCCGGTGTACCGTTCTCGTCTACATTCGCTTCGACTTCCCAAACCAATTCGTCGGTCGGCTGACTGTTTCCGCTTACATTAATCTTTTCCTTCTCAAGAACGCTCATTTCTTCAACCCCCTTACGAATACGGGTTCCTTGCAGCTGTTGTTCATGAGCAGTCATTGACAGCAAGTAAGCCAACCTTCATTCTAGCATGGTTATCACGGCATGGTGCCGGGAAATTTTAATTATATACATTCTATCCTTACATTTCCCATACGAGCGGATGGTCCTTTGAAAGTCAAGACAAGCCTTGAACGACCTTCCCCTGGCCCGGCTCTAAACCAACGATTTCATATACTGCAGGTTACGAGCCAGCAGCTCTTCACCTGTTCCTGAGCGGCTGAAATCTTCGAAGCTGAGCCAACGATCGTACCCGACCGTCTTCAAGTCGTCCACGATTTGTTTCCAATTCGCCACTCCTTCACTGACCGGACAGGAATCCGCCTGCCAGATATGACGGTTCGGGTCGTTAGTCCGCACCCAATGAGCATTCTTCACGTGAACATGAGCCAGATAAGGCCCCAGCAGCTCCAAGCCCATACGGTACTGCTCGTATCCTTCATAGACCATGTTGCCGGGATCATAGATGACCCCGATATGTTCCGGATCGAAGCCTTCTACCAGCCTGTGTGCCAGACTGGCACTGGAGGCAATATTGTTCATATGGATCTCGATCCATCCCTGGACGCCATATTGGCGGCTCAGTTTCTGTACTTCCTCCAGATAAGAACGGCCTTCCTCCAACAACTCCTGATAGCGCTTACTTCGATTGTACATCGGCACACCAACCCGAATCGCAGAGGCCCCAAACCATTGAGCTATTTGCATCCCCCGTGCCGTTCCTTCCACATCGCCGCATTGCAAATAGCATGCTAGAGCGGGAATTTCCAAGCCTGCAAGCTCTGTCTCCGCCTTCAAGCTCAGAATATCTTCTTCGGACGATTGAGTATCGACGGTACACCGATTGTTTCCCCAGAAAGACGGGGGCTCCTCCTGCTTGGCCGGGTCGATTGCCGTTACTCTCCATTCCACTCCGTCATAGCCTGCCTTCTTAAGCTCAT
The DNA here is from genome assembly GCF_042677205.1 of Paenibacillus residui. Taxonomy (NCBI): domain Bacteria; kingdom Bacillati; phylum Bacillota; class Bacilli; order Caryophanales; family Paenibacillaceae; genus Paenibacillus; species Paenibacillus residui. The sequence continues at coordinate 34,832 of NZ_JBHTIU010000016.1, forward strand.
GTATTGCTTCCTGGGGCGATAGCTCGGGGAGCATGACCGTGAATACAGAATATTTCATCCTTCATCCTCTTTTCCATCCCATGCGCGGCGGCATGTATTATTAAATTCTCAACACGATAGTACCATAAACAGGAAATCCGGTCCATGCTCTTAAGCAGCGATTTCGGTTCTTTCGGCGGCTTTCTCGCCGTTGAACAGCCGAATTTAGCCGGAAAATAGAGCTCTCCCGACAGCCGGTTTGCGATTTTCAGCCCCATTCAGCTCAACGGGCATCTGGAGCAGGCGCACGGCTTCCCTGTACAACGATGCAAGAGAAAGAGCGAGTGTAAGTGGAAAAAATTGACCACTTGCCCCGCTCTTTTCTCAGATAGATTTTACTGTTTTCTCGGTTTAGGCCATTTCGCAGTCGTTTGTAAACTGCTTTAGAAACCGCCTCTTTCGCGCTTTATTTATTGGACTGATACCACTCATTGGCGGCTTTAATCATTTCCTCTCCGCCTTGGGATTTCCATTGCGCCAGGAATTTATCGTAATTGTCGACAGGCTCTACTCCGCCAATAAATTTGATGAAGCTGTCTTCCCTAAGCTTGGCAAGCTTTTGGGTGTTTTTGGAGATGGCCTCAATCGGAGGTGCGTAGGTTAACGGATCAATCACCATATGTTCTTTAGCGTTCTCCTGATAGGTTTCGAAATACTTCTGCACATTTTCATCCTTACGCACACGTGCCTGCCAGTAAATCGGATAATTGTCCTGATCCGTTCCCGTCAGGAAGTAACTTGCGTTGTTCCACTCATCCGCGAATTTGGGATGAATCGGGTAATATTTGCCGTCCTTCATTTCGTGGTGAACTCCCTCTTCGCCGATCGCCAGCCCTTTGTGAATATCTTTCTCCAGCTTCATATCGATTAGCTTCATCGCATCTTCTTTGTTCTTGGCCCATTTAGGGATGGCAACGACGTAGGTAACTCCGGCCGAACCGACAACCTGTGTTTTGCCGTCTTTATCCTTAAGGAAAGGTATGATGGAGATTTTGGCATCCGGGAAGTTCTTGGCCAGGGCATTGTTGATATTCCCCGCATCCCACCAAGCTAACCGGTACATGGCCGCTTTGCCGCTGGAGAATTTCTCGATGGCCTTAGCCGAAGTATTAATTCCCCATTCCGGATCCATCAAGCCTTCCTCATACAGCTTGTTCATGAAGGCCAAATACTCCTTCATCTCTGGGAGCTCTACGGCATGCACCAGCTTGCCGTCACGCTCCACCCAATCCGTCGTTATTCCGAAGGTCGAAGCGATATCCCCAACCATCGGATCCTTGCCTCCGGTTAAAGGAATGACGTTCTTCTTTTCTTTAATCGTCTTCAACACATTGTACAATTCATCAGTGGTCGTCGGTATTTCCAGTCCGAGCTCATCCATCCAGTCCTGGCGGACAACCAGCTCGGTACCTACCTGTGTTCCAGCCGTTCCTTCCGGGATTCCGTACTTTTTGCCGTCAACAATGACGCTGTTCCAGGTCTCTTCATGAATCACTTGTTTCATATTTGTACCATATTTATCAATCAGGTCGTCCAGCGGCTCTAGCGCGCCGGAAGCCGCCAGCCTGGCGAATTGGGACTTACCGAGCTTCATGAAGTCGTACGCCTCTTGGTTAGCCATCAGCAGGTTCAGCTTCTCATCGGCATTCTCGGCGGGAAGCTGATCGTATTTGACATCATATCCCGTCTTCTCCTTCAAGTAGGCGGCCACGGGATCCTTATTCGGATCGAAGCGTTCAAAAGGCAGCAATTGGCGCAGTTGAGGCTTTTCCGCCTTATCGCCCCCTTCATTCTTCGGGGCTTCGGAAGCGGCCGGAGAATTGGTCGGGGCAGCTCCTTTATTATCGTTCCCGCCTCCTCCACAAGCCGCCACTGTCACGGCTAATGCGGCGATGGAAACGGAAGACAGCATCTTTTTAGTTACGTTGGATTGAAATTGCATGGATGAACCTCCCTTTCTTCTTTTCAAAGATTTCATTATGAAATTCCTTCAGTTCTTATCCGATTAGGAGAAATGATCACCGCCTTTCCATGCTTTCTTTTTGGCACGGTAACAATGAATCCCATCATCCTTTGACCGAACCGATCAGTACGCCTTTCACAAAATATTTCTGCAAAAACGGGTACACAAGCAAGATGGGGATCGTGGCCAACAGTATGGATGCCGCCTGGATCGCTTGTGGAGTTATGTTCATGGCCGCATCGATATTGACGACATTTCCTCCGGATATAAAAGCATCGCTAGCGGATACGAGCAGTTCTTTCAAATAAAGCTGCATCGGCTTTTTCTCCGGGCTGTTGATATAAATCATGGAAGCAAAGAAATCATTCCAGAAGCTTACGGCATAGAACAAGGCGATTGTGGCAAAAACCGGCATGGATAAGGGCAATGTGATTTTATATAAAATCTTCAGATTGCTGGCCCCATCAATCTTGGCCGATTCCTCCAAACTTTCCGGCAGGCTTTCAAAATAGTTCTTGATAATCAGCATGTTGAAAACACTGATCATCGAGGGCAGGAACAGTACCGGAAGCTGATTGATCAGCCCCAGATTATGCATCAGCAGGTAGGTCGGAATCAATCCGCCGCTGAACAGCATCGTAAACACGTACATCAGAATGAAATATTTCCGTCCACGGAGTCTCGGCTTGGATAGCGGGTATGCGGCCAATGCGGTCATGAACAGACTGAGCGCCGTACCTACGACCGTAATAAATACCGAAACTTTAAAGGAATTAAGAAACATGGAATCCTGAAGTACATATTTATAGGTTCCGAATTGAAGATCCACCGGGAATATTGTGACCATTCCGGAAATAACCGCCGCCTCACTGCTTAATGATTTGGCTATGAGATTCAGGAACGGAAACAGAGTAACTACTCCAAATAGGATGAAAAAAATGTAATTGAAGAAATAAAATATTTTTTCTCCTATCGATTCTTTAATGGCGTTTCTATTTTTCTTCTTTACAGAAGCTGTTTCTGGCATATCCATGTCATGATCTCCCCTCTCGTTACGCAAAATCGCTTACCATATGCCTCTCTGCAAATATTTACGGGATAAGTAGTTGCCTGTAATGATCAGAATGAAGCCGATAACCGAATCGAACAAGCCAACGGCCGTCGAGAAGCTGTAGTCTTGCTCACCCAGCCCCACCCGGTAGACATAGGTACCTATAACATCAGCGACATTGTAAACGTTCGGATTGTACATAACGAGAATTTGCTCAGTCCCCGCTTCAAGAATACTACCCAGGCGGAGGATAAACATCAGCAGAATAATCGGCGTCAGACCCGGCAAAGTAATATATAAAATTTGCTTAAACTTGTTGGCCCCGTCAATTCTGGCCGCTTCATATAATTGCGGGTCAATTCCGCTCAAGGCCGCCAAGTAAACAATAGTGCTCCAGCCAAGTTCCTTCCATCCGGCTGAGGTGATCAGCACGGAGCGAAATATCGTGTGGTCCAGGAAGAATGCTATCGGTTCTCCGCCCAGCGCTACAATCATCCGGTTGATTAAGCCGCCGTTGGTGGAAAGAAGGTCGATAAATAAACCGCTTACAATAACCCAGGATAAAAAATGCGGCAAATAGACAATAGTCTGAATTGTCCTCTTAAAGATCATGTTCTTTAATTCGTTCATTAAAATGGCAACGATGATCGGAAGAGGAAACAGAAATACAATTTTATATAAGGAGATTATCAGCGTGTTTTTGAATACGTTGACGAAATCAGGCGAGGTAAACAGCCTTTTAAAATTGTCCATCCCCACCCAGGGGCTGTCCGCAAATCCTGTGAAAATATTAAAATCTTTAAAAGCAATAATGATTCCATACATGGGTGTATACTTAAACAGAAGCAAAAACAGAATTCCCGGGATCAAAGCGACATATAAATCCCAATCCTTCCTGATATCTGCCCCTAATTGACCCCAATATCCTCTGCGGGAGGCTGGAATGACTGGCGGCGTTCTTGTTGTCGGTTTCATTGAATTCCCCCTAAATCCGTAAATTTCTTTCTGAGTGTGTAGCTATTGGAGAAAATCTCCTACATAAAACCTAAAAAAGGAATGCTTTTTTCTATGCTTCCAAGTTTACCCGTAATGGGGGCCGATGAATAGCGGACAGTGATTACTTTTTTTAGTACTTTCATTACTATTTGCCCAAGCTTGTCCCTTTCCGTCTTGAGCTCGACGAAGGATGGGCTATAATGGACTTACCTGCAAGGCAAGGCGGCTTTCAAATTAGCTTGAGAGGCCGGAAAAAGAACGGAGAGGTGTTAGTTTAATGACAACAGTTAGGCAAAACACGGCATGGCTGTATATCGGAAATAAGAATTGGACGTTAGGGGATACAGAGAAGTTAGTGGAGTGGTGCGCACGGCATAGGGTGGGCAAGCTTCTGCTTCATCTGCACGATTGGACGAATCCGGCGGCGGAATTCGCTGAACAGATGGATTCGGTCGTGGAGGCGTGCTCAAAGGCAGGCATTGAAATACACGGGATGATCGGTACCCTCCAGCTTCGGGCTGAAGATAGAGCAAGTCTTCCTTTCCAATCCAGGGAGGCGTACTGCGTCGATTATGAAGGAATTTCCAATTGGGACGAGCCTTTGGCAGGCCGCCGCTATGTTCTGGATCCCTCGAATCCGGATGTTGTCTCGTTCATTGCCGGCCGCTGCAAAGATATGCTGGTCAAGCATCCCGGATTGGCAGGGATTCATCTGGATTTCATCCGTTTCTATCATTATGAGAGCCGCTTGTCTATCGATACGAATCAGGCGGGGCATTGGACGGTTATTCCCCGTGCCGGGGAGCCTCTGAAGCTGACGACGGCGAACGGGACGACAACTACCTTCTTTGTGGAACAAGCCCTCAATCATTATAATGATCCTCCAATTGGCCGTCATTTGCATCTCAGACGTTCTTACCATTATTGCTTCTGCGAGCGCTGCCTGGAAAGGTTGGCACGGGAGTTTAATCTCTCGATCCCTGACGAGTTGGAAGAGACCCGGCAGCGGGCGGATTGGATTCTGAAGCATCATGCGGAGGATTGGTATGCGTTCCGCTCCTCATTGATTACCGGAGTTGTTCGAAATATCCGGCGGGAGATCACGGCTCAACGCAAGGAAGCGCAGCTGTCTGCGGCAATCTGGTACAATTCGCCTTACGGAAACGAACTGAGAAATGAGCCTTTCCATCCCGGCAGTGAATATGAGCAGTTCGGCCAGAAATGGTGGGAGTGGATCAAGGAAGGGCTGATGGATTTTGTGTGCCCCATGAACTATTGGCTCACCCCCGAAAGCTTCGGACAGATCATCCGGGAGCAAATAGCCCGTTCCGAAAATAAAGTGCCTCTATATGCAGGGCTGCTGCGGTCAGACGAATTCCCGATCGATCAACCTCTTTGGGAAAAATATAAGCTTGTCGCTCAAGAAGCGGGGGCTGCCGGAATCAGCTTCTTCTCTTATGGAGGCTGGAAAGACCTGGACTCATGATGAAAAAAAAGAGACCGGACGCATAAGCGTCGGTCTCTTTCGTTTTGGTTATTTTATTAACCGATAAATTCTTGTACCCATTCCCCTTGGTAATAAGCTACGCCTATTTTGGTGAAATTAGGACTCATGATGTTCTTTTTGTGGCCCGGGCTGTTCATCCATGCATTCATAACTTCCTCGGGTGTGCGTTGGCCTTTGGCAATGTTCTCTCCGGCATATGAATATTTGATGCCGTAAGTGTCCATCATATCGAACGGAGAGCCGTAGGTTGGCGAATTATGGTCAAAGTAATTGTTATGATACATATCTTTGGCTTTATCCAACGCCATAGCGGAAAGTGCGGAATCCAGCTGCAGAGGCTTCAGTCCGGCCTTCGCCCGTTCCTGATTCACCAATTCTGCTACTTCTTTAGCATATTGAGAAATATCGGATTGACCTTGGTCAGGTTGAGTCGGGGCAGGTTTGTTGCCCTGATCGCCTTGGTTTGGCTGGGTCGGTGCAGGCTTGCTTCCCTGATTGCCTTGATCCGGCTTGGATGGTGCAGGCTTGCTTCCCTGATTGCCTTGATCCGGCTTGGATGGCGCGGGCTTGCTTCCCTGATCGCCTTTATCCGGCTTGGATGGCGCGGGCTTGCTTCCCTGATCGCCTTTATCCGGCTTGGATGGTGCAGGCTTGCTTCCGTTTCCTTTGTCAGGTATAGGATTGCAAGAGAAATCAAACTTAAATCCGTCTTGTCCTATAATGATAAATTTGCTGAACTTGGGATGATTCTTGAACAAGGATTCAAGGTCAATCCCGTACTTCTTGGTGATATGGTTTACTGCATCACCAGAATGAAATGTTTGCGGAGCAGCGAATGCTGCATTGGCAGACAACATAGTCCCCACGAGCAAAACTCCGGAAAGAGCAACTTTCTTAATGTGTTTCTTCATGGTGTTCAGTTTCCTCCTCTTTGTTTGGCCTGCGAAGTTAGCTGACGGGTTCGGGTCAAAGAGTAATCGCCCTACGGCTTGCAAAGCCGCTTCACCCCCACTATTGGTTCCCCCGCGCACTAGATTGTGCTTCGGCCGAATTTCTACTAGATTGTAACATGCTAGATTAGCCCTTTCATTCTACAATGTTTGGTAATTCATACAATTGCCCTGATACGGTACATGATTTTCCGCATATGAGAACACATTAAATACATATACCTCAATCGTAAAAGATCATCTTATGTGGCGAACCGGCAATAATACTTCTCTTCCATTTCAAGGGCAGGACGGATGCTTATATGTATGGATTAAAAGCACTTATTCTGTATGCAAGCTACGGGGACGGCCATCTCCAGGCGGCACGGGCTCTTCAGGAGACTTTATCCCGGAGGGGGTTCAAGGCAGTGAAGCTCGTGGACTTATATGGGGAGTCGTATCCATTTTTGGACCGGGCTGTTCAACAGTTCTACAAGATGTCTTCCCAATATTTCCCGTACATCTATGGCTGGATATATAGATGTACCCAAAATATGAAGCCTCAGCGGATGCTGAACAAAGGGTTGAAAGCATGGGGGGCCAAGAAGCTGATGCAGCTGATCTCCCGGGAGAAGCCGGATGTTCTCATCTGTACTTTTCCGATGCCTGCCATTCGCGGAAGAAGCGGAGCTAACATTCCTACGTTTACGATCTTGACGGACTTCGCTCTGCACAACCGTTGGATATACTCGGAATATGACCTGTTGTTCGTAGCCACCCCCGACTTGAAGAAATCCATTCTCGAGCAGGGAATCGATCCCGGACGCGTTGCCGTAAGCGGCATACCGATCCGTTCCTCCTTTCCATCCGTACATCTCAGGGAACAAACCGTGTCCGACCGGGATCCGGCAGCTGCCCGCACTTTCCTCCGGGTCCTGGTAATGGCCGGCGCCAACGGTATTCTTCGCAATTTATCCGAGGTGATTTCCCTCATTCGCAGAGAACTGAAGGATGCCCGTATAGCTGTCGTATGCGGAAGAAACCGGGCCCTGTTTAACTCCATCGCAAAAAATTTCGGGAATGACCCGAATGTGGAGATTTACGGCTTCGTTGAACAAATGGCGGAATTGATGGCCTCTTCCGCATGCATAGTGACCAAAGCCGGAGGAATCACATTAACGGAAGCTCTCGCCTCCCGCCTTCCCATTATTGTTTATCGCCCCCTGCCGGGGCAGGAAGCGGATAACGCCCTGTACCTCCAGAGTCAAGGCGTAGCAGCGATTGCCCGCTGTCCCCGCGAGTTAGTCAAGCAGATCGGAATGATGACTTCCTTAGACCGATCTGAACGGGAAAGAATGGAAGCCAAGATGAAAATGTTAACCGGAGAAAGCTTAGACGAACATATGAAAGCGTTGTGGAATGCTTCCGATTCGGACCGCTTCAATTTCACCTATGACCGATTTGCGGGCTGCGGCGGCGCTTCGGATAAAATCACAAATCGAATTCTTAAGGAGCTTACCTCCTCTCTCAATTTAAAGACAAATTAAAGACTTGTCATTTAAACATACGCTCACTAAAATACAATTACGTAAGCGCTTCATCATTAAGTCAAGGGGGTATTCTGAATGAACAACCCGTCGCAACTGCCAGATCGCAGAACATCTTCCTCGTCCTTAGCCCGGTGGCTGGGCACATTAGGCCCTTCCCTGATTACAGCGGCACTGGTCCTCGGGCCTGGGAGCATCACGCTTACCTCCAAGCTGGGCAGCATTTATGGCTACGATCTGCTGTGGGTCATGGTAATATCGGTTTGTTTTATGTTAGCCTTTACCGAAATGAGCGCCAGAATCGGGATGGCTGCGAACCGTTCCCTATTGTCGGTTATTCGTGAGAAATGGGGTAAAGCCGTTACAGTCGTCATCGGGATCGGTGCTTGCCTGGTCACCTCTTCCTTTCAGGCGGGAAATTCCATCGGTTCGGGGCTGGCCATTGCCGATCTGACCCAGACTTCAACGCCGGTATGGGTGATCATTACGACTTTGCTTGGCATGTCTCTGCTCTTTACCAAAAATTTCTACAAAGTGTTGGAAAAAATGATGCTGGTTATGGTCGCTCTAATGATTATTTCTTTCCTGTTGACCCTAATCATGGTCAAGCCCAGTATCGGCGGCATCTTGAGCGGATTAGTCCCGAGGGTGCCCGAAGGCTCCCTGCTGCTTATCATCGGGCTGGTAGCCACTACCTTCAGTATCGTCGGTGCCTTCTACCAATCCTACTTGGTGCAGGAGAAGGGACTGACTAAGGACCGGCTTAGAGACGGCGTGAAAGAGAGCTTTACGGGGATCATCATTCTTGGACTGATTTCCTCCATGATTATGATAAGCTCAGCCGCCATTCTTCTGCCCCAGGGCATTCAAGTCAATACCGCCGGCGATATCGGCAAAGCTCTGGAGCCTGTCTTCGGCAGTTGGGCGAACGTCGTGTTTATAATCGGCTTGTTCGGCGCTTCCTTCTCTTCTCTTACCGGGAACGCTACCATCGGAGGGGTTATGCTGGCCGAATCTCTCGGACTTGGAAGCAAGTTAAGCGAACGCGGCGTGAGAATCTGCATTCTTGCCGTAATGGCCGTAGGAGGAATCGTAGCCCTGCTGTTTGGGGCGGTGCCTCTGAATATGATCATCTTCGCCCAAGCCATCACCGTCATTATCGTGCCTATTATCGGTGTTGCCATGTACAGGGTTGCCAACGATTCGAAAGTTATGGGCGACCTGAAGAATACATGGTTCAAAAATATCGTGGCCATTCTTGGCATTCTGGTCTTGATAGTATTGGCTGTTAACAACATTCGCACGATCTTCTTCTCTTAGTGATCCCAGCCGCAATCAAGTTTATCCGGATCCGAATTTAAAATTAAGACAAAAAGAGCGAGGCCGGGGGCAAGTTCCCTCCAACGCCCGCTCTTTTTTGTTTTTTTCTCGGACTTACATCTTTCGAAGAATAGCCGTCCGGATTAACTCTCACTTGCACTTGAGGAGCTTAACCATTGTGGAGCTATGAAGAATAGGAGCAACCTTATTGAATTTATCTTCCCTTGGCGATAGACCGGATCTGCTCGGGCAGAAGCTTGCCCGGAGTCGGGGTCTGATGAAGAGATTGCGGAACCTTCCTCACCATTCCCAACACTCCTGCCGGACTCTCCTCCGGATAATAATAAATAATGCTTTCGCCGACGGCAAAATCGCAGGGGCGATCGGCGCTTCCACAGCTTTCCGAAGAAGGATTCTCCGAGCTGCCATTATAAGTTACATGACTGATCCGATCAAAAACTTGATTCCCTCTAGGCGCCACCACAGCCAGAAATCTCTGGGTCGTATTGGAGAGCCCTTGACCTTGCGCAAGCTTGATATATACGAAATCGCCAGCTTTCAGCTTCGTCCCGTAAGCGGCATTGAAATCCGCGACGGTCTTGTCGTAATGACCGGGCTTCTTGAGCCAAACAATCTTGGTTTGATGCGGTCTAATCACCGTATTCGTCTCCTCTTTCACGCCGGGATCCACATCTTTCGCCGTCATTATCAGCCATTTGGTCACTTTCGTATTCCAGAGCTCCGGATGAGCCGGGTCGTAATAGTAATACATTTTGTAACCTGCCAGATCAATTGCCCGATTACTGTTATTATAGAGCTCTATATATTCGTACGGCTCTCCCTCACCCGGTGAAGCCACAACCATTTCGGTGATCAAGAGCGAAGCTTCTCCCGATGCTCCGGGAACCGTAGGGGTCATCGCTAGCAGTCGGCCGGAATCGGCAACGTAAACGCGGTCAACGGGATAGAAGCTGTCCCGATAAGTTTCCGCCCCGGATTCAAACAAAATATACAAACGGCCGTTATGCTCGACAATCCCTTCCGACATCGGGGGCATAACAACAGTATGAACCTTATTCAATCCGTCCAGAAACCAGATAGGAACCGGATCATTGCCAAAACGGTCGGTATAGGCATGCGGTGATTCATCCAGGGAAAGCCGGTAAGTCAGCAGCGAGCTCTCTACCGTCCGGCCGTAAGACTGGCTGAGCTGGATATGCCCGTCCACGAACGCCATCCCTTGAATTTCGTCTGTAATGGAAAGAAGAAGATCCGGAATGGCCGCATTGGTCTTCTCAACCGTCCGAGAAGTATCGATCAAATCCTCGTCTGTAAGCCGGTATCCGGCAACCCAGGCAGAATGCTCGATGTTTTCCCGGTTTCTCATATGATGCGACGGCTCTGTATTAAAATTAAATCTGGCAAACTCGCCCACCCACAAAATACCGGAATCATAAGTGACGAAAGAAGCATTCGTCTCCGTGCGGGTAATACTCGAGAATACAAGCCGGCCACCGTCTGCGGATTGAATCAGATCTTCCAGCTTAACCGCGTAGGCGCTCTTCTCCGAGGTTACCCACATATGCTTCTCGCTTACCGTCAACCCGCCTGCATGACCCGTATACGGCGTGGATTCGTCTTTGTACAGGTCCAGCGCCTTGATGAACTGTCCGGTTGCTCCATCGATAACACTTACCACACTCGGTTGACCATTATCACGATAATAAGACACAAGCAGCCAATCCATCGCTTCGTAATAAGCAATTCCTTGGGGGATCAGGCCCTGCATCAAGCCGGGAATGACCGGCCCCTGTTCGCTTACCGAATCCAGATCCCGGTAATTGGAAGATTGAACCCGATGTACCGGGCCTATTTCCTCCTGGGTAATTCTGTCCTGAGCTGTCTCTTGAATATCCGATGGTGAAGAATAACCAACCTGCCCACCTATCCCTACCGCCAAGCAAAAAATCAACAAAAAAATAATGACTCGAAACTTCATGATTCTCCTCCTTATTTTCGATGATAACGTTATCATAATAATAATGCTCAATATTTTCCACAAAATCAACAGAAAATACAAATAATTTTTGTAGTTTTCAAAATAAAATGACCTAATACGAAAACAAAAATCAGTCCCAATTTTTAGTGAACCGCTATACTACCGAATATTTTTCATCATTTATGTAATAAAATTCCTTCTTTAACAACAAGAAATTCCCTGATATAATGTGTAAGCGTAATCATATATTTACAAAATCTTAAACTGTTCCGGGAGAGCGATAGCATGGACCGATGGGTAAAACCAGTGGCCGGATATGCGAAGTCCAGATATGTAATTGTTCTGTCTTCCGTTTGGATAGTATGGATTTCTGAGGTGCTTAGCCGTGGAAATGCACTCCAGGCATTGGAGTGGACATGGCGGAGCTTCGCCCACTTTGGCTTCAATGTGCTGACCGTTCTTGGCTTCCTGCTGCTTATTTCCGCCCTTACGGGAAGACCCCGGGCCGCCTATTGGAGCATTGGGCCCGTTATTCTTATTTTCTCATGGGTTAGCGGGATCAAGCTGAAGATCCTCCATGTCCCGCTGCTTCCCTGGGATTTCCTGCTCGCCGGCGAAACCAGGGATATGATACCGTATATCACAAATTTATTTACCTTTCCCATTCTGGCCGCGCTTATTGTTTTCCTGGCGGGAAGCTATGGGTTACAATACAGACTTCCCCCTTCTCCCGTCCGCATATATGGCAAGGAAAGATGGGTTCTCGCCTCTTCTTCCTTATTGCTTCTGACCTTTCTATATACGGATTTCCCTCCCCTGCAGAAGACGTTAGGCTTCGAAACGATCGATTATAACCAGGCGGATAATGTCAAGGAGAACGGATTCGCCCTCGCATCGCTGATGAATGTGAAGCTTCTGTTCCAAAATTCCCAAGACAGGATGGATACGGATACGGTAGAAGCCATCGTTAGTCAGTATCAGCCGCCGACCCCGGCCGGAGAGTCCCGGCCACCGAACGTCATTGTAGTCCTGAGCGAATCTCTGTGGGATCCGACCGTTCTTAAAGACGTTAAATTCAGCCGGGACCCTCTGGAGTTCTATCACTCTCTGCAGCACGACTATCCGAGCGGCACGCTGTTATCCCCCCAATTCGGAGGCGGTACGGCCAATGTCGAATTTGAAGTGCTGACAGGCCTTTCCATGCGTTTCCTGCCGCAAGGCTCCATCGCCTATAATCAATATATCAACCGTCCGGTCGATTCCCTCGCAAGCATACTAACCAGACAGGGCTACACGGCGAAAGCCATCAGTCCTTTCCACCATTGGTATTTCAACAGCGACAAGGTTTATGAATACTTCGGCTTCTCCCAATATATTAGTATGGAATTTCTCAAGCCGGTATATGAAGGCCCTTATATCGCGGACAAAGAGGTCGCCAACGTCATTATTTCCGAAACCGAAAGAACGGAGGGCCCGGCATTTATTTTCGCCAATACGATGCAAAACCACTTTCATTATTATCCGGGGAAATTCAAGCAAAATACGATTCGGGTGGAGGGCAGAATGTCCGAGGAATCCAGAGGGATGCTGGAGACTTATGCTCAAGGGACCAAAGGGGCGGATGATATGCTGAAGCAGCTGGTGGAATATTTCAGCGCCTCGGAGGAACCGACTATACTCGCTTTCTTCGGAGATCATCTCCCTTTCCTCGGGGATGACTACAAGGTTTACAAAGATGTAGGGTATTTGCAGGAGAAGGACCCCGACTTTCTTGACAAAATGTACCGTGTACCCGTTATCGTATGGAACAACTATTTGCCGAACAAGCAAGAGACCATTAACCTCAGCCCTTCTTTCCTGGGCCCCTATATTCTGGAACTGGCTAAGGTCGGAGGAAGCTATTATACCGATTACCTGCTTGATTTGGGCGGCCGTATCCCGGTCATTCCGCCCAAAGATTACTATGAAAGAATGGGAATACGCGACGAAGATCTTAAGGAATATGAAGCGCTGCAATATGATATTCTCTTCGGGGAGCAGCATGGCTACTCCGGATGGAAGGACAGCATTGTGCAGCCCGGCTTTACATTAGGATATGATCCAATGATACTGGGGCCCTTCCCCTCCGAACCGCTGGTGATCGGCCAGAGTCTGCCCCTGACAGCTAAGGAGGCTTCTGTCCCGATTAAGGGCCGGGCCTTCGCCCCGCTTAGCGTTGTTTATATAAACGGGAAGCCTCAGCCGACCGAATGGATTAGCGAGCAGCAGATCGTTGTTCACCCGCAATCCGATATATATAAGCCAGGCCAATGGGAACTGCAGGTCAAAATTCTGGACGATAAGGAAACGGTCATAGCCGAATCGGAAACTTGGACTGTAACCGTTTCTGCGGCAGAGGGAGGGGGATATGCCGGTGCCGGTACGAAATGAATCCGACTGCCCCGTTATTACCGGAGGCAGACTTATCCTCTCTTGTCCAAATATCCTTTGGATCGGGCAAGAATAAGGGCGACCCCGAGTCTCGGGTCTCTCCATCTGCGATGAAGGACATTGGAGAGCGCCTCTTCAATTCCAACCAGACGAACCTCAATTCGTTCGTCCGGCTCGAGATTCTGGGGTCCTTCCGCTATGATATCATTAGTGAAATATAGACCGGCGGCCACTCTTCGCTCCGAATCGATGAAAGTCCCCAATTCGGTCAGACGATTGCATTTCAATCCGGTTTCTTCCTGCATTTCTCTAAGCGCAGCCGCTTTGGGGTGCTCCCCGTTCTCCAGCCGTCCTCCGGGAAGCTCATACGTATATTCGTTCATAGACCGTCTGAATTGTCTGACGATCACAATTTTGTGCCGATGAACGGCCAGCACCTTAACCACCTGGATCGATTCATCGCTCCGCTCATTTTGGATCATAATCGTAAACTCCTTCAACTTATGCATCTTGAACTCGATGGTTTGATTCCCAATTCCGTTTGCCAGGAAGTAAAGTGATTTATGGATTATTTTCTGCTTAGTTCCATGTTTTCACCCGACTTCGAGAACTCTGGTTATTATTTTAGCAAAAAATGCAAGCAAAGCCCAATTTCTTATCCTAATTTACGAAAGCAGTCCAATAATAAAAAGCATCCCCCTATAATGAAGTAGGGATGCTCGAACGCAAAGTATGGCTTGAATTGGAATTGGGAACTTGTTATGCTTCGCCGGACAGATTCCTACGTCTGAACCAAAGGCAGACGGATGAACACATCCGTTCCTTTGCCGGGCTCGCTTTCGATGTGGATAACCCCACCGCAGCTTTCAATAATATTCTGGCAGACGACTAACCCTAATCCGGTGCCATTCGGTTTTAATGTAAAGAAAGGAGTAAAGATTTCCTTAACGACCTGCCTGGACATCCCGATTCCGGTATCGGATACGATAATCGTCAGCTGCTGCTTCTCCGCCAGTATTCTAATCGTCAGCTCTCCTCCGGAAACCATCGCCTCCAATGCATTCTTGACAAGGTTCAGAAGAACCTGCTTGATATGGACCTTGGAGCAGCGGACGGGAAGAGGTCTGTCCGGAATATCAACATGCAGACTCACATTATACAGATGGGCTTCCGATTCTATCAGAGGCAGAATATCCGTCAAGATCTCTTCAAGCGGACTCACTTCCTGGGTCGCCTCCGTCTCCGCGGGCTTGCCGATGATCAGCAATTCGCTGACGATGGAATTGATCCGGTCAATTTCCTTTTTAATGAGGCTGAAGAAGTATTGATCCTTCTCATCCGTGTATTTCTCGCTGAGCAGACTGATAAAGCCTTTAATTCCTGTCAAAGGATTTCGAATTTCATGGGCCGTACTGGCTGCAATCGTACCGATCAATTTCAGCTTCTGCGCCTCATTCTGCTCCCTTTCCTTCTGCAGGTTTCTCCTCATCCTCCACAGCTGGAATATCATAAAGCACCCATTCGCCAGAATAAACGCAAAGACGACAAACAGAAGAAGCCTGCCGGAGAAATCCGGGTGAAAGCGGTCAATGACGACCTCCAGCTTCCAGGGAACATTATTCAGTTCGTATTGCGCAGAAACCGGATGACGAATTTTGCCGGAAGAGTTGGACAGAAACAGTAAATTCCCATAATGATCATAAAGCCGGACTTCCGAGTTGGACAGTTGATTAACATACTCGCTCATGACCTGAAGATTGACGCTTCCGATCAATACCCCGATAATTTGTTCCTCGGAATCGATAACAGGCGTAGCCACCGATACAATGTAATTTCCGTTTATTCGTCCGAAATAAGCTTCCGAATATTTGAGAACGGCCTGTACGGATGGCTTCGGTAAAATAAGAGCGGTCGCTCAAATTTAGCTTTCCGTCGAATGGAATGGAGCTGAGCCGAATCTGACCGGTGTCAGATGCCCAGATAAAACCTGAGAAACGGGGATCCAGTTGATGCATCTTGGACAGCATCTCTTGAATCCATGCCGGATTATCCTTGGCCGATATGGTCAGAGCCAGCGTTTCGATCCTGCCCACGGTCTCTACCATAAAATTTTCTATATACAGACTGTTCTGAACCGCTTCTTTCATGACCTTATCGGACAGTCTGCCCTCTATCTTGCCGGTTATTACGCTATAGTATTGATAACTAGACGCGAGCACAGGTATAATCACGACAAAAAAATATATCAGCATATTTTTACCCGAAAATAAGCTCCTGATCTGTCTTTTCATGGCAAGCTCTCCTAATTTCCCGCATCTAATACTACAAGCATAATGAAATCTGCTTTATTCAGCAATTTATTTTGCATAAAATTAAACAGCGCCCTGCCGTCAAGGACGGTTCAGGCGCGCTGAAACGAGCGAGGGACTGTCTGATCGACTATTCGGACTTCACTCAGGATAGACAGAGTTCCCCGGAAGGCCTGCCACAGATCCGGTTCTACTATTTGGAAGGTGGGTCGGCTTTATAAATAACTAGAATATAGCTTCTTTGCTCCGTTGTCGTGCCGAATGTTTTCATCCCGGTAGAATATTTAATATCAATCAGTTGATCGTCACGTAGAGTCGCTAGAAAATCGTTCGTTTTCTTCTCGGCGGATGAATTATGAGTATCTAAAAATTCCTTCACTTGAATCATAGAAGTTCCCCTTTCGTGGAGATATTGTTTACGATATTTTAGGCACCACTTTAACCCCAAGGCTCATCTCCGAGTGACACAGCGGGCATTCCGGCTGTTCCGCGAAAGTAAACTCCGCCCGCATCCAGCCCGGACACTGACCTCCCGTACATATCCATACTTTCGCCTCAATGACAGGAGGTTCCTTCTCCGATTTGCTTTTGTTAGGAAAATTTTTCATATCCATCCTTCACCTGTTCTATTATAATCCTGTTGGACTTGCTCCTGCAGCCTCAAATCCAAGCTGCGAACGGCTGATAGGTGTTATGTTCCGAGAACAAGAACATGCATGGCGTCATCACCACCCTTTAAACCGGCAAGTTGCCACATTCCTATAGAGAAACGAAGGCATCCCGCTCCAACGAGCGAAATGCCTTATATAAGCATAACTATACTACAGAAGGAAGACATTGTCAATTCATCTTTCATTTTCCTATTAATGTAATTATAGAGAAGAGTTATAGCGAGACTAGAATCCGGTAAAGCCCCCATATAGTTCGATAAAATAAATGGTGATTTTCGTCATTTGGTCGGTGTATAGCAAAATCCCTGTAAGGACCATCAGGCCCCCGCCTATTTTCATAATCAACCCGGAACGCCGCATGATCCATTTCATCCTGCCAATGAAGAAAGCCATGATGAAGAATGGAATGGCAAATCCGATCGTATAGGCTAGCGTATAGAAGAAGGCCTGATCCGGATTGCTTACTCCAAGAGTGATAACAGCGGCCAAGATAGGGCCGACACAGGGTGTCCAGCCGGCTGCATAGGTCACACCTACGAGGACAGACCCGAAGTACCCGAGCGGCTTGCTCCGGAAAGTAAACCGGCGGTCCTTCATCAATGCTTTGGGCGTAAATATCCCCAACATAATCAGCCCCATGACGGCAATGAAGATACCGCCCAGCTTGCGGATCAGGTTTTGATATTCCGCGAAGAAGGACCCGATAAAGCTTAAAGAGAATCCAAGGGCAACGAAAATAATGGAAAATCCCAGTATGAAGAAAACGGTGTGGAGCATCGCTCGTCTCTCCAATAATCCTTTGCCTTCCTGAAGATCTTTAACCGACACTCCCGTAATATAAGACAGATAGGACGGGTACAAAGGAAGACAGCAGGGCGAGACGAACGAGAGGATGCCTGCTCCGAAAACGATCCAGAGGCTTAAATCGGCAGCATTCAGCACAATCACCTTCTTATCTGTATATAGCCGCAGGCCAACGGCTGTACATCACACTACAAATAGTAGTATAAGAAGATGGGGGTGTCAATGACACCCGTCCAGGCAAATTTGACAAATAATAAAACTTATTAAAGAGCCATATGGCAAGAGAATCAATTTTGACCATCTGACAGACTGAGCGGCAATCCATTGACATCGTCGGTGATTACGGCAATCACCCCGGCAAGTTATCCTCCAGCAAGGAGCGAAGCTCGGGAAGCGGATGAGCGGGGCGTCTGCCCTGCAGAGCGGCCACCAAGTCTTGGGCAGCAAGCTTGGCCATATCATACCGTGTCTTCGCGGTTGCCGAGCCGATATGGGGAACCAGCACCGTATTCGGCAGAGAGGCGAGCGGATGGTCGCCGCTAATCGGCTCCTCCGCGAAGACATCCAATCCGGCCGAGCGAATCGTGCCGTTCCGCAGCGCTTCCACCAGCGCCTGTTCATCCACCGTTTGCCCGCGGGAAGCGTTCACGAAGACGGCTGTCGGCTTCATCCGCGCAAACTGCTCGGCCCCGATCATTTGCCTGGTCTGTTCGGTTAGCGGAACCATCAGCACCACATAATCGGCCTGCTCCAACAGTTCGTTCAAATCGCAATGCCGTGCCCCCAGCTCCGCTTCGGCCTCCGGCTTCCTGGTCCGGTTCGCATACAAAATCTCCATTCCGAAGCCGAATTTGGCCCTTCTTGCTACTGCCTCGCCAATCCGGCCCATTCCAACGATGCCCAGCACCCCATGATGTACGTCTATTCCGAACAGATGCTCCTGGCTTCCCGCCTTCCACCGTCCCGCACGGACGTAATGGTCCAATTCCGGTATACGGCGGGCCGCGGCCAGAATAAGCCCAAAGATCAGATCAGCCACCGTTTCATCCAGCACACCCGGAGTATGCGTCGCCATAATCCTCCGCCGGGCCAGCTCCGCTACGTCCAGATGATTGTACCCGACCGAAATGCTGCTCACCACCCTTAACCGGGGAGCCAGATCCAGCAGTCGGCCGTCGACCCGCAATCCGGAGGTTAGAAGCCCCTCCGCATCAGGCAGTTTTCCCCGTAATACCTGCTCCGGAACAGGACCTTCCGACTCCCATACATCGACAGAGGCATGACGGGAAATATAATCCAGCACATCCTTCGGTATCGGTTTGGTTATGAACACTTTAGGCTTCATAAGAACTTCCTCCTCTTGTCATCCAATGGAGCTCGGCCACTTTCGCGTCCGTATCATGGAGTGAATTAGCAAACCAAGCCTTCTTCATTTAGTTTACCATATTCGTTCAGGTTCTCTATTATGGTTCGCCGCAAGGCTCCATGGAATTAGCATCAGTCAATCATATGGCTCCCAGCATCCCAATGTCCGCAAGGGCCCAAAGAGCTGTAGGCTATCCCCCATTTTGCCTAAAAAGAGCAATTATCTAGACTAATGAACAGTCTCCATTCGCCTTGCCGGCGTATAGTGTTAGTATACTTGGTCAAGAAGGAGTTGATCAGAATGCATTGTCATCATAATCCATGTCCTCCAGCAAAACCGGTGATTGCTCCGACCTCTCGGGTAGTAAGAGACTATTATCATCCGCAGGTTGTCCCGGTCATTCATCCGATAGAAGTAGTTAACCGCCATCATTGTGTCCCCGTACCTTGCCATTATTACACTTATTCCGAAAGAGACGAGGTCGCCGGCACCGCTAACTATCCTTCCAAGTCAAAAGGAATAGGCAGATATTAATTCACCCCCTGCCGTACACTGAAAAACGGGCTGACACCTTCCTTAACGGAAAGGTGTCGGCCCGTTTTTGCCGGTCCGGTAATCGGGTCGGATGCGAAAACAAGAAACCTTTTGGCACATCCTTAATCCTTACGGTTTGTAGTTTTAGTCTAAATTTACTATAATCGTGATAAATGAATTTTCGCGGAGGATAGGAATGAATCATAAACAGGACGAATCGAAAAAAAGAATTCTGGAAGCAGCCAAAGTCTGTTTTGCCAACAATGGCTACGACGGGACTTCCGTCCGGCAAATCTGTGAGGCGGCTGATGCCAATCTGGCTCTTGTTTCCTATTATTTCGGCTCCAAAGAAAATCTCTATTACACGGTCATTGAATCCTTATATCTGAATAATGGACATAAACTTGATAAGCATGAGGATATCGCGGACCCTGAAGAGGCCCTGCGCTCCTTCGTTGACATTTTTATAAACTTGCGGAAGCAGGACAAGCAGTTTAACATGATTTTAAGACACGAACTATCAACCGATAGTCCCCGGAAGCAAGTGATTAGCAGAATCATCTCACCCTATTTCTCTTATCTCAAGAAGATACTTATTAATGGTAGAGAAAATGGTGTGTTTCATTATGAATCGTTGGATTTGGTCCTGATGTTCATTGCTTCCATACTGGTATATCCGGCATATGACTCCTTCCTTATCGAGTCCAGCCAGGCTTTGGAGAAGGATTCGAGCCTTGAGATCCGTCATACGGCCGATTTTATATTAGCCGGGTTGAAATTTAAGCAATAACTGCAGTCTTTCAATTAATTTTGTATGTGCGGCTTATTCGCTTTAAAATTATGTATTAACCCTCGTTCAACTAAGGCATATGTCCGTACTTCGAAGACCTGCCGTCCGTTGAATGGTTTGGTTCTGTAGGCATCAATCAGTTGATCCTTCTGTGGCGAATCAAGTCCTTAAACGTCAAATGATTCCTAATCTTCATCATAATATTCGTTGTATTGAATGGCTTGGTTATGTAGTCAATGGCCCCTGCCTGAAGCCCGTTTCCTTCATCTTCCTCATGATCCAGTACGGTAATGAAAATAACAGGAATGGCAACGGTCAGAGGGTTCTCTTTTAATTGCTTGCACACGGCATACCCATCCATATCCGGCATCATAACATCCAGAAGGATCAAATCGGGTTGTAGCTCCTGCGCCATTTCCAATCCTTTTTCCCCTCTTGTTGAATACAAGACTTCATATTCCTCTCCCAGAATCGCTTGCAGCAGCAAAATATTGGAAGGTGAGTCATCGACAATTAGTATCGTATGTTTATCGTTCAATTTCAAATCCCACCCTGTCTTCGGGTATTTGATAAAGCAAACCGGCTTCGATTTCCAGCAATATTTGTCTTGCCCGGCTATAATCCAACTGTTTTATTGAATGCACAAGGCTTCTTGCCTCTTTCCCGATCCCGGGATCTCCGCGCAGAACCTTATATATACGTTCCGAAACTTCGAACGCCGCCATGCTGTTCTTGCTTAACAGAAGATCAAGCTCTCTAAATAATGAAGTTATATATACTTTGCCCGGTTTCTGGACCAGGGGCTCCATCTCCATGGCATCATCGACTTGCTGGAGCCAGGCTTCAATTTTCTTGGTTAACGCATCTATAAGAAGTCTCAACTCTTCTATCTGAACCCTGATCTTACTTCCTTCCCGCCGATTAAGAGCTTTCTCCAACTTATGAACGGAGTGCGCCAGGGAATCCATGGACAGATTGCCGGCCACTCCTTTCAAATTATGAGCAAGGCGGCCTGCGGATACATAGTCCTCCTCGGCTAAATATCGACGGATTTGCGGAATAAATTCGGAATGCTCTTTAAGGAACGTCATCAATAGATCATATAGTTTAGCCTGATTCCCGTTTAGACGGCCTGATAGCGTGCCCAAATCGAGCAGGTCTGAATCCAAGGATGGAATATTCGGAGGACTATACCTGCTTACAGCCGTTTCTCCATATTTAATATAACCTTCTTCCAATCTGCCGTTAGTCCATTTAATAATGGTAGAAATAAGCTGCGACGGAACGATCGGCTTGGAAATAAAATCATTCATTCCTTGTTCTAAACATTGCTGCTTAACCGATAACAGAGCATGAGCCGTGATGGCAATAATCGGAACTTCCGCATCCTGACTGCGAATAAGCCGGACCGCTTCGAAGCCGTCCATTTCCGGCATTTGCAGATCCATCAGTATGATATCAAATTGTAGGCGGGGTGAACGAGTAAATAAATCCGCCGCTTCTTTCCCGCTGCCGACTAAAACTACATTATTAAAATACGGAGCTAAAATCTCCTGGTAAACCAAACGATTGATTTGATTATCCTCCGCGATCAAAATCCTCGTCTGATTCGGCCCTTCTTCCATAAGTCCGGTAAGAGAAAGTGCTTGGACTTCGCCGACATCACCCCGTTTAGCTGGCACTATGGCTTTCCAGACGGCAGCAAGTAATTCCTCCCTGTTAAAAGGCTTTTCCAAAATATAATCCGGACGGGGCAAATTGCTATTTCCATCCATATCAGTCCGTTGAAACCAGTTTACCATGGTAATGGAAGGGATACCACTTACTTTAGAACTATTCCCTAGGACTTTCGCTGCCGCGAAACAATTACTTTTGTCTGTATTCCAGTCCAACAAGACTAGATCATATCCGGTTCTCACGTCCTGCCGTAAAGGGATCCGCCCCGTATCCAATGAAGAAGCGTCATCCAAGCAGGTCACTTCAAAAGTATAAGGGCATAGCGATTCCCTAATACAATCCTGGGAGGTTTTGCTTTGATCGATAACTATTAATTTATACGGCTTGTCGGGAATTAATACTCTTTCCCGCTGTTCCTGAAGCCCGAATTCCGCCGTGAATGAGAACGTACTCCCCTTCCCGATGCGACTCTCCACATGGATGCTCCCGTTCATCATCTCAACCAATTGTTGGCTAATCGACAGACCCAGGCCGGTTCCTCCATATTTGCGCGTTGTCGCTTCATTCGCTTGAGCGAACGACTGAAAAATGACCAATTTTTGTTCGGGTGTGAGACCGATTCCCGTATCCTTGACAGAAATCTGCAGCTTTACACTATCATGCTTTAGTGAGACTAATTTCGTTCGAATTACAATTTCTCCGCTATCCGTAAACTTAATGGCGTTATTGGCCAGATTGATGATGACTTGTCCAAGCCGCAAAGGATCGCCGATCAGCTCATCGGGTACATCCCATTCTGAACTAAAGAAAATATGCAGCCCTTTCTCAGCGGCACTGACGGAAATAACATCGGTCACCTCCTTCAGCACCCGGCTTAGCTGAAAAGGAATGGACTCGAGTTCTATTTTCCCCGCCTCGATTTTGGAGAAATCCAGAATGTTATTAATAATGCCCAGAAGAGATTGCGAGGCCGATTGAATCTTATGAATATAGTCCTTCTGCTTGTCGGACAAATCGGTCATCTGAATGAGATGGCCCAGCCCCAGAATAGCATTCAGCGGCGTCCGTATTTCATGACTCATGCTGGCGAGGAAGCTGCTCTTGGCCTGCGTGACTTCCCGCAGCTTCATTTCCAGCTGTTTGCGCTCCGTAATATCCTGAACAAAGCCGTACATTCTGGCGGGAGTCCCCCGATCATCCACCTCCATGTGGATTTCCCCGTAGTGATAGCGAATGGTCTGATCCGGCATCAGCATTTTATATTCCAGAGTACATTCGCTTTTATTTTTTAACGCTTCTTCCACTTTCTGCTGGAATTGCAAGCGGTCTTCCGGATGGACCAGGGAAACAATATGGGCCAACGTTAGCTTGTCCTTGTCCAATCCGATAATCTTGTACATGCCGATGGACCAGTTCCATTCATTTCTCTTCAAATCCCACTCCCAGCTTCCCAGCTTGGCAATTTGTTGGGATTCCGATAAACTGGCTTCGCTCTTCTGCAGCGCGATCTCGGCTTGCTTACGTTCCGTAATATCCGCTCCGGAAACAAGGATTCGCTTGTTCTCATCGTCATCCAGAAGAATCGTATGATGCCATAGGATCGTTCTTTCTCCTGTTCTGGTCCTGATCGTGCTTTCGAAGCTTTCTTCCATCTCTTGGGCTCCATCTATAAGCCTCTGGAGCAACAGCCTGAATTGATCTCGGGAAGGATCCGCTGCGAAATGCTCAAACCAATGGACACCGATGATTTGTTCAGCCGGATAGCCGAGAATTTGGCACCCCGTTCTATTGATCAAGGAAACCGTCCCGTCCGCCTGCAGAACTAACAGCATAACGCCAACGACATCCAAATATTTCTGGGCGGTATCCTTCTCCCTTCTTAATCCAGCCTCAGCTCTTCTATGGGCTGTTACATCCTTGGAAATCGCGTAAATGTTAACTATTTCTCCGTGCATAAAGATGGGAACGATCGTAGTATTCAGATGAAGAAGCGAGCCGTTCTTATGCCATAAGGTAATTTCGACCGATTGGGAACGTCCTTCCGATACTTTCTTGAATTTGGAAATCACTTTATAACGATTCCGGAGATCCAGCATGCCGGGAATCGTCCTCTCTCTTACCTCTTCCACAGTGTAGCCTGTAAGCTTCTCCATTGAGGAGTTGGCCTGCAGCAATTTTCCGTGCACATCAAAGAGGCACACGATATCCGGATTGTGCTCAAACATGTAATGATATCTTCGTTCATTCAATGTAGCCAATCGCATTTCTATCTTGTGTTCGATCGACTGCAGAGAGATGATCAGGAGCAGGATGAATACCGCGGTCAAACCGATCCAAGCGGCAAGGTCAATATTGTTTACAACCGGATACTCCATAGAGCGCTGCAGCATCTCTTCAGATACGGTAAAGCTGGCCGCAGCCATCCCCGTGTAATGCATGCTGGTAATGGCGCCGCCAATCATGCAGCTTCCGGCAATTCTTAAGAGATATGGTGATTTCCGCGAGCCCTTTTTATATTGATACATCAAATAGAGCGCCGCTATGGAAACCGTAACCGCAATGAGCAGAGACAGGGTAACCAAGTAGGGATCGTAGTGAATTTCCGCAGGAACGATCATTGCGAACATCCCGGTATAATGCCCATGAACAAGCCGCCCAATACCGTTTGGAAATGGGTGACATTCTCTCTGCTGACAAACTGCATGGCGATAAAAGCCGCACAGACGGGAAGGATCATCGAAAGCACCAGCAGCCAAGGATCATAGGTTACTTCGAAAGTCAGATGAAACGCCAGCATCCCGACAAAATGCATCGACCAAATGCCCAACCCCTCTACACAGGACCCGAATAAAATCCAAAGGAACCGGGATCTTCCTTGCTTCAAAACTACCCTGTCTATAATATTTAATGAAGCATAAGATGCAAAAATGGAAATGAAGACGGAAAGAATGACAAGCGGAAAGTTATAAGTGCCATGTATGTGATGCAAAGAGACCACCTCGAGCTTGGACGATATTATATTTATAATCTCACAGGCTCCTATACAATTTCTGACCATTTTTTGTTGAATTCGCGATCTGGAAGTAGAAACGAAGGTGATAAAAGAAAATGGCCCAAACCTCATGATTAAGGCTCAAGCCATCTGACTCCTTGCTGATACAACATGGTTTCTATTCATCCTCTACCGGATAAGCGTAAACTATAAACCGGTCGGGGGCATCCCCAACATATCTGAACGGGTAACAGGTCGACAAGGTTAAGACTTCCTCTCCCTTGGGGCCTATAACCGTTGTATTATCGCTGGAGACAATTTCGGTTTCCTCAATGCTGTACTCGAATGTTCCGTAAGGCATTTCAACGATCAGACGGTCTCCAATCTCCAATTCGCCGAAATTTCGGAAGACGGTATCACGGTGTCCCGACAGCAGGATTTGTTCATTATCCATAGGAAATGCCGTTGTGCGGTAGTGTCCTACTCCTTTGGCGAGCATTTCCTCATCCGTTCCTTCGATAATCGGCAGCTTGGCTTCAATCTTCGGAATCTTCAGAACACCGATGACATCGTTATCCTGGGGATCAAATTGCTGTCTTGCTGCTAACTGGGCAGCCTGCAGAGCTTCCTTAGAATCCACCTCCGGCTGAACTATCGGCTTGGGCTTGAATTCCTGTTCCAAGGAAATCTTGCTTTCCGCCTCCTCCAACGCTCTTTGCATTCCTATCTTATGGCTGAAATACTGATATACACTAACGAATATGAAAATGACACCTATAAGGATTAATAAAGAGCCAATTTTATTTCTCATGGCGGTCTTCCTCTTTCGCAGCACAGGCAACCTCCCTATCCCGTTAATATGTCGTCTTGGCATACAAGGACGACAGGCCCAATCATCGTTATATGGCCGCATCCCGCTTAGAAAATTCAAGACAGAGTTCCTCTTAAACACGAGTATAAGACTAGTATTGAAACCATGCAACTGATATATAGAAATTTACAAAATAAATCAATTTTAGTATATAAAAATACGTATTGTAATGCCAGGCCGTGTGCACAGGTTTTAGCCATCTGTGCCCGCTGCAGCTTCTTCCGGCCCCGAGATCTTCCGGGACTCGCCGGTCGGAAACTGCTTATGCATTCTTCTCTTGAACTGTGCCGGAGAACAGCCGTGCTGCCGTTTGAACAGCTCATGAAAATGCGCCCGGTTCGGTATCCCCACCTCGTTCGCAATCTGCTCGACGGTCAGGTCCTCGGTCAATAACAGCTGCTCCGCCTTCCGGATCCGTTTAAAATTAACGTACTCTGTGAAAGACATGCCGATTGCCCGTTTGAACGTCCGCAAGAAATGATGATAGCTTAAATTCATCCGCCGGCTTGCCTCTGCAACCGTCACTTTCTCCTTCAGGTTCTTATCGATATAAAGTAGAACAGGCGCCAGCATTTGCAGCTGCTCTCCGCGATCGTACTGCAGTCTGTCGCTGCGGTCACTCCGGACAAGCACCAGAATAATCTGCTTGACCAGCATCGAAATCGCAATTTCATAGCCCTTGGCCTGGCCCCCGATTTCCTCGTAAATGCCCAGAATGGCCTCGGCCACCTTCTTCTTTGCCTCCGGATTTTCTTTAAAGATATAGTTTAACGCGCTTAACGGCCGGATCTGCTCTTGAAAATATTTCAGGTGAACCACTACGGATTGATCAAAATGGGATGCAAGATCAAGCTGGAACACAATGTACTTCAGCGGCTTGCCGAGCGGACGCGTCCAATGCGGCTGAGAGGAGCCGATCAGCAGCACATCCCCGCTTCCAATCGTCCATTTCTCTTCGGGAACCCCCACCTCCATCTCTCCCTGCAGAATGAGCAGGAATTCCGCTTCTCTATGATAATGCCAGCGATCCGGCGGAGTATCGGCCGGTTGAGGCGTCATTTCTCCGCCGCTGTCGTGAACGATTTCCCAAATTTTGAGACACAAAAAAGGATTCTGATAATGGACTTCCTCATGGCTGATCTTCATTGTTTTCCCCCCGCCGGGTCGGTTTAATCGTTTGCTTGTCCCACATTGTCAAACAGCCGAACGGCTGATAAACTTAAGAATCGCTATTCCATCGATTAATTATACCATGCTTGATCGCTTGTGAGCACAATTGGATACAAAATGGTCAGGATCGCTCCTTTTCTCGGCCGTTCTGTTTACTTATGATAGAGGGGACAAGAACAAACCATTAGTGCAATGCATAAATAAGGAGGCAATGAAATGAGCGGCAATGTGAGAGTCACCATATGGAATGAATACCGCCATGAACTAAAAGATGAGGCGGTCCGGAACATTTATCCGCAAGGAATACATGCCGTCCTGGCGGAAGCCTTGGGCACGGAATTTGCAGTCCGCACCGCAACGTTGGATGAGCCTGAGCACGGATTGACGGAAGAAGTGCTGAACGAGACCGACGTCCTTGTCTGGTGGGGGCATATGGCCCATAAGGAAGTTCAGGATGAGATCGTCGAGCGGGTCTATCAGCGGGTGCTTGCCGGAATGGGACTGATCGTTCTCCACTCGGGACATTTCTCCAAAATATTCAAGAAATTAATGGGTACCTCCTGCGATCTCAAATGGCGCGAAGCCGGGGATAAGGAGCGGCTCTGGGTCGTCTCTCCCGGACACCCTATCGTGCAGGGAATCGGCGAATACATCGAGCTGGAGCAGGAAGAAATGTATGGAGAGCATTTCGATATTCCGGAACCGGACGAGCTCGTCCTGGTAAGCTGGTTCGAAGGCGGGGAAGTCTTCCGCAGCGGCTGCTGCTTCAAGAGAGGGCTGGGACGCATCTTCTATTTCCGTCCGGGTCATGAGACGCATCCGACCTACTATAATGAAGGAGTGCGCCGCATCATCGCCAACAGCGTACGCTGGGCCGCACCGACGGGCGACAGCAAGCCGAAGTACGGGCGTTACATTCCATCCCTGGAGCCGATTAAAGATAAGGGGAGCGTTTAACGAATGAGCAGGCTTAAGATTGGTGTTATCGGAACCGGCAATATTTTCCGCCATATCCATGCTCCCGGTTGGCTGTCTCTTCCGGAGGTGGAGCTTGTAGCCGCGTGTGATTCGAATCGGGAGCTGGCGGAGGCTGCGGCCAAGGATTTCGGAATTCCGCGCATCTATACCGATTATCGGGAGATGCTGGAGCGCGAGGAGCTGGACGCGGTTGGAATCAGCACCCCTAACCTGTTCCATTCGGAAATATCGATCTTCGCATTGAACCGGGGAATCCATGTATTTTGCGAAAAACCGGACGCCATCAATCCCGCCGAAGCGCGCAAGATGGCCGAAGCGGCCCGGCAATCCGGCAAAGTGCTGATGGTGATGCGGAACAACCGGTTTACCCAGGCGTCGCAATTTCTGAAAAGATATATCGACTCCGGAGCGATGGGTGATATCTATACCGGACGGACAGGTTGGATCCGCCGCCGCGGCATCCCCGGTCGGGGAGGCTGGTTTACGACAAAAGCTCTGTCCGGCGGAGGCCCTCTAATTGATCTCGGGGTTCATATGATCGATCTCGCCATTTGGTTAATGGGGAATCCGAAGCCGATGTCCGTATCCGCCTCTACCTATACGAAATTCGCAGGCACAACGATATCGGACCCGAATCTCAAGCAAGTAACCGGCCGGCCGGTCGGAGGGACTTTCGATGTCGAGGATTTGGCCTCCGGGTTCATCCGGTTCCAGAACGGGGCTACGCTGCAAATCGAGTTTAGCTGGGCCTCCAACATTGAGCACGAATCGAAATTTCTCGAGCTTCGAGGAACGCTCGCCGGCTGCAGCATGCAGAATGACGATTTGAAGCTGTTTACCGAGATCGAGCAGGTGCTGTGCGACATCACTCCCCGGTTTCCCAAGACCGGTGATCAGGCGCATCATCTCAACATTCGCCATTTCATTGACTGCGTATTCGGACGAACCGAGCCGATCATCACTCCCGAGTACGGCGTTGACATGATTGAGATTTTATCCGCAATCTACGAATCGGCCGAAACTCAAACGGAAGTACGCCTGTAACTTTCTGTGGACAGTCAGATATTCGAAATAATAAAATGCAGCCGCCCTTGGACAGGGTCGGCTGCATTTTTTTGCGGAGCGAGGTCAATGGCCTCTTCTTCATTTCCCCTTTGGAGGGACAGTCCTTCCTTTCCGCTCTATTCACCTGAATTCAGAATGCGGATTCTACCCTCCAACTGAGGGGAGATCGTCCCATTCTTCCGCACGTATTCGGTAAATGCATCTCTTAAGTAATGCTTGGTCTTCTGCTTTAAGACCGTGTTTTCCTTCAGCATCGTAAATTTGTCCCCGCCGCCCGTCAGGAAGTCATTGGCAACCACCTTGTAGGTTTTGTTTTTGTCCAATGGTTGACCGTCCATCGTCACTTCCACCAGTCTTGCGCCAGGCTCCTTCGAGGCGTCGAACGTGTACTGAATCCCGGATACCTGCAGGAAGCCTCCGGCAGCGGCCGGATAGCTTGCCAGGCTGTGCTCGAGCGCATCCCAAACCGTCTGCCCGCTTGCCTCTACCATGACAACCGTATTGTCGAAAGGAAGCGCGGCGTAAATTTGCTCCAGCGTGATGTCCCCGGCGGGAATGCTTGCCCGGATGCCGCCCCCATTTTGCAGAGCAATATCCGCTCCGGTCAAGTCTCTCAGACTGTCAGCCAATGCGTTCCCGAAATTGGATTCCTTCAGTCTTACTGTCTGTCTCTCGCCGTCCAATGGAACTTCCGCCGTGCCGATGACCTGCTTCATCTTCTGATCCAATTGGCTGCTGTAGCGATCGATGATTTCGTTCACTTTCGGATCTGACGGAAGATTGTCCGTCATGAACAGGTGAGCGAAGTTCAGACCGATCATCTTTCCGCCCATCGTCTGAATGTTGATCTGATTAAGAACTTCTGCGTGCTTTCCCGGAGAGATGAGCCAGGTTCCCTCAATTTGCTTGGGGAAGTCCACCACATCCTGCCCTCCTCCGATTTCCACGTCAATGCCGCTTACCCGAGCCGGAAGCAGCGGATTGTCTCCATGCAGATGGGCCAAGGCAATAATGATATCGGTTCGGCCCCGCAATTCGTCGACCTCTTTCTGAGCCGCCTCGAAATGATCGGTGAAGCTGATTCCTTCGACATTTTGAGGATGTGTGTAATAATGGCTCTCGTCATCGGTGACGCCGACAATACCGATCTTCACTCCGTCTATTTCCTTAATAATAGAAGAATGCAGGAAGGAAGGCTTTGCTTCACGATAGAAGGTGTTGGCCGACAGAAACGGAAACTGTGCGCTTTCCGCATTGCGCTGCATCACCTGGATCGGAAAATCGAAATCATGATTTCCGAGCACCATGGCATCGTATTTCATCTCGTTCATAACCTCGATCGTCGAAGCTCCCTCGAACAAATTTCCGATATTGGTGTTATACGGAGCGTCTCCGGCATCCACCAGCAAAGTATTGGGCTGCCGCTTGCGGGTATCCTTAACGATCCGGCTCATTTTGGCGAGACCGCCAATCACATATTCCTCTCCTGCCGGCCTGTACGGCTCCAGATGGGAATGAATGTCCGATGTGGCAAAGACGGTAATGATCTTGAAATCGGGATGCCGCAAAATATGGTGCAAACTTCCGGCGGCTTCCTCTCGTGTAATCGGCTCTTCTAGGTCGATTTCCTCCCTCAGAAGACCAAGCTTGACCAGCTCTTCCGGACCGTTAGCATCGGAATCCACGCCTAAAACGATCTTGGCCAGCATCTCCCGCCATTCCTTCTTGGTGACGAACCGCTCCGGTGAGAAAATTCCCCCCTCCACTTCCGCGGCCCGAACCTTGATCAAGCCCTCGATATCCTGCAAGCCCCAATGATTTACGATATCCGAAGCAGACGGAATCGAGAATGATTCATCGATGACCCCGAGAGGATCGGAGTATCGGAACGATTTGTTCATCGTCGGATCGCTTGGAATGATCGGTTCGATCGGCGTCAGATGAAAGCCTCGGACCAATAGCGACGCCGCTTGTGCCCTTGTCAGAGGCTGCTTGGGATAGTAAAAATGATTTTCGAAGCCGTTTATGATACCGTCCCGGTGCAAATCCAGAATCGCTTCCTTAAAGGGGGAGTGTTCAATGTCTGAAAATACCGGATTTTGTTCGGCGTACGCCGGAATCGATACGACAGACATTAGCATGAACACGAGAACGGCCAACCAATTTCTTTGAGACATCCTAGAGCACTTCCTTCGCCTTATAATGAGTTGTCTCATCCATTGTAACGGGCAATCTTCAACGCGCTGTTAAAACCATGTAATGATTTGGTAAAAAAAGCTTCTAAACGGAGCCCGCTCGAAGATGAATAACCCGGTTTTAGAGGTCGCTTTTTATGCCAATAACATAATGGACTAAAAATCCCCCGGGCTCCTTTGTTCCATGCAGCAGAACATCTTGTCTCTACGCAACACTTTTAATTAATCCAAATTTAATTGAACTTAAGCAAAAAAAGGATTGACAAAACAAATTTAACTGGAATAGAATTGAAGAAAAGTTTACCTTGTTCAACTTTATTTTGCCTTCCTAACTATTTTCGCTTAAGGAAAGAGGGTCGCTTTTTTATTAAAAATACTATTTTTCGGAGGAATGAATGAACATGAGTGGATGGAAAACCAAAGAAGCAAACTTGCAAGTCACAAAAAGAGGCTCGCTGAAAAAGCTGATGGCGGTCTTGGCCTGCTTGACTCTGGCCGTTATGCTGACGGCTTGCGGAACGAAGGACGCCTTCAGCGGCAGCGAAGGGAAAATTAAGATAACGGCGACAATCGGAATGATAACCGATGTGGTCAAGGAAATCGGCGGCGAGCATGTAGAGGTTATAGGCCTGATGGGATCGGGGGTCGACCCTCACCTGTATAAAGCGTCCCAGGGTGACATCGCCAAGCTGGATCAGGCGGATATCGTGTTCTACAACGGCTTGCATCTGGAAGGCAAGATGGTCGAAATTTTCGAACGGATGGAGAAGAAGAAGCCGACCGTCGCCGTCGCGAGCAAGATCGAT
This sequence comes from Paenibacillus residui, assembly GCF_042677205.1. Taxonomy (NCBI): domain Bacteria; kingdom Bacillati; phylum Bacillota; class Bacilli; order Caryophanales; family Paenibacillaceae; genus Paenibacillus; species Paenibacillus residui. Next base: position 66,841 of record NZ_JBHTIU010000016.1, read on the forward strand.
ACCTCTCAACTGCGTGCAGGAGACGAAGAGATGGGAGAATTCGATCCGCATATTTGGTTCGATGTGAGGCTGTGGATGACAGCGACCGAAACGATCCGGGACGCTCTAATTGAGTTCGATTCCGCTCATGCGGCCGATTATCAGAAGAATGCAGACGCCTATTTGAAGCAGTTGGAACAGCTGCACAAGGAAGTCACCGACAAAATCAACACGATCCCGGAATCCAGCAGGGTTCTCGTTACCGCCCATGACGCCTTCGGCTATTTCGGCGATGCCTACGGAATTAAAGTGATGGGACTCCAGGGGCTCAGCACCGCATCGGAGGCCGGGACGAAAGACGTGACCGATCTGCGTGATTATTTGATTGAGAATAAAATCAAAGCCGTTTTTATCGAAACCAGTGTCCCCGATAAAGCAATTAAAGCGGTCATTCAAGGCGCCAAGGAAAAAGGTCACGAACTAAAAATCGGCGGCGAGCTGTTCTCCGACGCGATGGGCAAAGACGGAACACCGGAAGGAACTTATATCGGAATGGTGCGCCATAACGTGGATACCATCGTTAATGCTTTGAAATAGCGGCAGATTCCGCAAACGGCGGGAATGCCCGGGATGCGGCTTCCGCCATCCGGCTGCATTCGCCCTGCTTGCAAGCTATCAATAATCTAAGGGGATGAAAAACATATGAATAAGGTGCCATTGAAAATAGACAATTTATCAGTCGCCTATCAGAAGAAGCCGGTGCTCCGGAACGTCTCTTTCGAAGTGCCGGAAGGCAAGCTGATCGGAATTATCGGTCCGAACGGTGCCGGAAAATCGACGCTGATTAAAGCGGCCCTTGGACTTATACCCCGCCTATCCGGCGAAGTGTCCATCTACGGCCGCCCCTATGCCGAACAGCGGAGCATGATCGGATATGTTCCTCAGCGGGAATCGGTCGACTGGGATTTTCCGACGAACGCCCTCGATGTCGTCATGATGGGACGGTATGGGCATTTGGGTTGGTTTAAACGTCCCGGCTCAACAGAGAAGAAAATAGCGATGGATTGTCTGGCCAAGGTCGGAATGACGGATTATTCCGACCGGCAGATCAGCCAGCTTTCCGGCGGACAGCAGCAGCGTATCTTTCTTGCGCGGGCCCTCGCCCAGGATGCCAAGCTGTACTTTATGGATGAGCCTTTTGTCGGCGTAGACGCCGCTACGGAGAAAGCGATTATTACTCTGCTGAACGAGTTGAAGATGCAGGGCAAGACCGTCCTGGTCGTCCATCACGATCTGGCCACGGTCCAGGAATATTTCGATTGGGTTCTGCTTTTAAACGTCAATTTAATCGACTTCGGCCCCGCGGACCAAGTATTTACAGCCGATAAATTACAGCAGACGTACGGAGGCAGACTGACCATGCTCGATCAGGAAAACCGCTCGGCATGGATCTTGAACGCGAGGTGATGAAGGATGTTCGGATGGCTGGAAATTTTCCTCGATCCTAATACACAATGGATTTTATTCGGCTGCATGTCGCTTGGATTAAGCAGCGGAGTCATCGGCAGCTTCGCTTACTTGCGCAAACAGTCGCTGATGGGCGATGCCTTATCCCACGCCGCACTTCCCGGGGTATGCATTGCCTTTATGCTGACGGGCTCGAAATCGATCCTGCTCTTCCTTCTGGGAGCTGCAATTGCCGGGATCATTGCTACCTTCGGCATTGGATATATCACCCGAAACACAAGAATTAAGCAGGATTCGGCTTTGGCGATTACACTGACCGTCTTCTTCGGCTTCGGCATCGTCCTGCTGACGCAAATACAGCATAGCGGCAACGGCAATCAAAGCGGTCTGGATAAATTTCTATTCGGGCAAGCCGCTTCGATGATTCATACGGATGTAGTCATTATGGCCATCATTTCCGTCCTGCTTGTCGGTGCCTGCGCCCTGCTGTTTAAGGAATTCAAGCTGCTGAGCTTTGATCCCGGTTTTGCGCGGGGGATGGGATACCCCGTTACTTTCCTGGAGCAGCTCATCATGTTCCTTATCGTGGTGGCCGTTGTCGTCGGCATTCAGGCCGTTGGAGTCGTACTTATGGCCGCGCTCTTGATTACTCCGGCGGTTTCCGCCCGGTACTGGACCGAGAGGCTTGGCGTAATGGTGACGCTGTCCGGATTGTTCGGAGCCTTGAGCGGTCTGGTGGGTACATTCATCAGCGCCAGCGGCAATAACCTGCCGACCGGCCCGCTCAGCGTGCTGTCCGCGACTCTGCTCTTTGTCATCTCGGTCATCTTTGCCCCCCGCCGGGGCATCCTTTCCAAGTGGCTGCTGCGCCATTCGGTCCGCAGCAAGGTTAGACGGGAGGAAGCCTCCCTCAAGCTGGAGCGAAAGGAGAGAGCCGTATGAGTACATTCTGGATCATTTTCACCGGTGCGCTGGTCGCCGGGGCCTGCAGCCTCGTCGGGTGCTTCCTCGTTCTGAGGAAGATGGCCATGATCGGAGACGCGATCAGTCATTCGGTGCTTCCAGGCATCGTGATCGCCTTCCTCATTAGCGGCACCAGAGACTCACTGGCCATGCTGCTTGGGGCCGCGGTACTCGGGCTGGTTACCGTTTTTCTCATACAAATGTTTCATCAGAGCGGCGTTCAATCAGACGCATCCATAGGAGTGGTGTTTACGGCCCTCTTCGCAGTGGGCATCGTTCTGGTCAGCCTATATACAAGAAATATTGATTTGGATTTGGATTGTGTGCTTTATGGGGAAATTGCCTACGTTCCTTGGAATACCATTGAGATTGCCGGAATCGACATCGGGCCGAAGGCCGTCTGGGGTGTGGGACTCGCCCTTCTGCTCAGCGCCATATTGATTACCGCTTTTTACAAGCAGTTCAAGCTCTGCTCCTTCGATCCGGCCATGGCCGCCGCTGTCGGTATCCCCGTCGCCTTCTTTCACTATTTACTCATGGGACTCGTATCCGTGACGACGGTCGCCTCGTTCGAAAGCGTCGGCGCGATTCTTGTCGTAGGTATGCTGGTGGTGCCGCCGGCTACCGCTTATCTGCTGACGGATAAACTGGGCCGGATGATCACATACAGCCTGTTGATCGGCTGCTTCTGTTCCATTGCCGGCTATTACACCGCACATCTGCTGGATGCCTCGATTGCCGGATGCATGATCAGCGTCGCGGGAGTTTTGTTCGTCATCGCACTGCTCTTCTCTCCGACCCACGGCGTAGTGTTCCGCAAGCTTAAGCAGAGACGGATGACCCGCGACCATGCGGCGAGCAGTCCCGCAGTATAAATCAGCCGCGGCTATCCTTGGTCACCGTTGGACGATAAGCAATTCATAGGGAGTCGGCCTTTGCGGCCGCTCCCTTTTCTTACCAAATAGGTTGATGATGTCCAAGGAGGTGAACCATCCTTGCCCACTCCCGCAATGGAAGATTATTTGGAACAGATTTATCGGCTGATCGAAACCAAAGGATACGCCCGGCCGGTCGATATTGCGGCGCGCCTTAAAGTCACTTCGCCTACGGTCACCAAGATGATTCAGCGCCTTCACGAATCCGGATTCGTCCGTTACGAGAAATACCGCGACGTTATTTTAACGGCCAAAGGGAAAAAGATTGGTCAGTCCACTGTCAGGAAACACGAAATCCTGGAAGAGTTTTTCCGCATCCTTCGCGTAGACGATGAGGTTGCCTGCCTAGAAATCGAACAGATCGAGCATTATATCGGCCAGCAGACCTCCTGCCGTATCGCCAGTCTGGTTCAATTCCTTAAGGAGCATCCACCTATTTATCAATCCTTCCTGCAGCACCTGCTTATTCGCCATGCTCCCCCCAACAAGAGGCTTCCCGATCCGTCTGAATAGGCAACCGTGTTATATGCTGCAGCCAGGCTATCCCTCCACGGCAGCTTGATCGGCCGGCCTGGCCGTCTTCGTTCCTCGGACCGAACGGGCATGGACGGAACGGGCATATTCCGTCGGAGTCATACCTACGGCCTGTTTGAATGATCGGGAAAAGGAGTGTATGCTGCTATAACCGAGCCGTTCGCCGATCTCCGTCATATTCAGCTTTTCCTCGCGAATCCAGCTCTTGGCTTGCTCGATCTTCTGCTTGCCGAAACAAGCCATAGCCCCACCCCCAGTCTCTTCCTTGAATAACGTAATTAAGCGGGTTCTGCCGATTTGGAACTGACTGCATAGCTTATCAATGGACAGCTCCTCAGAGAGATGTTCCCTCATGTAGGCGATGATTTGCTCCGCCAAAGCCTTGTTTTCGTTCGATAACACAGTCTTGAAAGGTTTACGAGCTGATCCGCCTCTCTCCCCTGTGCGAATCAATTGAATGAGCAAAATCTCCAGATAGTTGCGGATAACCTGCTCGCTGCCAAAAGAAGCGAACCTGTTCCTCCGAGGCAGCGACATCAGCGGAGAATCGACCGGAGGATCGAACGCCTCCCTTCCTTCTTGCAGCAAACAGGATAACAGCTGTCTCTCCCCTTCCTTCAACCGGAATGTCTTTCCTTCAAAAAAACGCATGGCCGGGGAATCGCATACAAAGGACACTATAAGCAAATTGGGAGCCGTACCGTCAAGGGCATGACCCACATGGAACTCATTGGGGGTATAAAAAATCATATCCCCTTGCTGCAAAATTTCCCGGCCGGTCCCGACTTCGATCTCCACCTTCCCTTTATCCACATAGACAAACTCCCAGAAGTCGTGACTCTCCCCACGCGATCTGAAATGGACGGGAAATTCCTTGTAGACAAAGGTCACCAGCTGACGAACGGTCAGTTCCTCTCTTAAATCATATTTCGGGTATCCCATTTCCCCTGCCCCTCCGTACAAAATGATAAAATAGTCGTCCTTGCCGCTAAAGCCAAACCCTCTTACTTAAGCCTATTATATGAATGAACGCAAGAGAAAAAAATAGGATCTCATGGAGGTAAAAAAATGAGCCATATCCGTATGGGCATCATCGGATGCGGGGGAATGACGGGCTCCCACTTACAGGGACTAGCTATGATCGGCGATCGGATGACGATCACCTCGGTTTGCGATATCGATCCGGAGAAAGTCCGTCTCGCAGCAGACCTTACCGGAGCCGGGGTGGCCGTCACCGATTATCGGGAAATACTGCCCTTCGTAGATGCAGTATTGATTGCACTGCCTCACGACCTGCATTATGAGGTAGGAATGGCCTGTCTGGAGGCGGGCAAGCATGTGCTTATGGAGAAACCAATGTGCAATACCGAGCGGGAATGTCTGACGCTGATCGAGACCGCCGAGCGAAATAAGCTTACGCTGATGACGGCTTATCCGGTCCGGTTCTGGCCGGTGATCGGCCTAATGAAGCAGTACGTCGATAATAAAACCTACGGCGATGTATTCCAAATGTCCATTTGGACAGAACAGTATACCCGATATTCCCCCGGACACTGGGCTCACTCCAAAGTCAGGCTGGGCGGCGGGCAATTTTTCAGCCACGGGTGCCACTACATCGACCTTCTGCTGTGGTTTCTCGGCCAGCCGATCAGAGGGGCGCATATCGGAACTCGCAAAGGCACCCCCTGGCTCGAAGGAGAAGGGACGAGCAATGTCGTCCTGGAATTTGAAAGCGGCACACTGGGCTATCACTTTGGCACCTGGGGGGCACGAGGCACCAGGCTTGGCTATAGCATTCACATCCATTGCACCGAAGGAATGCTCGAATACGATTCGGCGACAAGAAAGCTAATTCTGCACTCACAAATCCATCCGGAAAAGGCGAATCTGGATACCTCCTCACACTCCCAAGTATTATACGAGCAGAAAGATACGGGGAAATTGACCCAGTACGAAATAATTCATTTTCTGGACTGTATCCATAACAGCCGTCAGCCCCTTACCGACGGCACCTCCAGTCTTCAGGGATTGCGCGTAATCTGGCGCTTATACGAAGCCGAGCAGAACGGAACGATTGCCGATTTACGCGGACTCGGATTGAATGATGACTGGAAAGCATTCCCCAAAGCAACCTAACGTAAAGACACCCCCGTATAAGCGATAGACAAGAGGCGGCCCGCTCCGCCTCATTTTTTCGGTTGTTTTAAGGCACGCCTATCCATTATAATATAGCTCTGATCATGACAAGATCAGCATTGGTTAAATCTATTTATAATGATTTTTTCCATCGAAAGGGGGCCTGTATGCTGGTATAATGAATTATTGTCCATCGATGTCCAATAACGAAAGCTGTGGAAACCATCGTCACCCGATCATCCTCCCATCGGATTACGGAGAATTCATCCAGGAACCTTATTCCCGTCGAATTTCTTCCTATGAACCGGAGAGCCTAGCCGCAATTCATTGGTCCAGGGTCGCCCTTTTCCATGCCAGACAGGTTCTTCGCCATCCGAACGTCGAGCCCAAGTTGCTGAAAGTTAAATTTATAGAAGATAGAAGATACACAGAAAGATAATATACGGATAGATAATTATAGAGGAGAGACCTTACGTGAGTTCTTCAAAAAAGAATACAACCGCATTAATTATTCTGATGATCAACATGTTCATTGCCATGCTTGGGATCGGGCTTGTTATTCCTATATTGCCGAAATTCATGCTTGAATTCGGCGCCAGCGGTAAAGCGCTGGGCTTCCTGGTCGCAGCCTTCGGATTGACGCAATTTCTGTTCTCTCCCATAGCCGGAGAATGGTCCGATAAATACGGCCGTAAGATAATGATAGTCGGCGGGCTGACTGCCTTTACCCTGTCCCAGCTTATTTTTGCCATGGGCACGGAGATGTGGATGCTTTACGTGTCGAGGTTGCTGGGCGGCTTGAGCGCCGCTGCCATGATCCCTCCGATGATGGCATATGTAGCGGATATTACAACGGAGGAGAAGAGGGGCAAGGGACTGGGCATGCTGGGTGCCGCGATGTCTCTCGGCTTTGTCATCGGTCCCGGCATCGGAGGATTCCTGGCAGAATATGGAGTCCGGGTACCGTTCTACGTCTCGGCGGCTGTTGCCGGAGTGGCGATGCTGATTTCCATCATAATGCTTCCCGAAACGCTATCCCGCGATAAGCAGCTCGAAGCCCGCAGCACCAAGACCAAGAGAGAGAACATCCTCAAGCAATTCGCCATGTCTTTTAAAGCGCCCTACCTGGTGCTTCTGATCCTGGTCTTCGCCCTGACCTTCGGCTTGGCCAACTTTGAGGCGATCTTCGGGCTATATGTTGATATCAAGTACGGGTTTACTCCCAAAGATATTTCCATCCTCATTACGATCGGAGCTTTGGTCGGGGTCATTATCCAGGCGATTTTCATAGACCGGCTGATTACCCGTTATGGGGAAAGAAAGCTGATCAATATGAGCTTCCTGATTTCGGCGGTCGCCCTGCTGCTTATGCTGTTATCAGGCAACTTCTGGTACGTTCTGCTCATTACGATTCTGTTCTTCACGTTTACGTCGATTCTTAGACCCGCCATCAATACGCTGCTGTCGAAGATGGCCGGCAATGAGCAGGGCTTCGTTGCCGGGATGAACAATGCTTATATGAGTCTTGGCAATATTATCGGCCCGTCTCTGGCCGGGATATTATTCGATAAGCATACAGATATCCCGTACTCTTTCGGCGCCGTCATACTGCTGCTCAGCCTGGTGCTGTCGGTGGCCTGGAACCGCCGCACGGCAAGCGGACGGCGATCATCCGCTCAGGCCTAAAACCGCATCGAACCGTAGGCGACTGACCTGTCGAGGCTTGCAGTGTACAGAACCGCTTCCCTAAAAATAAGCGTCTCCCGATCATCGGGAGACGCTTTATATTTCGAAAGCTTACCGCTTTCGCTTAGATGCATTTCTACTTCTATTTCACCGCATCCGGCGCTTCCGGCGCGAAAAAGATGCACTTTAGTCTGGAAGCGGGCGCCAACGGCACTGTAACGTTGACGGCTCCCCTTGCAAGCGCTCAGCCTCTATCGTGGATTTGGAGCCAATGGCTCCTCAGTATGGCCCGGGCCCACTTCATCCGCTTGGAACAGCCCCTCTATAAAGGCCCTCAGCCGTTTCTGATCGACCGTAAGGACCGCGGCCCCGTTAATCGTTTCTTCCCTGAGCAGGTCCATAGGCGGAATTTGCTCCGTCACCATGGAGTTGGCCTTGATTTTATACCCCAGAACCGCCAGCTTGATCATACTGCTTAAATCCATATTGGTTTCAATATAAGGGGCGATTTTATTCAAGATGTTCGGGACATTTACCAAGGTCGAGGTGGACTGCATTTTATCCGCAACGGCCTTCAGAAACTTGCGCTGGCGCTCGGTCCGTGCATAATCCGACAATGCATCCTTACGGAATCTGACGTACTGCAGAGCTTTATTTCCGTCCAGGTGCTGCATTCCCTCTTTTAGATCGATCTGATACTCCTGCTTATCCGCCGTATCGGTATATTTCATATCCTTCTCGACATAAAGATCCACTCCCCCGATCGCATCGACCAAGGCTATAAAGCTGTCCAGTTCAACATAAAAATAGTAATGAATCGGAAGTCCCATCAGATTTCCGACCACCTTCATAGTCAGTTCGGGGCCTCCATAGGCAAATGCGGAATTAATTCTGCTATGGCCGTGCCCGGGAATTTCTACATAGGTATCCCGTAAGATGGAAAACAAATGAGCTTTCTTGGAAACCGGATCGATAGACAGGACCATAATCGTGTCCGACCGCCCATGATCGCCTTCTTCTCTGCCATCTGCTCCAAGCAGCAAAATGTTGACCCTCTCTTTCCCCTCCCATTCCGGGATGACTTCCTTGTCTACCTGCTCTTTCCCTCCGTTGTCTTGTTTAACTTCGGAGTACCCCATTTCCTTTGCTCCTTTTTGAATTTGCATGCCGAAGGTAATAATAGAGTAACCGTAATAACCGGCAATCAGCAGGATCGGAACAAAGAGGGATACGATGATCCACTTGATTTTCTTAGCCATGATGTTTTCCTCTCATTCATTTAATGGGTTCGCTTCATTATTCTAACTTTCTACCACCGATAGCACTGCAAAAGTGTCTGACAGTCACCGGGAGAGAAGTTCGTGAAGCCAATCACCTGATAGCCTCTCTCTTGTAAAATAAATTCTCCCCGAATCTATGAAAATTTACATTTTATTCTATCGAATCTAGCTTTACAAAGTCAAACCGTGACGAAAAAACACTAACCCAACCTATGAAAGGAGTATTCTATTTTTCCCATCATTAACATATTTGCCATAGGGAAAGTTTAAAATCAAATCAACGGCCCACTGAACTTGAATCCTTTCAATGGGCCGTATCGTTAGCTTGCGCAATTATGATCCGGCGGCCTCAAGCCTGCCGTAAATACTGATAAAGCTCCGTATTGCGTGCGAAATACAAATTCCCGTTCTGATCACCGGCGAACAAGAAGGCCTCGTCGTCCAGAATGTTAAGTTTGCCTGAGCTCAATTCATATTGGAACAGCCTTCCCAAAGTAGTGCCGTACAAGGAGTGGTCGGAATGATATTGCAGATAGCCCCCCCTCCAGTAATGGGGCACCTCTTTCCAGTCGAAAGGAAATAGCGGGACCGTCTCGAGCACCTCCTTGCGCTCAGGGTCAAACCGGAACAAAGTACCGGCCGTTAATCCCCATAAGAAACCGTCACTGTCGAACGCCAGAGCGGATATCGCCTTCTCTCCGGGAACCGGTACGCCTTCCCAGACCTTCGTCCTCGTTGCCGTATCCCACATGAGAAGGACGGCCTCCGATTTCTCCGGTACAACCCCCAGTCCCCCCCATACGGTACCCCCGGCGAAGATGGTTCCATCATGGTAAGCCAGTGAAATGATGCTTTGCTTATCGATAATATTGCGGTAGACCTCGTGGCGGTCCTCCTGCGGGCGATATAAGGTTAATGCTCCGCCCAGCCTCCCGTAACTGGATACGGTTCCGATCGCCAATTCCTCCCCTGCAGCGGCGAAAGCAAAGGGCCGGTCCTGCTCATCCCCCTGCAGCGAGAACAGAGGCTTCGGATTAACCCCATAATCCCAGGGCTCTTCAGGATCATAGCAGAACAGAATCGCCTTCGGATAGACCCCCATGTACAGCTTGCCGTCGAATGCGAGCATGTTCTCAATCTGACCGATTCCTTGGAACGACGCCAGCTTATCGGCTGCCGGATCATAGCTTGCAAATCCGCCGGCGAAATATCCTCCGATGCAAATTCGGCCATCCGGTCCGCAGGTCAACGATTGCAGGGTAATCGGGCGTCCGGTTAATTCCGGCCGCATCGTTATGTATCGGTCCGTAGCCGGATGATAAATCCAGTAGCTTCCGTCGCGGTTGACGCTGACCAGGCTCTTCCCCGGGAATTCCGGGCTCTTCCATTCCAGCCATCCATAGTCGGAAGCCGGCTGCGGCATGGCCAGGGATGTCGGGGCCAATGCCGACGTCTGCGGATCATAGGAGTGCAGAACGTCGTCTTTAACAAAGTACACCAGCCCTTCCTCGCTGGGCGGCGAGACAGACAAGCCCGATACCCCTTCCACTTCATCGCCCCATTCTCCGGTTTCCAGATCATAACTGAGAAGCACATTGGAAGGAGTGATGCGGATCAATAGCTTCGGATAGGCAATGTCGAGATCATAAACCAGCTGTTCCTCCTGCCACTTGGCCGGAAGTGTAATCTCCCTCGTAACCCCCGTCTGCGTATCCAATTCTATCAAATGCGGCTTCTTCGTACCGACTCCAATATACAGCTTGTCATTCAACGCCTTCATGCAGCGCGTATACTGCTCTCCTTCGACGATCTGCCCATAATCCCGGAAGCCGCCTACCGCCGGATCGTATTGGTACACCTTTCCTCCGGGATAGCATCCGCCGTACACCCTGCCTTGACTGTCTGCGGCGAGACGCCATGTATAATGCTCCCCTGGAATCGCATTGCCCAGATTGACCGCCCCTTGCTCCGGCGTATACCGGTACAAATTGCCGTCCCCTCCGATATATACACCGGAATCGACCGCTACGACGCCCCAGCAATGCTTCGCCCCTTCCAGCAAATAACGGCCCAAGCATTCCGCCGTATGAGGATCGATGACAAATAATACGCAGGGCTCCCCTGAGGAAACGGCATAGATCCGGTCTTCCCCGCCCTCTTGTCCGTAAGCGGCCGTCCAAATATGTACGCCTTGGATCGGTTCCCCTATTTTACGAATGCTCATAGATTCAGCTCCTATCCCCACAATTCATCCGGTCCTTTCCGACCTACTCTTTTCCCTTATCCTAATATATCGCGTTATCTATTGTACCATGATCTGCCAGCCTGCGGCCTTCATTTGCAGAAATAAGTTTGGCGAGCTGCAATCTTAATCGATGTGTCGGACAAATTTCTGCACCTTAAGTCTCATTTTATTGATGCTTCGGAACTAAAAAGATGCCATAATCTGGTAAACTACTTACTATCAAGGAGAGAAGACCGCCCATGAGAAAGAGTTTGATCGCACTAATGATGGCTTTCCTGCTGCTCCTGCCCGGCTATGCTTCGGCCGCGGAGCCCGAGAAAATTGAGGTTGGATTCAACCAAATCCAGGTCAAGGTGAACGGGGTCACCTCTGTCAGCAACAACTTGCTGTATGAGGGCACGACTTATGTTCCGGTTCGAAATCTGGCCGAGATGCTGGGCTGGGACGTCATCTATTATGACAAAACTAGAACCGCTTATATTGGAATGCTTCCGGCCGGAGAAGTACCGGATGAAGTCATTGATGCCGCAGAAGCGCAGGCGGCCGCCGCCTCCGAAGAAGAGGTCGTGCTGGAGGACAAGAGATTTGACACGATCGAAGCCGTATTCAATGATATTGCCATCCAGGTTCATGGAATTCCGGTAGAAACGAGCAACATTCTGTACAATGGGACGACCTATGCCCCCATCAGAGCTGTGGCCGAAATTATGGAGATGGACGTTCATTTTTACGGGCCAACCTCTACTGCGTATATCGGCACTGTACCCCAAGGCGAAGTTCCGTTCGAGACCTATAAGGAGTGGTATCCGGATGCGAAGCGTCCCCTGTCCCACGAACCGGCTACCGGCGAGATGGAAGGCTGGCAATTGCTAAAGGGCCATGAATATGAGGACCTTGTAGAAATCTACTACAGAATTAACGGCACTATTCTCTATACGCAAATGCATGAAATCAGAGAGGTTGACCTGAACCAGGTCGTGGAATGGGTCGATGATTCCGGAAACAAGAGGTACAATACCGTTGGCGACCTCTATGACCTGTTCGGAAGCTTCAGCCGATACAGCAGCGACTGGTTTTATGAAAAATTCGGTGATCTGTACATGGATTGGTTCTTTATCGGAACGATCCGGGCCGAAGATATCGTTGAGGATTACGTGACGGAGACCGGGCAGCAATAGACGGTGCTGCCCCGGAATTGTTTGCATAAGACGGGAACATCCCAACAATGAAGTAAAAAGGACCTCAAATCCCACTATGGAGTGGGAACGGGTCCTTTTTTTTGCAGCCCAAATTAACTCTCTAGGCGGGATTTGGAAAATCGTAATTCGATTTATGAGACAACCCCAAGACTTGACGCAGTTTTACAGACAAATTCGACACAATGGGCCGCATATTCCTTCGAGGAAAAATATAGAAGCCCCGGCCGACCAATGGGATAATCAGGTCCGAATTGTATTTTTTCAGCTTGATGTAGGAGTGGCGTTTAGCTAAATCAAGGATGAATCATATAAGTAGGAAATCACCAATTCAACCGATTCTTCCACCGATTTCCGGGAGCTGTCAATGACGATGTCCGGTGCCAAAGGCTCCTCGTAGGGGGAGGAGATTCCGGTAAATTCGGAAATTTCCCCGTTTCTTGCTTTTTGATACAGCCCTTTGGGATCGCGCCGTTCACATTCCTCCAACGGGCACTTGACGTAGATCTCGATAAATTCTCCCGGCTCAAGCAGCCCGCGCGCCAGATTCCGGTCCTCGCGATAAGGAGAAATGAAGGCCGTCAGCGTAATGATTCCGGCATCGACGAACAGTTTGGCGACTTCGCCAATTCTGCGAATGTTCTCCCTGCGGTCTTCGGCGCTGAAGCCGAGACCTTTGCTTAAGCCATGGCGGATGTTGTCCCCGTCCAGCACGTAGGAGCGCTTTTCCAATTCATGCAGCTTGGTTTGCACCGCATTGGCCAGCGTAGATTTGCCTGAACCGGACAAGCCGGTAAACCATAACACGCAGCTTTTGTGCCGGTTCAAGCGATGCCGATCGGGTTTGGTAACAGATGCCGCATGCCAGACAATATTTTCCGCGGCCGATGAATTCGACATGCTCCATTCCTCCATCCTTTTCTATTTCTGCGTCAAGCTCTAGAATCAGTCAGCCCTTGCAACCTCTTCACATCTCTCTACTTCTTGACGGCAGCTTCCGTCCGCATTCCGCGAATCAATACCTCTACCACTTCCTTGCGGCTGAACTCCGGCGGCGGCGCCTCCCCTCGGCTCAGCATTTCTCTTACCTTTGTTCCGGACAGTGCAACCCGATCCTCGGACGGATGCGGGCAAGTTTTGGTCGAGGCCATATTTCCGCATTTTGTACAGAAGAAGCTGTTTTCGAAGAACAACAACGTGATTCCCAATTCCTCCCCGGAAAACCGCCTGAAGATTTGCTGCGCCTCATAGGTTCCATAATAATTTCCGACACCGGCATGATCACGGCCGACGATAAAGTGGGTGCAGCCGTAATTTTTGCGGACCAGCGCATGAAAAACAGCCTCCCGCGGCCCCGCGTAACGCATGGCGGCCGGGAATACAGCCAGAAACACGCGATCCTTCGGGTAATAGGCTTCCAGCAGCACCCGATAGCTCTCCATTCGGACATCCGCAGGAATATCGTCTGCCTTCGTCTCGCCGACCAGCGGATTCAGAAACAGGCCGTCTACGATTTCCAGCGCCGATTTTTGAATATATTCATGCGCCCGGTGAACCGGATTGCGGGTCTGAAAACCGACGACCGTCTTCCACCCCCGCTCTTCAAACAAGCTTCTCGTTGCCGAGGGATCAAGATAATAATCGGCGAAGGCACCCTTCTTCGGCCTTCTAACCAGTGTCACCGGCCCGCCGATATACACATCGGGACGGGAGAACAAATTTCTGACCCCCGGATGGGCCTGATCGGAGGTCCGGTAGACCTGCTCTGCCTCCAGCCTTTTGTCCGGAACGAAGATTTCCTCTACCTCCATTACTCCATAGACAATCCCGTTCTGAACTAATTTCACCCGCTCGCCCTGCTTTAGCTGCCGGGCTGTCTCCACCGTTACGGGCAGCGTGATCGGCAGGCTCCAGACTTGGCCGCCGGCCAGCCGCATATTCTGCACGACGGACAAGTAATCTTCTCTTCCCATGAAACCGGTCAGCGGGCTGTACGCCCCGATGGCGATTAGTTCCAGATCCGATAAAGCGATATTATCCAGCTCTATTTCCTGCGTCAGTGATACATATTGCGCGTCGGCATCTATCCGGTGGATCAGTTCCCCGCCATGGGGGGTATTGATACTCATTTGGCTCCATCCCCTTCGTATTCCAAAAGATTGTAGTCATCGCAGAATCGGCCGTTTGAAGAGTTCGTCATTGATGAAGACCGCATTCGGTCTTCCCGCTGCCCGCCCATCTTCCGGCTCTGGAGCTGCCGATTCCGGACACCGGAAGCGTGCAGGTTTCGCATCCGATGCTCGGGTAACCGCGATCATGCAGCTCGTTATAGGTCAAATCGTAAGTATGGATGTACTCCCATATATCGTCCCACGTCCAGTGGATCAACGGGCAGATTTTGATCGAGCGAAACTTATCGTCCCGATTCACATATTGAACATGGGCCCTTGTCGGAGATTGTTCCCTGCGCAGCCCGGACATCCAGGCCGCCTGCCCACTCAGCGCCCGTGCCAACGGCTCCACTTTACGCATCCGGCAGCACAGGTTAGGGTCGCTCTCCCACAATTTATCCCCATAGACGGCCGCCTGCCCGCTCAACGTCAGATCCGGCTCGATGAATTCGATTCGCAAAGCCGGATACCGCTCCTGAACACGGACGATGAGCTCGTAGGTCTCCTTGAAATGGACATGGGTATCGATAAAAATCACCTTGGCATCCTTGCGCACTTTGCTGATGAGATCAATCAGCACGATCGCTTCCGCACCGAAGCTGCAGGCATAGACGAGCTCGTCGGCATAATGGCCGTAAGCCCATTTGATGACCTCCAGCGAATCTAATTTTTCCAGTTCTGAATTGATACCGCGATACTGTTCCTCTGTCAGTGTTTCGTACAACCACTGGTTACCGGGCATAAGTTTCCCTCCTCGCGTCGTTCCGCCTTAACCGGCGAATTCCTGATGCAGTGCGCTTCCTTCCATGCGGCTCTCATTCAGCCATTCCACGGCATCTATGACAAACGATTCCCCTTCACGAATAGTCCGGGTCACCTTCCAGCCATAAGCTCCGGCTACGGCCGCCGTTCCCTCGCCTACACATATGAATTCGGGAATGCACAGCAGCCTGGAAGCCAGCTCCGGCTCTCGGTTTGCCAATTCCTGAAGAGCGTACATAGCACGGACATCGCCAATCCAGAGCGTATCGAAGCCGCGCTCCCGGAACAGCTCCGCCAGATAAGCGGTAGCCCGAATCTTCTGCCGGGACATGCCGGCCAATAGCCAGCAAACCCCATCTTCCGAATAGGGGGCGTTAATTCCGGTGTAATCGGGCGATAACAGCAGCATGCGGGCTCCTTCCTGCAGGCCGATCCGGCTCCCAAGCACCCCGGGCCGCACTCCCGATCCGGCTGCGTAATCCGCAGAAAAGTCATATTCAACCGTTATCGCTCTTCGGGCGAGCTCCGCCGCCGCTCCTTCGTTGAGTGCCGCCATACGGGTATTTATGTTGCGGATATCCCTTCCCGCCGCATGCAAGGCTTGGAAGAAAAACTGCACCTCCCATACATCCGCAAACACGATCCAATCGCTGGACTCCGCAGCCTGGAGTACTCGTTCCGCTTCCAATGCGGGTTCCGGAAGGACCGGAACCTCCGCCGTCTCGGCGCCCCATTGCTCGAGAAGCCGGCCGTCCCCCCGAGTAGCAGGTTCGGATTGAAACAACAGCACTTTGCGGCCGAATAACGGCTTTTGTTCGTACCAGCCAAGAGTTTCCCTAAGCCGGACCACCTCACCGATGATCAGGATCGCCGGCGCCTCGAAGTTCGCCTCCTGCGCCTTGGAGGCGATATTATCAAGGGTGCCGGCGAGCGTACGCTGATCGCCGGTCGTTCCCCACCGGACCAGCGCTGCCGGGGTGGCCGGGGGCTTGCCGCATTCAATCAGCCGCTGCCGAATATACGGCAAATTCTTCACCCCCATATAGACCACGAGGGTGTCGAAGCCGGAGGCTGCCTGCCAATTCGTCTCCTTCCCCTCATTGCCCGCGCAGCGATGCCCGGTGACGAAGGCCGTATTCGAGCTCCATTCGCGGTGGGTGAGCGGAATACCGGCATAAGAAGCCGCTGCGATGCCGGAAGTGACGCCGGGGACAATTTCGAACGGAATCCCATGTCTGGCGCAAGCCTCCGCCTCTTCTCCCACCCGGCCGTAGATGCTCGGATCCCCGCCCTTCAACCTGGCTACCTTTTTCCCGCGCAGAGCTTCACGGACGAGGATTTCGTTAATTTCCTCTTGTGCCATCGAATGCTTTCCCGCTTCCTTGCCGCAAAACACGAAGCGGGCGCCCTGCTTCACATAGGCCAACAATTGGGGGGACGCCAACCGGTCATAGACGACCACCTGGGCTTCCTCCAACGCTTTGATCCCTTTTAACGGAATCAAGCCGGGATCCCCCGGTCCCGCTCCGATAAAGTATACTTTCCCGGCCTTCATGCTCCGGCTCCTTTCCCATGGCTTCTTCACTTTGCACCGCTTAGCCGCCTCAGGCTCCCGAGTGGATTTAAGCAGCAAGCGCCCCATGTCTCTGGTAGTTTGATTAATCGAACTGCAGCGTTTCAATCGAGTAGCCGACCCCGTCTCGGCCGAGAGGCTTCTTCTCGACAATTCCGAGCGACCGGATTTCCGGCGGTTCGACCGTGTGCCGCAGCAGTTGATTTTCCGCATAGGTGAAAGCCTTCTCGTCCGAGGATGAGACGACGACGACGGTCATTAACCTTTCCCGGGACAAGATGGCTTCCAGTTTATACAAATAGGGCTCGGTGTGCTGTTCCGGCATCAGCCATGCCTCCTTTTTAGGTATCGTAAATATGATGATGCAGTTTTCCAACGAATCGTAATCGTCCAAGAAACTTTCCGAAGCTCCGTCAAGCAGGTGTCAAAATACTGTCGGCCTGGCTCTGAATCGTCTCGATCCCGACTCGCTCCACATACTGCCAATAGGTCTCCCCTTCGAGCCGTTCTTCCTTATAGGCGCCTATCAACTGTGCCAGGAAAGGGCCCAACCGGTTCACATCCACCCTGATCTTGAGCTTGCGGTTAAACCGCGCTTCCCCTTCCAACGTACCGCCAACATGGACATCAAAGGCGTCCACCATGCCATCCGGTGTTCTCACCAGCGCCCCTTGCAGTCCGATATCGGCAATCTGATGCTGCCCGCAGGAATTAGGGCAGCCGACCATATGGATGCGGAGCGGCGTATCCAATTCCACCGTTTCGTCCAAATACTCAGCGAGCGCTCTCATTCTTTCCTTCGTCTCGACGACGGCGAGATTGCAGTACTCGATCCCTGTGCAAGAGACCGCATAGCCGACGAACGTATTGGGCGTTAACCGGAAACGGTTGACAATGAGAGACTCCTCCTTGAAGGCTTCCACCTTGTCGGCCGGAATCTGGCGGATCAGGACGTTCTGCGAATTGCACGTTCCGATGGTCCCGTCCCCGTATTCGCGAGCCAGACGGGCCAGCTCACGCATCTCCGCCGCATTCATTCTTCCGACGGGAACGGACAGTCCGGCGTAATACAGCCCCTTCTGCTTCTGCTCATGAATCCCGTAGAAATATCCGGCATTCCAGCCCCGGATTAAATCCTCCCCACGGCTCTGCAGCTCGCCGGTGACCCGTACCAATTCCTCGCAGAACTTCTCCGGCCCCCAATCGGCGACGAGATACTTCAGGCGGGCGTGAGTCCGCTTATGCCGGTAGCCGAAGTCACGGAAGATGGTAGTGACTCCGGCGGCTACCCGAACAACATCCTCCGGGAGGCAGAAGACGTCGAGCTGCCGGGCCATATGCGGCTTGGTCGACAATCCGCCTCCGACCCACACGTGAAAACCGATCTCTTCCTTGCCGTTAATCGTCTTGCGGGCCGGGGTAAAAGCCAGGTCATTGATTTGCGCATGGCCCGTGTTGTACACGTTGGCCGAGATGGACATTTTATATTTGCGCGGCAGGTTGGAGAAATCCCGATTGCCCAGAAAAAACTTCTCCAACTCGGCCACAATCGGCCTCGTATCCAATACCTCATGCGGATCGATCCCTGCCAGCGGATTGCCTACAATGGTCCGGGGACAATCCCCGCAAGCTTCGAAAGAGGACAACCCGACAGAAGCCAGCCGTTCGAAGATGTCCGGGAGGCTCTCTACAGTCAGCCAGTGATACTGAATAGCCTGGCGGGTCGTCACATCGATCAAATCCCGTCCGTAGTCCTCGGCAATGCCCGCCAAGGCATCCGCCTGCTCATGCGACAGCACTCCTCCCGGAATGCGAACCCGCATCATGAAGTGGCCGTCCTTGGGCCGCTGCTGGTAGATACCCGCCCATTTGAACCGGTCCAGATCCGACGGCTCGATCGATTGCCAGCCCTCCTTCGAGTACTTGTCGATTATCGTTTCGATAACATCCAGACCGTCCTTCTCCAGCTTGGTAAGCTCCATCTTGTTTAAATTCGGATCGTCTGCCCACTTCCAATTCCGCTTTTCCGTCACGGTTATTTCACTCTCCGTCTCATATGAATTCAGCCGGCTTCCCTTCGCCGCTCCCAACCTTCCCTATACTGCCGTTCCTTGCTTCCTTCCTCATCTTGTATAGTCATGGAGCCGACGAGGGGAATTTGTCATTTTAGCAGTATAGTCGTGATTCTCACCTTAATGAGCTTTCACAGCGGCCCCGCCCCATAGCGTTTCCATAGCCTGCTCCACCGTTTGCCTAATCCAGTCAGCTATTAGCGGGTGCGGCAAATATGCCTTCCCGGTATATGAATAATGAATGCCTTCTAATCTGTCGGGAATGGCCCGATTTGTAAAATAGCCTTCGCTCAAAAACAGCGGAAGCACAAGCAAACGGCCGCAGGTCAGCAGAGCTTTCGCCTGCGCGGCCACCGTATCCGGCCTTAATGTCGCGTAGGCGGCGGCGCTGAAACCGAATTGCCGTCTCAACCGCTCCGTCACCCGCAGCAGCAAATTTTCCCACGCCTCCTGAAAGCCCGGAACCGCGCTGCCGTGACCTACGGTCAGCAGCGCCTCCCCAGCCGGGACAGATGACAGCTCCCGCAGCCGCTCCTCCAAGATTCGCATGATCCGGACATCGTCCTCTAGCGGAGGACACCAGTGCAAGCGGACCTTTACGATCAGCCGCTGCAGATCCGTGGCCACAGCAGGAGCAGGAATCAGTCCGAGGCTGTATCGGATTTCGTTCAGGTGTGTGCTTCCCTCCGATACGAATAACGGAACGACCAGCACATGACGCATCCCGATTCGTTCCAGACGAATCAATTGTGCGGCAATGCCCCGCTCCGGCACTCCGCCCAAATACCCAATATGTACCGGAAGCCGAAGCCCGGCCTGACGAACCGTCTCATCGACAAGCTCCACCCAACCCGGATCAGGGGAACCGTGGGCAACGACCAGCACCGCTGTTTTCTTCAAATCATCCCTCCTTCCTGCCGAGAAGTCCGGCGGCGAACCGCTCAGCCTCCCGATCTCTGGCCGCCAGGTCCCCCCTGCGGGTCAGCTCGAGCAAAGCGTCGTCCAGCAGACGATCCATCAGCTCCCGCCGGGAATCCGGGGAGAGCATCAGGGTCCGGGCCCGGGTTCTCCATGCGGCCACAAAATTCAGATGCTCCCCATATTCGGGGCCGATGATGCCCTGCAGCCATTCCCTCATCTTCCTGGCGAACCCGGGACACCGGCCCTCCGTTCCGACGGCTATCCGGAGCGCCCCGCGTTCCACCACCGCCGGAACGGTAAAGCTGCAGAGGTCCGGGCGGTCGGCCACGTTGACCCATTGATGCGGACCGGCCGACCGGCTGACGAGCAAGTTCGTCGCGGCATCGTCCGTAGCCGCCAGGACCAGCAGTGCGTCATTAATATCCGCGGGCTCGAAGCTTCTTGCTGTAAGCTCGATCTCCCCATGAGCCCCCAGCTCGCGCAGCCGCTCCGTACACGAGGGGCTGATCACCCTGACGCGGGCGCCGCTAGCCAGCAGTGAAGCGACTTTCCGCTCTGCGACCCGCCCGCCGCCGACAACGACGCATTGCTTTCCCCGAAGGTCAGCGAACATTGGATAGCTTCTCATTGCGTCCCCCCCTTGAATCCATCATTCTGGTGCCGTCCCAACCGGAAAGCATCGCCCAAAGACAAGCAAAAGTGCATGTCAATTTGGTAGTATCTGCCAAATATAGCAGAATACGAGCAAAACTGTAGGTCAATCGCCGGAAAAATCCGAAAATCAGCGAAATGGCCGAATTTAACTGCACTTTCGCATGTCTTTGGCTCATTTTAACTAAAGTGGTCTCAAAGACATGTACTTTTGCGCGTGATTTGTCAGTTCACCTTACATCCTCTCAACGTTAGCATTATAGAGGGTTTCCCATCGCGCATCTTTCCCGGCAGGCGTTGCATCGTGCATGGTAAGTAGTCCTCCAGCTTTTAAGGAAATTGCTATCCCCCCTTATGGCAGTGTCCGTTCCAGATATACGAAGTTTCCCGTCACCATCACCTCGCGGATTCCTAAATATGCACAGGCATCGGATCGTATTTGCCCTGGTTCTCAATCGTCTGCATCTGCCCGCCGGCATACAGATACAGCCGGTGTATCAGCACCAGCACCTCCTGTCCCGCGGTTAGAGGAGCGGATTCCAGGGAACGGTAGGCGAACAGCGTCTGGCCCCCCGCCTCTACTTCCACGAGCCAGCTGCTGCCGCGGAAAAATAACTGCTTGACGACACCCGGTTCAGCGGCTGATGGGGTAGACAGCTCCCGTTCGCTTCCGACTTCGATAAATTCGGGGCGAACGATCGCCTGCGCCCCCTCCGCTATGCCGGCGAAGCTTCGGAAGGCCGACGGATTTCCGATCAGGCTGGATTCCCCGATAAACTTCGCTACGAACGGGCTTGCCGGACGGTTGTAAATCTCCATCGGTGTGCCGATCTGCTCCAGCCTTCCTTGATGGATAATAATGATTTCGTCGGCCACCTCCACCGCTTCGTCCTGATCGTGGGTGACGAAAATCGTCGTCACCCCGACCCGGCTTATCATTTCCTTCAGCCACGAGCGAAGCTCCTTGCGCACCTTGGCGTCAATGGCGGCGAATGGCTCATCCAGCAGCAGCAGCCGGGGCTCGGGTGCCAGGGCTCGGGCGAAGGCGACCCGCTGCCGCTGTCCGCCGGACAGCTCGTGCGGATAACGGCGCTCCAGCCCCTGCAGGCCGGTTAACGCCAGCAATTGTTCTACCCGGCGGCGAATATCGGCCTTTCCAGCCTTCCGAATGCTCAGGCCGAAGGCGATATTATCGTAAACGGTCATATGCCTGAACAACGCATAATTTTGAAAAACGAATCCGATCCCGCGCTTCTGCGGGGGGACCTCGTTAATCCGCCGGCCGTCGAAACGGATCTCCCCCGCATCGGGCACCTCCAGGCCAGCGAGCAGACGCAAAATCGTCGTCTTGCCTCCTCCGCTCGGCCCCAACAATCCGATCAGATTGCCTTGGCCGATGCGGAAGCTTACCTCCGTGCAGGCCGCGAAATCGCCGTAATGCTTTCTAAGCCCCTCGACTTCAATCTGCATGTACGCTATCCTCCTTTCCCTGTGCTTCCCGCTCGCGGCCGTGCTTCCATTCCACCCAGCTTTTGGCGGCCAAAGTAAGCAGCGCCAGCAGCATAAGCAGAGAAGCGGCGGCGAATGAAGCGGAAAATTGGTATTCGTTGTACAATATTTCTACATGAAGCGGCAGCGTATTGGTCTGTCCACGGATATGCCCGGATACGACGGAAACGGCGCCGAACTCCCCCATGGCGCGAGCGTTGCACAGAATCATTCCATACAGCAGCCCCCATTTGATATTCGGCAAGGTTACCCGTTTGAAAATTTGCCAGCCTCTGGCTCCCAGCGTCATCGCCGCCTCTTCCTCGAGCGTACCCTGGGCCTGCATCAGAGGAATCAGCTCCCGGGCAACGAACGGAAATGTAACGAATAGCGTGGCCAGCACAATTCCCGGCAGAGCATAAATGATTTGCAGATTCATTCCCTCCAGATAAGGACTGAAGAGCCCCCTGGAGCCGAATAACAGGACGAAGATCAGCCCCGAGATGACCGGTGATATGGCAAACGGCAGATCGATCAGGGTAACCAGCGCTTGCTTGCCGCGAAAGCGGTATTTCGTCACCGCCCAGGCAGCCGCGATACCGAAGAGCGTATTTAAAGGCACGGCGATCAGGGCGGTTATCAATGTCAGGCGAATGGCCGCCAGCGCATCCGGATCGATCACGGCGGCCAGATAGGCCTCGATCCCTTTTTTCAGAGCCTGTGTAAATACAGAAATCAGGGGAAGCACCAGCACGACCCCAAGAAAGAATAGCGCCAAGCCGATGAGCAGCCACTGTACGCTGCGTGCTTCCGTAATATGCTGCGGCCGGGCGGCCGCAGGTGTCCGGGCTGAAGCTGTCGTCACCCCATTACTTCTCTCCCCCCTCCCACTAATTTAAAATGACGCCGATGTCTTAACTCCGAAGCATTCGCCGGCTTAGCCTCCACTGCATGAAGTTGATCAGCAGCAGCAGCACGAAGGAGATTACCAGCATGACCAGCGCTACAGCCGTTGCTCCCGCGTAGTCGTACTGCTCCAGCTTCGTCATGATCAATAGCGGAGCGATCTCCGTCTTCATCGGCATATTGCCGGAAATAAACACGACCGAGCCGTATTCACCGATTCCCCGGGCGAAGGCCAGGGCGAAACCGGTCAGTAACGCGGGCAGCAGCGGAGGAAGAAGGACACTGCGGAAGGTCCTCCAACGGAAGGCACCCAGAGATACGGCAGCTTCCTCCACTTCCTTCTCCAGCTCCTGCAGCACCGGCTGAACCGTCCGGACGACGAAGGGCAATCCGATAAAAACTAGCGCAATCGTAATGCCAAGCGGAGTGAATGCGGCCTGAATTCCGACATGCTTGAGCAGGCTTCCCCCCCATCCGTTCTCCGCATAGATCGCGGTTAGCGAGATCCCGGCAACGGCGGTCGGAAGGGCAAACGGCAAATCCACCATGCCGTCGATCAGCTTTTTGCCCGGGAAGGAGTAACGGACCAGAACCCAGGCCACCAGCAGCCCGAATACGGCATTAACCAGTGCCGCGAGCAAAGCCGTCACGAAGGTGACCCGAAAGGAAGCGAGCACGCGGGGGGCGAGCACGATTTCCCAGAACCGTTCCCAACTGATTTCGAATGTTTGCAGAAAGATCGCCGATAAAGGCAGCAGCACGACAATACCCAAATAAAACAAAGTGAAGCCCATCGATAAACCGAAGCCCGGCAAACGATTTTCTTTTCTTCTCACCCGGAGTCACTCCAATATGCTTTGGATGGCTGTAGACCATCCCTTAAGCCTTCTCTTTATATAGTTCCGATCGCACCGATCGGCGGATGCGTCTCTTTCCTCGTCAAGGTCAAGGACCATAAATTTGATCGAAAGTGCCGTTATCCGCAAAATGTACCTGCTGCGCGTTCTGCCACCCGCCAAAATCTTCATCCACGGTTAACAGCTCCAGCTTCGGAAACTGCTCCTCAAATTGTTTGGCGACTTCCTCCGAACGCGGACGATAGTAATTCTCCGCCGCTATTCTTTGCCCCTCTTCGGAATACAGGTATTTCAAATAGGCTTCGGCGACCTCCCGGGTACCTTTTTGATCCACCACCTTGTCTACGACGGCCACCGGCGGTTCCGCCAAAATACTGATGGAGGGAATGACGATTTCGAATTTATCCTTGCCGAGTTCATGAATGGCCAGGAAAGCTTCATTCTCCCAGGCGATCAGCACATCCCCGATTTCCCGCTCCACGAAGGTCGTCGTTGCGCCGCGCGCTCCGGAGTCGAGGACAGGAACATTTTTGAACAGGGCACCGATAAACTCTTTCACCTTGTCTTCCTCACCGTTGAATTTTTTGACGGCATAGCCCCAAGCGGCCAAATAGTTCCATCTGGCGCCCCCCGACGTTTTCGGATTCGGTGTAATGACGGAAATCCCCGGCTTGATCAAATCGTCCCAATCCTTAATGTCCTTCGGATTGCCGCTGCGCACCAGGAAAACGATAGTTGACGTATAAGGCGAGCTGTTGGCTTCCAGCCGCTGCTGCCAGCCTTCCGAAATCAATCCCGCAGCCTGAATCTCTTCGATATCGTAGGCCAGCGCAAGCGTGACGACATCGGCTTTAAGGCCGTCAATGACGGATCTCCCCTGCTTTCCGGAGCCCCCATGGGATTGCTTGATGGTCACCGTCTGACCGGTTTGCTCCAGCCAAAGCTCCTGGAAAGACCGGTTGAACTGTTCATACAGCTCCCGGGTTGGATCATAGGATACATTCAGCAGCTCAACCGCCGGCTTGTTCCCGGAGGAATTCGCAGGCCCCTTTCCCGAAGCCGACACAGAAGAATCCGACCGGCCGCTTGAGCATGCGGCGGTCAGGGCCAGCAGTATGGCCATGATTGCAATCAGCAGCCCTTTGCTTTGCAGTTTCAATTTTGGGTTCTCTCCTCTTCCGTAGTTTTGTTCATCTATCTCTGCCCGTTCTAACAAACAAGCACCAAGGATAAACGGCTATCGCCGTCCCTAGGACGTGCGCGTTTACCGATGAAATATAAGAACAGGTATAGATGAAAACTTATACCTTCTTATATTAAAAAAAGACACAATCCCCCCTTATCAGGTGTGGTTTGTGTCTCCGGTGATCCGGTCGACTTTCATCGATTACCGTAAATTATTATTCCCATGTATTTACTTGGAATTATATTTGCATGTTACCATTGCCCATAACAGATGTCAATCCATTTTTTTGAAATTTTTTTATTTACTCCTGTCTCCGAAGCAGGCAATCGTCTATGATAGTGTAAAATCTCTGTGGGTGTAGGAATTGGAAAAAGCGGATATAGAAAAAGAGCTTCTCC